>CAUUZE010000048.1:0-13445 GCA_963549665.1 Campylobacter concisus | reverse complement strand
GCGCCTTTGGCATCGGCATCGGACTAAAGGACGTGTCTGACTTTACGATAGAAAATAACACTCTTGTCTATAACGCGCGTGGTATCTTGCTTGATAATTCGCCCTTTCAGCCAGGCTCAACTATAAATTTTGTAGGCAATAAAATTTTACACAACGTGGTTGGCATTTATTTTCACGCTACGCAAGGCACAAGCATCTTTGAAAACAACGACTTCATCGGCAACATGGACATCGTCGTAAATGACACTCCAGGCGAAAAGATGCTACTAAATAGGTGGAGTAAGAATTATTATGATGAGTATGAGAGCTTTGATAGAGATAAAGATGGCTACGGCGACACGCCATTTTTGCACCTCTCATATATTGATCAGCTCTGGCAATACTATCCAAATTTACAGTTTTTCTATGGCTCAAGCGTCTTTAGTGTCTTAAATTTCTTAGCCAAACTAGCTCCATTTTCTGAGCCGATAAAGCTACTTGAAGATAATTCGCCTAGGATAAAACCGCTTGATGTTTCAAATTTCAACGCTTTAAAGGCGAAACGTGGATAGAAGAAATTTTATGATAATTGGCTCAGCTGCAGCAGTGGCTGGATACGGCTTAGGCAAGTTTTTGCCAAAAAGTAGTGGCGACAAGCTCTATCTTAGGCCACCAGGGGCTGTTGATGACTTTGACGATCTTTGCGTAAAATGCGGCCAGTGCGTGCAAGTTTGCCCTTATCACAGTATAAATTTACTTGACATAGAAGATGGCTACTCAAGTGGCTCAGCTCACATCGACGCCAAAGAGAGAGGCTGCTACTTGTGCGACCTTTTCCCATGCGTGCTAGCCTGTCCTAGCGGTGCGCTTAATCACGCCACAAAGGTCGTGGGTGATGTCAAAATGGGCGTTGCAGTTTTAAGTGACACGGCTGCCTGTTTGAGCGTGAAAAGAGAAAATTTAAGCGAAGCTGGCGTTAAAGATCTGCTTGATCGCAAAGCCTATAACGATAGAGAAGAGGCGCTAAAAGATAAGGTAAAAGGCAAGATCGGTCAAATTTGCGATCTTTGCGTCACGCTTTGCCCAGTTGGCGATAGCGCGATAGTGATGAGCGAGACAAATTTACCGCTTATAAAAAACGGCTGCGTGGGGTGTGGCGTTTGCGCTGAGGTCTGCCCAGCAAAGATCATAAATATCGCCCCAAAGATGAGTTATGATGAAATTTACAAGGAGAAAAAATGAGAGTAATAATACCTTTAATAGCTGCTGCGTTGATATTTGTCGGCTGTGAAAAGAGCGAGGACAAAGCGCAAGAGGCTGCCAGCGAGCAAGGCGCAAAGGTAGCGACAAGTGCTAGCATAAAGGTCGAAAAAAATGAAAACAACGAGAGTGCAAATAAGCAAAATGAATTTATAAAATACGACATGCACGGCGAAAAAAGCGTCAAATTTGGTCTTGAAGATAACAACGTAAGCCGCCAGATCGGAGCGCTTGCTATGGTAAAAAGCCCGCTTCAAAGTATAAATTTAAGGCTTATAAAGGGCAGACTTAGTAAGGACTTCATCACAAAGTGCTCAGCCTGCCACGACGACTATGCAAATGGCATCATCGGACCATCTCTTCTAACAAAGAGCGAGGATGAAATTTATAAGATGATAAACGCTTACAAAAACAAAGAGAAGGTAAATGTGCTAATGCGTGATCTTGTTAAAAAGATGGATGAGAGTGAGATTAGAAATCTAGCAAAAGAGATAAGCGATTTTAATGCGCAGTTTAGGAGCAAACAATGAAAATCGGAAAAATCATAACGATCATTTTAGCGGTGCTGATATGTGGCATCATGGTGTTTATGCTAAGCCAAACTCCGCCTAAAAAGGAGAAAGTAGAAGCTAGCGTTCAGCCAAAAGTGGAGCAAAATATCTCAAAAGAGCAGTCAAAGTCTAGCGAGGAATTTGCCAGCGAAGATGAGCTAAAAAAGGTAAAAGAGCTAAGCCTAAGCGTAGCTAAGGCTCAAAATGAAGGCGTTAGCAAGCAATACCTAACCTCTTGCGCACCATGTCACGGCGCAAATGGCAAGGGTGTCGTAGCGCCTGATATCACTCATCTAAGCAAAGAGGATCTGCTTAAAAAACTAGCTGATTATAAGGCTGGCAAGGTGCAAAACACGCTTATGAAGGGACTGCTTACAAACGTTAGCGACAGCGATCTAAACAGCCTTGCTGATGAAATTTCTAAATTTAAAAAGTAAAAATGGATAAATATAACGTTCGTGCGACCGTTAGAAACGTAAGCTTTCTAAGCACGCTAATAACGACTACAAAAGATGGCAAAAAGCGCCCAAGCATACGTTTTTGGCGCATTTTTACCATTGTATTAGTTCATCTTTTATTTGTGCTCTCTTACAGGGTCGATGTGCAAATTTTAGAGGGCGACATCAGCGCCTCAAGGATACTTGGCTTTCACCTAGCAGATGCATTTATGAGCTTGCAAGTCTTTTTGGCAACGCATGAAATTCATGTAAATTTACTAATCGGCTCGCTTAGCATCCTAGCCTTTTACATTATTTTTGGTGGCAGGGGCTTTTGCTCGTGGGTTTGCCCGTACTCACTTATAAGCGAGATAGCTGAGAAGATCCATGAAAATTTACGCGCAAAAAAGATAGTAAAACCGCGAGTTTTTGACACAAAGTGGCGATACGCTTTTACCATTTTGTTTTTGGCTCTTAGCTTTGCTAGCTCAAGCCTAGTCTTTGAAATTTTTAACGTCGTTGGGATATTTTCAAGATTTATCATCTATGGCTACTTTCACGCTATCTGGCTAGTTGTGGCTATGCTTGTGGTTGAAATTTTCTTCTCGCGCAGGGCATGGTGCAGATATGTCTGCCCTGTTGGAGCGACCTATTCGCTACTAGCAAAGCCAAATGCGATAAAGGTTAGCTGGGATAAAGAAAAGTGCGACCACTGCTTAGTTTGCACTGATGTTTGCCTAGTGCCACACGTGCTTTTTATGACAAAAAAGGGCGCAAAAACTGATGATAGTAAAAAGCTCTTTAGGATAGCTGGAGCTGACTGCACGCTTTGTGGCAGGTGTATCGACGTTTGCCACCAAGATGCACTTAAATTTGACAACGGCTTTAAGAAACTCATATAAGGAAATTTTTTGATAGATATAAAAGAAGTAACGAAAATTTTTGGCTCACAAAAGATACTTGATAGCGTCAGTCTAAATGTAAAAGCTGGCGAAAAGATAGCGATACTTGGGCAAAATGGAGCTGGCAAAAGCTCGCTCATGCGTATCATCTTGGGCGAGTTTGTGCCTAATAGCGGAAGCGTCGCGATAAATGGCGTAAATACCCTAAAAGATAGAAAAGAGGCGCTAAAGTTTATCTCATTTGTGCCACAAACCCCGCCACCGCTTAAATTTAGCCTGCGTGAGCTTTGCGAGTTTGTCTGCAAAAGCTCAAATGTAAAATTTGAAGATATTGAGAAATTTAGCAAGCTTTTAGAGCTTGACCTGCATGCAAATTTAAACAAGTCCTTTTACAAACTCTCTGGCGGCATGAAGCAAAAGATGTTAATAGCCATCGCATTTGCCAAAGATAGCGAAATCTTGATGTTTGACGAACCAACGGCAAATTTAGATGTAAAAGCAAGGGAGTCTTTTAAAAATTTGCTAGACAACTTCACGCAAAACAAGACGCTAGTTTTCATATCGCACCGCATAGATGAGATCGCTCATCTGCTTGATAGATGCGTCTATATGGACCTTGGCAAGATCATCAAAGAAGAAAATTTAAGGAGCAAGAGTGAATAACCTTTTTTTAATAGCAAAACTAGACGTCAAAGAGTCGTTTCGCTCAAGGTGGTTTGCGATCTATGCGCTTCTTTTTTCTGCTTTGATGATAGGATTTTTATTTAGTGGAGTGACCGACTCGCGCGTGCTTGGCTTTTCTGGGCTAACAAGGGCGCTACTTTTATTTATACAAATTTGCGTCATCATCGTGCCGATATTTATCCTCATCTCAACCGTTAGAAGTATAAATCAAGACAGAGATACAAACCTGCTTGAGTACGTGCTAAGCTTCCCGCTAAGCCTTAAAGAGTACTATTTTGGCAAGGCGCTTGGGCGGACGTTTGTCGTTTTTGTGCCACTTTTGTTCTCGCTTTTGCTTTGCGTGGTGGTTGGCTTTATAAAGGGCGTGTCGATACCTTGGGGCGTGCTGGTGCTTTACTTTGGCTTGCTTTTTAGCCTAAGTATCGTCTTTTTATCGCTTGGATTTTTCATCTCAAGCCTTATCAAAAATCAAGAAACAGGCCAAGGCGTGGCGTTTTTGCTCTGGCTTATCATGCTAGCTTTTATCGACCTAGCGCTCATTGGGCTGCTTATGCGAAGCTCTGTCGATGAGTACGTCATCTACTCTATCGCGATGTTAAATCCGATCGAGCTTTTTAGGATAGCAGCGCTTAGCCTTTTTGATCCAAATTTAGCAGTCATCGGCACTGCGTCTTACTTTATATTAGGCACATTTTCAAAAGCGACCTTCGTAGCTTATGCGATCATCTACCCTTTGGTGCTTGGCGCGACCTTGCTAGTTTGCGGCTATTTGGGCTTTAGCAAGAGAGATCTTGTTTGATTGTTTTTTGTTAAATAAGAGTTGGCTTTAAATTTAGACGAGGCTTGTATTATTCCACTTGTCCAACAAGAAACCTCCTTTTTGTAATGACCCCCTTTCCCCCAAAGGGGGTTTATCTCTTAAGGAAATTTATGAAAAAATCCATTTTATTTTTAGCCTTTGCCGTTTTATCTCTAAGTGCAAACTGGGATGAAAATATGCAAAACTGCATCAATAAAAGCGATGCAAAAGCTTGCGAGAGCTTTACTAAAAAGCTTTCAAGTGAGTGCGAGAACAAAGATAAAACCTCTTGCTTTTTATATGCTGACATGCTAGGCCGAGGTCTTGGCGTGGAGAAAGATCTGGTTAGATCTTATGAGATATTTAAGTCGCTTTGCGAAAATGGCAGCAGCGAGGCTTGCTATGAGCTAGCTACAAAATATCTGCAAGGAAACGGCGTAGAGCAGAGCTTTGATCTATCTGCAAATGCCCTTGATAAAGCTTGCAAAATGAGCAGTAAGCGAGCCTGCAACGTCTTAGAACTCGTACCTAAGAATTAAAATTTATAAATTTATAAAGATTTTTTGCAAATTTTAAAATTTGTCTCGCGCTTATCTGACTTGACAAAGCAAATTTACAAATTTTAAAATTCCATTCACTCGCAAGAATTGACTACTAAAATTTGTTTTCGCTTGCAGCTTAGCTCAAATTTTAGAGCCGAAATTACTCGCTCATGAAATTTTAAAATTTACTTGAAACTCACTTGATTTAACAAAGCAAATTTACAAATTTTAAAACTTTACTCACTCGCCCTAACATGCTACTAAATTTAGAGCCGTGATATGCTCGCTTGTAAATTTTAAAATTTGTTAGAACTTTTGAATAAACCACGTTTAATATTAATAAAAATGAAATTTCAAATGTGATTTTGCTTTCATACAAAACATATATTTTTACCATTTTAAAAGAGAAATTTCTTTAGCAAATGCCTACATATAGTGATTTAATTTAGTATTACGCAGAATTTCTTTTTTATTAACTAAAAATTTCATTAAAATTTATATTTAAATAATAACATTTCACCGTCCTAAACGGACCCTCCTTTTTGTAGCGGTTAAGACTTTGCTTCCCCCCTTTTCTGGCTTTTCCGCTTACACAAAGAGGAGTTGTCTCTCTTTTTTTAATCAAATTTTTTACCTTTCAAAACTCAAATTTTACAAGCGTCACTTTTCTTTTTAAAATTATATTTTGATAATGGTTTTAAAAATTATAAAAGCAAAAATCTTATAAAATTGCGAGCTATTATCAAAACTAACTTTTAAAAGGTGGCAAAAGGGGTGAAATTTTTAAATTTAAAGCTTTTTTACAAGGTGCATGCATATTTGTCGCTTCTCTTTTTTATCCCGCTTGTTGTAGTTTGCTTTAGCGGCGCGATCCTAGTTTATAAAGACGAGCTAAACAGCCTTTTTCACCCAAATATCGTAAATGTAAATTTAAACAAAGAAAATTCGAGCAAAAAGATCAGCTTTGATGAGCTAAGAGATATCGTCGCAAGCGAGCTTAGTGGCTACGAGATGGTTGGCATAAACATCGATGCAAACCCTAAAAAGTGTGACAAAATTTGGCTAATCGAGCATAATGACAGCAAAAAAGAGTGGAAATTTATCTATTTTGATGCTTTTAGCGGCAAGATAAAGAGTGAGCCACTTGCGCATGATGAGGGATTTTTCGGGGTTTTGGCGCATATCCATGAGGAGCTTTTGCTTGAAAAAAGTGGCAATATCATCCTCTTTTTAACAGCTATTTTTACATTTTTTATCTGCATAAGCGGCTTTGTGATCTACCGTAAATTTTGGCTAACTCTGCTTAGATTGCGCGTAAATGGGCTAAATGTTTTTATGAATGACATCCACAAGATAATAGGAATTTTTTGCACGCCAGTTTTACTGCTCATTTGTATAAGCGGCGCTTGGTGGGAATTTAGGATGGCACGCATGCCAGAGTTTAAAAATGACTTCGTAATAGACGCAAAAATTTATAACAAAAGTTTATCCCTTGATGAGCTGGTCACTAGATCGAAAAAGGACATAAAAGGCTTTGAACCACACTTCATCTCGCTGCCTTTCATGCAAGGGGCAAACATCCGTATCTTTGGCTATGTGATATGGCAAAGCTTTTTGCATAACGAATACTCAAGCGTTATCACCTACGACAAAGAAAGCGGCAAGCTAGTTAGCGTCCTAGACATAAAAAATGCAAATTTAAGCGAGAAAATCCTCTCAGCCTTTAGGAGATCACACTTTGGAAACTACAACCAAACTACAAAATTTATCTGGTTTATAGTGGGTATCTCGCCGTTAGTTTTGAGCATCTCAGGGCTTTATCTGTGGTTTAGAAAATTTAAAAGGAGAAAAAATGAAAAAAATTTTACTTAGCTTAGTTGCTTTAAATTTGGCGTTGCCTCAAATTTACGCTAGTGAAAATGACAAGGTTTTAGAAGCGGTTGATGTCGTGGAGAGTGAGCGAAGAGACGATGCAAACTACTTTGCAAAAGAGCTTGTAAAGAGCACAACTAGGCTAAATTTAAGCTCTCGTCAAACGCCCCAGTCGCTAACTGTGCTAACAGAGGCCAGGCTAAAAGATCAAGGCATCAAAGATATCAAGTGCTTCTTAGAAATATCCCAGGCGTCACGCTAAACAAAATGGACGAGCGCGCATATCCGACGGCTCGTGGATTTAAGATAGATTATTACTTGCTTGATTCGATGCCTAGCTTTAGCGGCTTTAGCCTTGGCGCATATGATATGAGCTTGCTGCCTTATGAAAGAGTTGAGGTGGTAAAAGGGGCAAATGGCCTACTTGCAGGCGCTGGCAACCCAGCTGCAAGCTTAAATTTCATAAGAAAAAGGGCAGACTCAAAGGAGCTAAAAGGAAATTTTGGTGTAAGTGCTGGCTCATACGATAGATACGGCGTAAATGGCGATGTGCAAACGCCAGTAAATGAGAGCGGAAGCGTTAGAGCAAGACTTTCTTTTATGCATGAGAAGTCGCACTCTTATATGGATTATTACAACCGCAAAAATAGCGCGATTTACGGCGTAGTCGATAGCGACATAGGCGATAACTCATGGCTTAGCCTTGGTGCGTTTTATCAAGAGCTAAGACGTCGCGGCGTTAGGTGGGGCGGTATGCCAGCTTTTTATGCAGATGGCTCTAGGACAAATTTTAGTAAAAATGAAATTTTCTCTCAGCCTTGGACGAGGTGGGATATAAAAACACTTGATTTTTATGCTGATTTTAAGCACTACTTTGAAAATGAAGCGAGCTTAAATTTAAGCTACTCATTTAGACGGGCAAACACTGACTCAAATCTACTCTACTACGGCGGAGCGGTAAATTTAGACGGTACTGGCAATATGAATGATCTTAGCATTTATGCAAACAAAAGAGAGGAGAACATCCACAACGTAGATGCATACGCAAATATCCCTTACGAGCTAGCAAATTTATCTCATGAGTTTGTCTTTGGCGCGATGTATAACAACTATAAAAAAAGTAGCGATAAGGTAAGTAGCTACTGGCTACAAAAGACCACACCAGCTGGGATTGCTTATACGGCAAGAAGTAGGATAGACTTTAAAAACTTACACCTTGATGATCCAAAACTCCCTTACGAAGATCAAAACAATAAAGACAAAACGATACAAAAGGCATTTTACGCGGCAAATAAACTATCAATCACCGATGAGCTTAAATTTTTGCTAGGTGCCAGGGTGAGCTACTACAAATACGAGATCGAGGGTGGTAAAGACAATAAAAATTTTACTCAGGAGATCACGCCATATCTTGGCATCACTTATGACATCGGAGCAAACCACACTCTATATGCTAGCTATACGAGTATATTTAAACCTCAAACCGTAAAAGATGCAAATGATAAATATCTAGATCCTATCCAAGGCAAAGACTATGAAGTGGGCATCAAAGGCGAGTATCTTGACGGGGCACTTCAAGCAAGTCTTGGCGTCTTTAAGATCGTGCAAGACAAGCTTGGCATAAACACTGGCAAGAAAAATCCAGCGACAAATGCCGATATATATGAAGCTGGCAAGGGCGTGACAAGCAAGGGCGTCGAGCTAGATCTAAACGGCGAGATCACTAAAAACTTAAGCCTTAGCTTTGGTGCAACGCACTTTAACGCAAAAGATGCCAAAGGTGAGAAATATGCCACCAACTCATCAAGAAGCACGGCAAATTTATTTGCAAAGTATGAATTTAGGGACTTTAGAGTAGGGGCTGGAGCTATGTATAAGAGCAAAATTTACACTGGCAAAGGCGCAGATGAAATCACACAAAAAGGCTACACCTTGGCAAATTTGATGTTTGGATATAAATTTGCTAAAAACTTTGACGTGCAGCTAAATATCGACAATCTCTTTAATAAAAAATACTACGAGGGCATCGGCAAAAACATGATGGTTTATGGCGATCCACGCACCTTTAATCTCAGCTTTAACTATAAGTTTTAGCTAAATTTACTCTAACGCGCCAGCTAAATTTCTAGTTGGCGCCATTCATTTTTTGCATAGTAGGTGTATAATTTCAAAAAACTAAGGAATTTGCATTGCTAAAAGTTGAAGTGATATATAAATTTTGTCTTGTTTGCGCTCTTGCTTGTGGGATCTGTCTGCTTGCATTTACTGGGCTAAATTTCGCCATGGGTGATTATAGTGAGTGGATGATGAGCGCGCACAAATTTGCAGGAGCTTTGATCGTTTGTGCTGTGATCTTGCACCTTTTTAACCGCAGAAGAAAGCTAGTAAAGCTCATAAATGAGATGATCGATGTCGCCACGCACCGCAAAAATCCAACGATCTGCAACATGGACCGCATCATCGCCTCGCTTGAGCCTTACACTATCAGTGAAATTTCACGCATGCTTGGCTTTGACGAGACTGAGTTTTGCAAGAGTTTGCGCGAAAATGATGTTAAATTTAATGACGCTAGCCAGACTTTACGCCAGATCGCGAGGCTAAACGATGAGAAGATATTTTTCGTACTCGTTCTCATCGTCGAAGCCAAATTTGGTAAGAGATTTTGCGGCGCGGTAAGCTGCAGCGTCGGGAGAAAATTTTAGTACTCGCTATGCTCCTGCCACCTTCGCTCCTCAAGGTCGATGTGATACAAAAAGATCCTGATGATCTCTTCGTCGATTTTTGGGTCTTTGTTTAGCTCACGAAGCGCCTTTCTTTGTTCCTCTAAAATTTCAAAATACCTCTGTTTTGTCTCGTCACTGATCTCAAAATTTTCGCTCTCAAGCTCGAAATTCCAAACCTCCTCAAGCTTTTGAAATAAAAAATGCTCATCGCCCACAAATTTCTCCTTTTTAAATTTAAGCGAAGCCTGCGCAAGTGCCTTTTTGATCTTGATCCTTGCAAGTTCATTTGGCATGTGGTCGTTAAAGTCTGGAAATTTCACGCTTTTGATGAGCAGTGGCAAGCTTAGCCCCTGAACTACGAGCGTTAGCAAGATCACGACAAAGGTGATAAACAAGATGAGATCTCTATGCGGAAACGGCTCACTACCAGCCATGGCGGGGATAGAGAGTGCCGTAGCTAGCGAGACTACGCCCCTCATGCCCGCCCAACCGACGATAAATGGTGTCGCTTTGCCAGGGTTGCGATCATCCGCCACGCTGATAAAGCGCTTCATAAATATCGTGATATAAACGGCTCCGTATGATGCCAAAAGCCTAATGACGATGAGCACGGCAGTCACCAAAACGCCGTAAGATAGTGCCTCAAGCAGCGAGACACCGCTACGCTTTAGCCCTGCTAAAATTTCAGGCAGATCAAGGCCGATCATGGTAAAGGCAAGGCCGTTTAGCAAGAAAATAAGGTTGTACCAAACGGGGAAAGCGTGGATCCTTGTTGAAGCGGTTAAAATTTCGTTTCGTTTTGTCGAGAGGTAAAGTCCGCCGCAAACTACCGCCAAAACGCCGCTCGCGCCAAGCTCCTCAGCTAAAATATACATAACATAAGGCGTCGTGATCGTCATGATCGTATCGCTGTTCTCATCGGTTGGCAAGGTCTTATGCAAAAAGTAGGCTACTAATGCCACCACAAGACCGACCAAAACACCGCCAGCCACCATCCAGACAAAGCTTGCAGCCGCCTTGTACCAGATAAACTGCCCAGTAGTCACTGCCACTGCGGCAAAGCGAAAGATGATGAGCGATGATGCGTCATTTAAAAGGCTCTCGCCTTCTAAAATAGCGCTGATCCTGCGCGGTGCTTTGACAAATTTAAAGATCGCAGCCGTACTCACCGCATCTGGTGGTGAGACGATGGCGCCAAGCATGAAGCCAAGGGCGAGCGAGAAGCCAGGGATCACTAAATTTGCTATCACGGCAATAGCTGCTGCGCTTATGAAAACGACGATAAATGCAAAACTTCCAATCACTCGGCGCCATTTATAGAGCTCTTTTATCGAGTTTGCCCATGCGGCCTCGTAAAGAAGCGGCGGTAAAAATATGATGAAAATAAGCTCTGGATCGATCCTGATGGTGGGTAAATTTGGCACAAAGCTAATGGCAAGACCGCCCAAAACTAAAAGCACCGGATAGGCTACTTTTAGGCTGTTTGAGATCATCACTAAAGCGATAATGATAGCTAGTAAAGCCAAAAATAGTAGTAAGTGTTCAATCATCTTTTTCCTTTAAATTTTCTTTTAAATTTATGGCGGGCAGAGAGAGATTCGAACTCTCGGTGAGTTGCCCCACACACGCGTTCCAGGCGTGCTCCTTAAACCGCTCGGACATCTACCCAAGAAGAAGGTGATTATATCTTCATTTGCTTAATGCTTGGCTTTTAGAGCTTTAGCCCCAAGATAACGACATCTTTATACTCGCCATCCATCAGGCAAACGCCAGGCAGTTCGCCCCATTTTTCAAAGCCAAATTTCAAAAATAGCCCAAGGCTTGCTTTGTTTTTGCTAAAGATTAGCGCGATGATGTTTTTTAAATTTAGCCCTCTAGCTTCATTTAAGCTGTGGGCTAAAAGCTGCTTGCCGATGCCCTTTTTAAGAGCTTTTTTAGCGACATAGATGCTTATCTCTACGCTTATATCGTAAGCGATCTTGGGGTTAAAGTCACTTAGCGAGCAGTAGCCTAAAATTTCATCATTTTCTTTGTAGATAAAGATAGGGCGCGAGTCGCCGTGGGCGTTAAACCAAGGCTCTCGCTCTTTTGTGCTAACTGGCCGCATATCCGCAGTCGCACTTCTTTCTAGTATGTAGTCATTATAAATTTTCGTGATCGCTTCAAGGTCGCTTAAATTTGCTCGCTCGATCAAGCCTAGCCTTTTTTGGCTGCTTGATATACTGGCTCAAGCTTTGCTGCGATCTCTTTTAGGTCTTTGATCCTGCTCTCATTTGATGGGTGAGTGCTTAAAATTTCAGGCACTTTGCCGACATTCATCTTGCTCATTTTAACCCAAACTTCGACCGCCTCTTTTGGATCATATCCTGCTCTTGCCATTAGCTCAGTGCCTATGTGATCGGCCTCGGTCTCGTGTGAGCGAGAAAATGGTAGTGAGATGGTGTATTGGCTGGCTAAATTTAGAGCGCTTGCGCCAAGGTCGCCAAGTCCTGTGGCTGTTGCGACTGCAAAGATGCCGATGTTTTTGAGCTGGTCGGTGCTCGCTTGCTCCCTGCTGTGCTCTCTAAGCGCGTGGGCGATCTCGTGACCCATGACCGCTGCTAGCTGCGCATCTGTCAAATTTAGCTTTTTAATAATACCGCTATAAACGACGATCCTGCCCCCTGGCATGCACCAAGCATTTAGCGTATCTTCGTTGATGACATTTACTTGCCACTTCCATTTTAGGGCGTCCTCTCTGAAAACGCCAGTTTGCGCGATCAGCCTTTTTGCGATATCTTGAACTCTTTTTGTGAGGATCGGATCGACATTTAGCTCGCCCTTGCTTCTAGCAGCTGTGAGCGTCTTGACATAAGCTTGAGCCGAGCTTTGCTCCATCGCTTCAGAAGATACTAGCATGAACTGCTTGCGATCTGCGCCCACGACGCCTGACTTTGTGACACTCGTGCAGCCTGTGATAAGCATGCTAGCTGTTAATAACGTAAGTAAAATTTTTTTCATTTTCATCCTTTTTGGATTAAAATTTGGCGTATTATAGCTTGTGTTGGATATGCATTGTTAAACGAGGGGTGAAATTTAAATTTAGGGCTGGTTTTGGATTTTTACAAAATTTTAAAATCTCATTCACTCACAAGAATTGACTACTAAAATTTGGCTTCTCTTACCGCTTATTTGATTTAATAAAGCAAATTTGCAAATTTTAAAACTTTACTCACTCGCCTTAGCAACTTACTAAATTTAGGGCTCATAGCCATTCGCCACTAAATTTAGAAGCGTGATATGCTCGCTCATAAGTTTTAAAATTTGCCAGAGTTCTAGACCGCATGCAGTGCGCAAGCACGATCGCATGTCACTTCTGATTGTTAAGGGGGAAGGGAGCTCTTTTGCTTCGCAAGCTCGCAACCGCAAGCAGACCGTAATTTAAGTCCCCTTGTCACCCTTTTGAATAAAAAGAATTTACAAATTTAATGAAACTATTTTGCAAATTTTAAAATCTCATTCACTTGCAAGAATTGACTACTAAAATTTGGCTTCGCTTGCAGCTTAGCTCAAATTTTAGAGCCGAAATTACTCGTTCATGAAATTTTAAAATTTGTCTGAGTTTTTTGATATATAAATTTAACCCACTACGCTTTATAGTCTATATTTCTCTCAAATTCTCTCAAACGTTTATTGACCGATCTTAGCTCCGTTATC
>CAUUZE010000047.1:0-13465 GCA_963549665.1 Campylobacter concisus | reverse complement strand
GAGCCAGTAGAAGAGCCTTTGCCTCCAGTTGCTGCGGGTAAGTTTTCACGCAACAAAACGATCGTCATCGACCCAGGGCATGGCGGCACGGATCCTGGTGCGATAAATGGCAGTTTAAAAGAAAAAACAGCCGTTTTGGGCGTGGCTAAAAAGCTTGGCGAGATACTAAAATCTCGTGGCTACAAGGTATATTTCACCAGATCAACTGACGTTTTTATAAATTTAAGATCAAGAACGAAATTTGCAAACGACAAGATGGCTGACCTCTTTGTCTCTATCCACGCAAACGCCGCTCCAAACGCTGCTAAAGCAAAGAGTATGCACGGTATAGAGACATTTTTCTTATCGCCTGCAAGAAGCGAGCGCAGCAAAAACGCAGCCGCACTTGAAAATAAATCAGACATCGAAGAGATGAACTATTTCTCGCAACAGACGTTTTTAAACGTGCTAAACCGCGAAAAGATCATCGCCTCAAACAAGCTTGGTATCGACATCCAAAAGGAAATTTTAGCAAGCGCTAGAAAGGTCTATGCAGCCAGCGACGGCAGCGTGCGAGAGGCGCCATTTTGGGTGCTCGTGGGCGCTCTTATGCCAGCGGTTCTTGTTGAGATCGGATATATCACGCATCCAGTAGAAGGCGAAAAACTATTTGACGAGGCCTATCAAAAAGCCCTTGCAAACGGCATCGCAAACGGCATAGATGGATATTTCGCAAAAAATAGATGAAAAATGCAAATTTAAGTTTTAAGGGGCAAATTCCATTTAACGAAGAGTTTGGCGACATCTACTTTAATACCGAAAAACCCTGGCTTGAGAGTGAATTTGTCTTTGCTAGCGCACTTGATGAAATTTGGCAGAGCAAAGATAGCTTTATAGTCGCTGAGACTGGCTTTGGTGCTGGGCTAAATTTCTTCACACTTTGTAAGAAATTTAAAAATAGCCCCAAAAAACTTCACTTCGTTAGCATCGAAAAAAGTCCTATTAAAAAAGAAGATCTTTTAAAAATTTATGAAAATTTAGGCATTTTTAAAGCCTATGCAAAAAAGCTAGTTGCGCTCTATCCACCGCTAATCTCAGGCATACACCGCATAAATTTCGCACCAAATATCACCCTTGATCTTTGCTACGGCGAGGCAGATCAAATTTTGCCTGAGCTTGAATTTAGCGCTGATATCTGGTTTTTAGACGGCTTTGCCCCAAGCAAAAATGGCTCGATCTGGAGCGAGGACGTCTTTAAGCAGATCGCAAGGCTAAGCAGGGTTGGCACCATAGCTAGAACCTACTCGTGCGCAAAAATGGTGAAAGTTGGACTAAAAAATGCTGGCTTTTTGCTGAGCCTAAAAGAGGGCTACGCTAGAAAACGCCAGATGAGTAGCGCCGTGCTAGAGAAAAAGGATGAAAATTTAAAGGACGCTTGGTTTGCTAGATGCGAGCCTGTTGGCAGCGTAAATGGCAAAACAGCGCTTGTGATAGGAACAGGAGTGGCTGGGCTTGCCACCGCTGGAGAGCTAGCCAAAAATGGCTTTAAAGTGGTGATCGCCGAGGCAAAGAGCGAGGTCGCGACAAATGGCTCAGGTAATCACTGTGGTGCCTTGATGCCACTAGTTACGAAGCCTGGGGTAAATTTAGGCCGCATGCATATAAATGCGTTTTTACAGGCAGTGAGATTTTACAAGGCAAATTTACCAAAAAGTCTCATCAAATTTAATGGCTGCATCGACTATGCGTTTGATGATGAGCTTGTCAAGCGATACTCCTCGTGGCAGGATCAAAGCGCGGAGGATCTTTTTAAATTTAATGAGAGTTTAAAGCCATATCCTGGGATATTTATAAAAGAGGCGGCTTATGCTAGACCAAGAGAAATTTGTAAATTTCTATCAAGTAACTTTGAAATTTTATTTAACCACGAGTACGAAAGTAGGGCGCACCTGCAAAATGGCAAGATAAGCGTTAAATTTAAAAATAAAAAAAGCTTGGAGGCTGATATTTTGATCTTTTGCACAGGCAGCAAGAGCAGTGAAATTTTTAATGTTTGCGACATGCAAATAAGTAGCGTCCGTGGTCAAGTCACGCACCTAAAACCAGTGCTAAAAAATGAGCTGCCACTAAGCGCAAAAGGCTACATCTGCCCAGCCGTAAAAGGGGTGCAAGTCATCGGCGCAACCTACGCTAGAAATGAAATTTGTGACACGCCAAAAGATGAGGATAATGCTAAAAATTTAAGCGACGTGAGCGAGTTTTTTGACACCACAAAAGCCGCTATCATCGGCTCACGTGTGGGATATAGAAGTTATAGCGGAGATAGATTTCCGATAATCGGCGCTTTGCACGACGAGGAGTTTTACAAGCAAAACTACAAAGGGCTATTTTGGAGTAAAAATAAAGATAACAATCCAAAAGCAAGCTACGAAAAAAATGTCTTTGTAAATTTTGCTCACGGCTCACGTGGCCTTGGCACGGCGATACTTGGAGCAAATTTGATAACCGATCTTGTGCTTGCTCGCCCACTTTGCATAGAAAGATCGCTATTTTTTGAGCTTCATCCTGCTAGATTTTTGATAAGAAAGCTAAAAAAAGGACTAAAATAGTCAAATTCCTTAACATATGTTAAGAACTATTATCAAAACTTACATTATAATCCTTCGCAAAAAAGGATAAAAAATGAGTCAAATTTACAATCTCGATAAAGACACAAAGATAGTTGAAAAAAGCGTTGTTAGTAAAAGGCTCTTTCAAAACAAAAACGCAAGCGTAGATATATACGCATTTGACGAGGGCGAGGAGCTAGATCATGAGATGCTTTTTATAGATAGCCTTGCCTTCGTCATTGACGGCGAAGCGCAGCTTGAGTACGGCGAAAAACAGATGAAGCTTGGGCGCGACGAAGCCTGCCTTATCGAGGCAAAAACCTGGCGAAAGCTCAAATTTATAAAGAAAACAAAATATTTACTAATAGATTTTAAGGAGAATGTTATGATAGATCATTTAGACAAAGCGAGTGTTTTTAGCCTCGCAGATGCCGTTAGCTACGAGAGTGGCAAGATAGTTAGCAAGACGCTTGTCAAAAACGAAAATGGCTCGATGTCGCTGCTTAGTTTTGACAAAGACCAAGAGCTCTCAACCCACGCTGCCCCTGGAGATGCGCTACTTATCGCGCTTGATGGCGAGCTTGATTTAAAGATAGCTGATGAGAGCTTTCATATAGTAAAGGGCGATAGCATCGTGCTTCCAGGTAAGATCCCACACGGCCTAAAAGTGAAAGACAAATTCAAAATGCTTCTAATCGTCACAAAAGACAAAATGTAAAATAAGCCCTATTTTAGGGCTTCTCTCTTTTATAAATCACATTAAATTTACCCTTAATAACCCAAAAAGCAAAGTCATAATATAATCCCTTTAAAATTTAAAGAAGAGCTATGAAAAAAGAAAACTCCAAACTATTTTTACTGCTATTTTTGGGCGCGCTTTCAGCTTTTGGGCCATTTGTCACAGACCTTTACCTGCCAGCACTGCCAGCCATAACTGAGTGGTTTGGCACAAGCGTTTCAGCAACCCAGCTAACTCTTACGACCTCGATGGCAGGCCTTGCGATAGGCCAGCTAATAGTTGGCCCAATCAGCGATAAATTTGGCCGAAAAACACCACTTACCATCTCGCTCATCATCTACACGATAAGCACGATTTTTATATTTTTTGCGCAAAACATTCAGTTTTTTATCTTTATGCGCATCATCCAAGGGCTTGCAAGTGCAGGCAGTCTGGTTATCTCAAGAGCCGTTGTGAGCGACCTTTACAAGGGTCACGAGATGACAAAATTTTTTAGTCTTATGATGGTTGTAAATGGTCTTGCTCCGATATTTTCGCCCATAGGCGGCAGCTTGCTACTTAAATTTACCGACTGGCGCGGCATCTTTATGGCGCTAACGATCATCGGTATTTTGCTATTTATCGCAAATTTTTACTTCAAAGAGAGCCTAAGCCCTGCTAACCGCCTAAAAGTGCCTTTGCTTCAGACCTACAGCGTCTTTGGCAAAATTTTAAGAAAAAAGAAATTTATGCTATTTATTGCGATCCAGACATTTACGATGGCTGCGATGTTTGCCTATATAGCGGCATCTTCTTTTATCTTACAAGAGTTTTACCTGCTAAGCCCAGTAAGCTACAGCTTTTGCTTTGCGGCAAATGGCCTAGCCATCGTCATAGGTGCTAGGCTTGCAAGCTTGCTAAATGAACGAAAAGCACTAAAAACTGGGCTTTTTGGCACCTTGTTTGCTAGCATTTTTATAGCGTTTGTGCTTTGCTTTAAATTTGAAGTGATCGGCGTTATCATCGCATTTTTCTTGCTTTTGCTCTTTACTGGTTTTATCTTACCAACGGCCTCATCACTTGCGATGAATGAGGGCAGAGAGTACGCGGGCTCAGCCTCAGCGGTGCTTGGTTTTTGCCCATTTTTCTTAGGTGGCATCATCTCGCCACTGGTTGGCCTTGGTGACATTTTTTACTCTACTTCAATAGCTATTTTAGCTTGCAGCGTGCTTGCTTTTATCTCATTTTTAGGGCTAAAAAAAGTTGCGTAAAATTTATCTTGTATCAAACACAAAGATGGCTGATGAGAGCGTTGTAAATTTAAGCGTTAGCAAGATAGAGTTTTTGAAATTTGAGATAAATTTAAGCGAATTTGACGCGCTTGTGGCAACCTCCAAAAATGCCTTTAAGGCTTTAAAATTTAATGGCATTTCGCCTATAAATTTACCAGTTTTTGCTATCGCAAATAGTTGTGCAGCGGCTGCAAGAGAGTTTGGTTTTAGTGAAATTTACACTGGGCAAAACGCTCACGGAGATGACTTCGCAAGAGAAATTTTGCCACTTTTAAAAGACAAAAAGGTGCTTTATCTAAAGGGCAAAGATAGCGCTTCAAATTTCTTAGAAATTTTGCAAGATGGCGGCGTAAATATAAAAGCGGTCATTGCCTATGAAAATGTCTTAAATCCTTGCAAAATGGAGCTAAAACCGCCAAAAAATAGCATTTTGATATTTACATCTCCGATAAATGTGAGAAATTTTCTTAGTAATTTTGGCTGGGACGAGAGCTATCAGACGATAAGCATCGGAAAGGTCACTGCAAAAGAGCTAAAATTTACCACGCCAATAGTGAGCCAAAATCAAGATATAAACGCTTGTATCGCACTTGCCAAAACGTTACTTTAAGCAAAGAATTTATATAATTTTATTGCCTGAGTGAAGCGAGTCAGCATTTTACGGGGTCCAACACTTTTTTGTTAGCGAAAAGGTATGGGTGCCTTGCGATGTGGCTTCGTTTGAGCCTTAAACAGCGAGAAGTTGCAACCTTTTGGTATCCATCTATTTGCAAGATTGGCTTTGTTTATGGGCCACTCTTCTATGCGACGCCCACTTGGGTTTTTAAATTTACGGAGATAATATGAACATTCTCATAATAGGAAGTGGCGG
The DNA here is from genome assembly GCA_963549665.1 of Campylobacter concisus. GTDB lineage: Bacteria > Campylobacterota > Campylobacteria > Campylobacterales > Campylobacteraceae > Campylobacter_A > Campylobacter_A concisus_BN. Next base: position 7,996 of record CAUUZE010000047.1, on the reverse strand, counting down.
CCGCGAATACGCCATCGCTCTTAAGCTAAAAAGTGAAAAAAACGATATAAATTTATACTTTGCGCCTGGAAATGGTGCGACCTCACGCCTTGGCGAGAATTTAAACATAAAAGACTTTCATGAACTAGCAAATTTTGCCAAAAAAAATAGTATCGAGCTAACTATCGTGGGACCTGAAGCGCCTCTTAGCGAAGGCGTGGTGGATATCTTTAAAGAAGAGGGCCTGCTCATCTTTGGACCAAGCAAAGCAGCAGCCAGACTTGAAGCTAGCAAGGCCTATATGAAGGACTTTTTAGCTAGAAATAACATAAAAACTGCAAGATATTTAAACACAGACGACAAAGAAAAAGCATTTAAATTTATTGATACATTAAGCGTGCCAATGGTCGTAAAGGCTGACGGACTTTGCGCTGGAAAAGGCGTGATCATCGCAAATTCTAAAGAGGAGGCCAAAGAGGCAGTTAGCGACATGCTAAGCGGAGCTAGCTTTGGTGAGGCTGGTAAATTTGTGGTGGTTGAGGAGTTCTTAGATGGCTTTGAGCTTAGTTTTTTTGCTATTTGTGACGGCGAAAATTTTGTAAGCTTGCCAGTGGCGCAAGACCATAAACGCTTGCTTGATAACGATGAGGGCCCAAATACCGGCGGTATGGGCGCGTATGCTCCAAGCCCGCTTGCTTCAAAAGAGCTGATAAAAAGGGTCGAAGAAGAGGTGGTAAAACCTACGCTAAAAGGGATGAAAAACGAGGGCATTCCGTTTTGCGGAGTGCTTTTTGTGGGGCTGATGATCGTGAAAAATGAGCCTTATGTGCTTGAGTTTAACGTGAGATTTGGCGATCCTGAGTGTGAGGTCTTGATGCCATTAATTGACGGAAATTTGAGTGAAATTTTACTAAACGCTGCAAAGGGTGAGTTAAAGCCTATTAGTTTAAAAGATGAATTTGCTGTTGGCGTCGTGATGTCTAGCAAAAATTATCCTTATAAAAGTAGCCCAAAGGCTAAAATTTCTGTTTTAAATGATGTAAAAGATGCCCATATAGCTTACGCAGGCGTGAGCAAAGAGGGCGATGAAATTTATGCAGATGGGGGCAGAGTGCTAGTCTGCGTGGCGACTGCAAAGAGCATAAAAGAGGCACGTGATAAGGCCTATGAGCTTTGCGAAAATGTCAAATTTGACGGAGCACACTTTAGAAAAGATATCGCGTGGCAGGCTCTAAAATGAGTATGCAGATAGAAGAGAAACTTCAAAACGAAGAAATTTCACTTGCTCCTTTTGCTAAGAGGATCATGGCGTTTTCTATCGATGAGATCATAGTTTCGTTTCTTTTTATGATTATCTATTGGGAGCCTCTTTCTACTAGCACTAACTATGATGACGCTAGAAATTTAGTATTAAATTTATTTTGGCAAGTGGTCGCTTTAAAAGTCATCTATCACACATTTTTTGTTTGGTATTACGGCGCTAGTTTAGGGCAGATGATAACAAAGACGATGTGTATAAATGTAGAAATTTTAGATAAGCCAAATTTAACTCAAAGTCTTGTTAGGGCGATATTTAGGATAGTTAGTGAAGCTTGTTTTTATCTTGGCTTTGCGTGGGCACTTTCAAACCCTGCAAGGCAGACGTGGCAAGACAAAATAGCAAAAACAGTGGTGATAAATGCGTAAAATTTTATTTTTGATTCCAATTTGTGTTTTTAGTTTAAGTGCAGCAGTGCAAGATGTGCAGCTATTAGCTGATGATGTGAAGCAAGATAAAGGCATCGTAACGGCAAACAAAAACGTCGTAGTATATTCGCAAGAGTATCTTGTGACGGCTGATTGTGCTGTTTATGATCAAAACAATTCAGTCATTGAGCTATTTGGCAATGTCAATATGATGAAGGGTAAAGATGAGGTCTCTCGCTCAAACTACGCTAAGCTAAATTTAAAAAACAACAACGCTGCTTTTGAGTCGCTCTTTATGATGAACAAAGACATGGAAGTGTGGATGAGAAGCGATGAGAGCAGCTCTGATAGCGAGTACTACAGAGTAAGAAAGGCGATGGTTTCAAGCTGCAACGTCCAAGATCCTGACTGGAGCATCACCTCAAGCTCAGCCATGCTAAACAAACAGAGTAAATTTCTGCACCTTTTTAACCCAGTCTTTCGCATAGCAAATGTGCCAGTCTTTTACCTGCCATACTTTGGCTTCTCAACTGATACTACAAGAAGGACAGGACTTTTGCCACCAGAGCTTGGATACGGAAAATCTGAAGGTTTTTATTACAAACAGCCGATTTATTTTGCACCTTATAATGAGTGGGATCTGGAGTTTGATCCGCAGATAAGAACAAACAGGGGTGCTGGAATTTACGGTGCTTTTAGATTTACTGATTCGCCTGATTCAAGAGGTGAGATCAGCTTTGGTTCATTTACTGATAAAAACAGCTACCGAGCCAAACAAAAAAGCGAGACTTCAAACAGAGCTGAGCTAAAAAACAAAACTCACAAAGGTGTCGGGCTAAAATATGAAAGAGATAAACTCATAAAATACCTTAGCGAGGCCGATCTGCAAGAGGGCATGTGGATAGATGCAACCAAGCTAAATGATATAGACTATCTAAATTTAAAGGGCAGAGATGATGATTACGACTCGCTTGTGACCTCTAAATTTAACTACTTCATAGCAAATGACGATCACTACTTTGGTGCCTATGCGAAATACTACATAGACACCGAAAAGATCGGCTCAAAAAACGAAAACAAAGATACACTTCAAGAGCTTCCATCGCTTCAATATCATAAATTTACAGACGATATAGTCTTGCCAAACATCTTATATTCAATCGATCTTCAATCACATAGATATGATAGAAAGATAGGCGTTAGAGCAACTCAGTATGAATTTACGCTGCCAGCTTCAGTGCATGTGCCACTGTTTGATGATAGCCTAACGTTTTCATTTTACGAGTACCTTTACGCTTCAAGGATAAACTACGAAAACAAGATAAATTCATTTGATGACAAAAGAGAAGATAAACACGCAAATTTTGTAAATAACTACCATAAATTTGCCCTTCACACAGACCTTGCAAAGGCGTATGAGAGCTTTTATCACACTTTAAATTTTGGTGCTGAGTATTTGCTACCAGGGTATAGAAAAGGAAATTTAGACGACGAGTTTATCTATGACAAAGATCTAAATGAGTATGAAAATTTCTTAGCTCAAGATCAGAGCAAAGAGGAAGTTTCTGGCTATTTGACGCAGTATTTCTTTAACGGCAGCGGCAGAAAGGTTGTCAAACACAGCATCTCACAAGGCTACTACACAAAAGATGATGAGTATTCAAATTTAAAAAATGCCATCTATCTATATCCGTTTGAGAATTTTAGCCTTTATAACAAGCTTGAGTACTCACACAAAGATAGAGAGCTTAAAAAGGTGCAAAACGGACTTTACTATACGCACGATCTATTTTGGATAAATATGCTCCATACGATGAAAAAGAGCGATAGTAAGGCTAAAAATAGCGCAACAAAAGATAGCTACTTTACAAGCAGTGCTGGCGTGAAGCTCCCGCATCAATATAGCCTAATTGGCGGCTGGCAATACGACCTTGAGAGGAGCTACACAAAGAGCTGGAGAGTTGGCGTGCTTCATCAAAGAAAGTGCTGGAACTACGGGCTAATTTATCAACACGATGTCGAGCCAACAACAACGACAAATGGCTCAGCCTCAACTAAGAAAAGCGGCATCTACTTTACTATAAATTTCTATCCGATGGGCGGCTTGCACTATGACTTTTCACAAAGCAGCACCACTTCATCAAGTAGCAAATAAGATGGCTAGATAAATGGCAAGCGTTAAATTTAAAGATCAACTAGATGCAGCTAACAAGCTCATCGAGATCTTGCCAAAAAAAGAGCTAAATGACGCTAAGACGATAGTTCTTTGCATGTCGCTTGAGTCAGTTATCCTGACTGATGTGGTTTGCAGGGGGCTAAATTTAAGCTATGAGATGCTCTTTAGTGAGCCAATCCCTGCGCCAAACAACAGCGAATGCGACGTAGCGATAGTTAGTGAAACTGAGGATATCGTGCTAAACGATCCTATCATAAAAGCTTTTAACATAAGCTATGACTACATCTACGGCGAAGCACATAGAAAATATGAAGAGAAAATTTTAAAAAATGTCTATAAATACAGAAAAGGAAATTTGATAGGAGAGCTAAAGGGCAAGAATATTTTACTGATCGATGAGGGGTGTGAGACTGGCATGACGGCACTCATCTGCATAAAGACGCTGCTTGATGTGAAGGTAAAATCCATCTCATACGCAACGCCGATGATAGCCACTGATGTCTTTGCAAATTTAAATGATATGGTCGATGAAATTTACACGATAAACAAGATCGTTGATTTTATCGATGTGGATTCGTATTACGAGAAAAAGATCGAGGCTACGAGCGAGCGCATCATGTCGATATTAGAAGAGAGCCCTCACTATTTACCGTTACAAAAACAACAAGGAGATAAAAATAATGCAATATAGTATAGAAGTCAATAATCAGGTCGAAATTTTTGACCTTAATAAAGTAGCTAAACAAGCTAGTGGGGCAGTGCTTTTAAGGGTGAAAAACACCGTAGTTTTAGCAACTGTGGCGAGAGAAGATGTGCAAGTTGAAGAGGACTTTTTGCCTCTAACCGTGCAATACATCGAAAAAGCTTACGCAGCTGGCAAAATACCAGGTGGTTACGTCAAGCGCGAGACCAAGCCAGGCGACTTTGAGACACTAACGGCTCGCATCATTGATAGATCACTTCGCCCACTTTTCCCAAAAGGCTACGCATACCCAACACAGATCGTTGTCATGGTACTTTCAGCTGATCCTGAAGTTGATTTGCAAGTTGTGAGCCTAAATGCGGCTTCAGTTGCACTTTACCTTAGCGACATCCCAGTAAATCGCCCAGTTTGCGGTGTGAGAGTTGGCTATATAGATGATAAATTTGTTATCAATCCAAGCAACTCTGAGCTAAAACAAAGCGCGATCGATCTATATGTTGCTGGTACAAAAGATGAGCTTTTGATGATCGAGATGAGAAGCTTGCCTCAGCAAACTACGCAGCTCATACCAATAGTAGCGATCGAGCCGATGATAGATCCTAGCCTAAGCGATAGCATGGCACAAAAGCAAGTGATGAATGAATTTAGTGAAGATAAGATGGTTGAGGCGATCGACTTTGCTGGCAAAGCTATACTAAGAGCTAGCAGCGCTTATGAAGAGGCATTTAAAGAGCATAAAAAAGAGGATGCTGCACTTGAGCTAAAACCAGAGATAGAAAACGAAAATATCGCTATTTACATCGATAAATTTTATAAGGCTGAGGTTAAAAACGCGATCAATCAAATGGCAAAGAGCGAGCGTGCAAGCGAGCTTGGCAAGATCGCTAAGCAAATTTCAAGCGATGAGGTAGCTCAAAAAGAGGGCTGGGACGAGGCTGTCATCTCAAATGTCCTTGGTAAATATAAAAAGAAAATAGTAAGAGAGCAGATCATAAACGAGGGCGTTAGAGCCGACGGACGCGGGCTTGAAGAGGTTAGGCCTATTAGTATCGAGACAAATGTCCTTCCAAATGCTCACGGCTCATGCCTCTTTACAAGAGGTCAAACTCAGGCGCTAGTTGTCGCCACTCTTGGCACAGATAGCGATGCTCAGATGTATGACATCCTAACTGAAAAAGCTCCTTTGGTTGAGAAATTTATGTTTAACTACAACTTCCCAGGCTTTAGCGTCGGCGAAGCAAGCCCACTTAAAGCTCCAGGCAGACGTGAGCTTGGACATGGAAATTTAGCCAAACGCGCCCTTGCACCAAGCATCGACCTAGCTTCTCCATATACGATAAGGGTCGTTTCAGAAATTTTAGAGAGCAACGGCTCAAGCTCTATGGCTAGCGTTTGCGGTGGTTCGCTCGCACTTAGAGCTGCTGGGGTCAATACCCAAAAACTAGTCGCAGGTGTTGCGATGGGTCTTATATTTGAAGGCGATAAACACGCAGTTTTAACTGACATCATGGGGCTTGAAGACCACGACGGAGATATGGACTTTAAAGTTGCTGGCACAAGTGATGGCATCACAGCGCTTCAGATGGACATCAAGCTTGGAGGTATCAGCCTAGAAGTGCTAAAAGAGGCGCTTTATCAAGCAAAACGCGGTAGAGAGCACATCCTTGCTCTAATGACACAGGCTGATAAAAATATAGAGATAAACGAAGACGTGCTTCCAAAACTTGAGCTATTTAACGTTGATCCAAGCAAGATCGTAGATATCATCGGTCAAGCTGGCAAGACTATAAAAGAGATCATCGAGAAATTTGAGGTTTCGATCGACCTTGATAGAGAAAAAGGAGAGGTTAAAATCGCAGGCGGCGCTAAGAAAAACGTCGATGCAGCAAAAGACTACATCATCTCTATCACTTCAAAAGAGAACTCTCGCTCATTTGGCAAAAAGCCGTTTAAACACGACAAAGACCGTGTAAAACCGACATTTAATATCGGAGATGAGTTTGTTGGAAGCGTAAAAAGCGTGGTTGATTTTGGAGTATTTATCGAGCTAAAAGACGGTGTTGATGGTCTGCTTCATATCTCAAAGATAAAGAGCCCATTAAACGTAGGCGATCAGGTAAAAGTGTGTGTGAGCGAGCAAAAAGGAAACAAAATTTCGCTCTCTTTGGTTGAATAAATTTTTAAAGGATAGATGATGAAATACAAAAAGTTGCTTTTTCCAATAGGAGCAGGGGACGATATCGAGCCAAGAATTTACGGTGCTTTAAAGGTTGCACAATGGTTTAAAGCTCACATGGAGATCCTCACTTGCCAACTAGATCCAAGCGTGGTTTATAATATGAAAATGACGCTTCGTGGTGGAGTGCTTTTTGAGGAATTTTTAAAATCAGCCAAGTCTGAGCTTGCGGTTGAGCACGAAGAGAACGAAAAGCTTTTTAATAAAATTTGCGCCGAGCTAGGCATAAAGGTGATCGACGAGGTCATCGAAGATGTCTGCACTGCAAATTTCACGATCTATAATGGAAAAAGAAGCGCCATAGTCGAGCAAGAGAGTAAATTTTGCGATCTAGTCGTAGCTGCAGTGCCACTTGATGGCAAGATCACTGGTACATTTGAGTCAGCTGTTTTAAAAAGCGGCAAAAATGCGATCGTTATCCCAAGAAAGATGCGTGAATTTAAGGCTGATAACATCCTTGTAAGCTGGACAGGAACTACTCAAAGCTCAAGAGCTCTAACTGGCGCGATCGATCTTTTAAAGAGCGCTAAAAAGGTTCAGTGTATCACTTCAAAAGCAAGCCTTGGCGATAACGCCGAGCTAAATCTTAAAAAACTTGAAGAGTATTTTAAGGTTCATAATATCAGTGCTAGTTTTGAAGTTATAGCAACTACAACGATACCTGGCGAGGCACTTTTAAAAGCTGCAAATGATAGAAATGCAGACCTCATCGTAGCTAGCAGATACGGTGAAAATGGACTAATGGAGATGGTTCTTGGTGGAACATCAAGATTTTTCTTAGAACATACAAATATCCCAGTTTATCTATAATGGATTGCGGCTTGGTCCGCGATCTAATTTTTTTGCTTTGCAAATTTTAAAACTTTCATTCACCCCTAAGAATTGACTACTAAAATTTGGTTTCGCTTACAGCTTGGCTCAAATTTTAGAGCCGAAATTACTCGTTCATGAAATTTTAAAATTTGCTCGAGTTTTTTAACTACATGCGATTGTGCTAGCGCAGTGCATGCCGTTTAAAATTTTATCGAGGTTAAATTTGATAATGTGATATGTCAGCTCTGATTTTAAAATTTCTCAAACGCTAAATAGCGCAGTGTGACAGCCTAACCATGCGCTTTGTTCTTGCCACATACTGAAAAATATCTAAATTTTTAAAGCTCCCATTAAGCTTTCATCAAGCGCCTTATTAGCCAAAATTTTGTAAAATCCGCTCATT
>CAUUZE010000046.1:0-13492 GCA_963549665.1 Campylobacter concisus | reverse complement strand
ATAGCCGCTCGTTGTATTGTGTGTTTCAATCCCCTAGATCGGGGAAATTTGTATCTAATCTGTTTTTATTTTTTTGAAGGAGTAAAAATGAACACCCCATGTTTCAATCCCCTAGATCGGGGAAATTTGTATCAGATGCAATATGCAAATAAAAATCGATCAAAAACTTATGAAAGCCATGTTTCAATCCCCTAGATCGGGGAAATTTGTATCTAATACTATGATGGCTACGGTAGCCAAGAGTGGGAAGGATGGATGTTTCAATCCCCTAGATCGGGGAAATTTGTATCAGATCTACTTTGACGTTCAAGTTGACCGTGAAGGTCTTGAAGGTTTCAATCCCCTAGATCGGGGAAATTTGTATCTAATATATTGAAGGTGGCTGGATCAAATATGATGACCGCAGGCATAGTTTCAATCCCCTAGATTGGGAAAATTTGTATCAGATGTTGAAGTCGAAAAATATGAGCTTGTTTCGGTCAGTTTCAATCCCCTAGATCGGGGAAATTTGTATCTAATTAGGTGTAGCTTTTGCTGCTGGAGAAATTGACAACGTAAATAAGTTTCAATCCCCTAAATCTGGGAAATTTGTATCAGATTTGTTCACTGCGGTGACCCTGACGAAGAGGGACAAATGTTTCAATCCCCTAAATCGGGGAAATTTGTATCAGATAGCTCTAGAGCAGGCAAATATGACCCTAGTATAGGTAAATGGGTGTTTCAATCCCCTAGATCGGAGAAATTTGTATCTAATTTAGTAGAAAATACACTAACAATAACGGTGCTCAAGTGTTTCAATCCCCTAGATCGGGGAAATTTGTATCAGATGAAAAATTCATGCGAAAGCGATCAACCAAGAAAATGTTTCAATCCCCTAGATCGGGGAAATTTGTATCAGATACAAGGCTTTGAGCCTGTTATAAGCAAGGTAAAGGACAGCCTAAAGTTTCAATCCCCTAGATCGGGGAAATTTGTATCTAATTAATGTTTATAGACATTACATTCTTCGGAAAAATTGCGTTTCAATCCCCTAGATCGGGGAAATTTGTATCGGATCCAGATCAAATCCTAAGACTAAATGCCTATTCTAGCTTTGACTTTTTAGAGTTTCAATCCCCTAGATCGGGGAAATTTGTATCAGATGAATCATCTAGCTTCAGCTGAAGCTAGAGGGCTCAATTTGGAGTTGATTGGCAGGTTTTGTTTCAATCCCCTAGATCGGGGAAATTTGTATCAGATTAAACCCAAATTCCACCATAAGATTTTTTTGATCGTGAAGTTTCAATCCCCTAGATCGGGGAAATTTGTATCAGATGAGGTTTATTATCAACCTTTACTCTCAGAGATACATAAGTTTCAATCCCCTAGATCGGGGAAATTTGTATCAGATTTAGTTGGGATAGTAGATATGTCTGCAATATCTACAACATGTTTCAATCCCCTAGATCGGGGAAATTTGTATCTAATTCGCTTGGTGTGTTTATCATGGGCAATACTGCGCTGATCGTTTCAATCCCCTAGATCGGGGAAATTTGTATCTAATTTACAGCAAACTTTCTGAGCTATTTAAAATAACAGCTGTTTCAATCCCCTAGATCGGGGAAATTTGTATCTAATGGAGTTAGTGTGCGCCACCTAAACGGCAAAGCTAGTGGTTTCAATCCCCTAGATCGGGGAAATTTGTATCTAATGTTTGTCATGACGGCGGTTCTTGCTGTAGTGCTAGCGTTTCAATCCCCTAGATCGGGGAAATTTGTATCTAATAGCTCAGGCAGTGTTTGAATTTCTACTCCTAGGAGTTTGTTTCAATCCCCTAGATCGGGGAAATTTGTATCTAATTATATTATTTAATGGTCTTAATTGACCGTAAATACTGGGCATGTTTCAATCCCCTAGATCGGGGAAATTTGTATCTAATACTAATTTTTCAAAAAATTTCTCTCCCAAAAGAGAGAATCGAGTTTCAATCCCCTAGATCGGGGAAATTTGTATCTAATTTTACAACTCCATATAATGGGCTTGTTAAAAACTGGTTTCAATCCCCTAGATCGGGGAAATTTGTATCTAATAGCCCAAAAAACGATTGTAAATTAACAATGAGTTTTAAAAGAACTACTCTTTGCCGGCATTATATCACAAATGGCAAAATGTTCGAAAATGTGGCTAAAAAAATTTTTCAAATTCGCACTCTTTTGCTTATAGATAGCTTAAGATAGCGAATTTAAGGACATTTATGTTCTCTACGCTTTGGGTGATGTCTGGCTTTTTAGACGAGGCTGTGAGTTTGGATAGGATGCGTGCAAATTTATCCTCGCCTATACTTAGCTCGTTAGCTTTGAAATTTACGCCAAGAAAGGTAAATTCGCTATCTTTGTCGTGTAAAGATGTTTTGGCTTCGTTTAGGGATAAATTTATGGTTGCTAGAAAGTCTTTTAGCCTGGAAAGACCTTGCTCGCAGGCTTCACGTGAGCTAAAAAATAAAACAAAATCATCTGCGTATCTTACAAACTCTATACTGCTATGCTCGGGAAATTTATCCATTTGATCAAGGTAGATGTTTGAAAGAAGTGGGCTTAAAACGTCGCCTTGATGAACGCCTTTTGTGTGAGAGGTATAGTCAAAACACTCGAAGATGCCATTTTTTATCCAAAGCTCGATGAACCTTATAATGCGAGTGTCTTTGATATTAGAGCGCAAAATTTCAAGCAGTTTTTCGTGGTTTATGTTTTCAAAAAAGTCTTTTATGTCGGTTTTTAAGACAAAGTCATGCGTCAAGCAAAAATCTCTGGCTCGAAAGATGGCGTTTGAGTATGATTTGCCACTTCGGTAGGCGTAGGAGCGGTTTGAAAAGCCCTTGTCAAAATAGCTTGAAAGCTCGCTAATGAGGATGTTTTGCACAAATTTATCTTTTAAAGATGGGATGGCTAGTTTGCGAAGCTCGTCTTTGTTATCTTTGGGGATAAAGGCTCGTTTTAAGGGCTGGGGCGAATAAGAGAGCGTGAAAATCTCATCTTTAAGCTCGGCGTAAAATGCCTCTGAGCAGATATCCTCTATGCTAAGCCCGTCAAGCCCTAATGCTGTGTGTTTGAGCCTTTTTAATGCGTACTCAAATGAGCTTTTTGTAAAAATATCCTCTAAATTTAGATCAAACATAGGCTATCCTTTTAGTGCTTTAGTGCTTGGTGCAAAAGCTAGCCAGTGCCGCTTATGAAAGGCTAGATCTGCGTCACATCTATCTTGCCTAGTCCAAAAACGGTGCTTTTGCCAACGCCTGTGATAGTGGCTAGCTGCAAAAGTCCTGCTGAGCGCTCATCAAGGCCATAAACTCGCATCTTGCCTATAACGCCACCAAATTGCATCTTGGTGTGCTGGCGGTTTGAGTAGCGCTCAAGGTCGTAAAAGCTAAGCTCCTGCTCGAAACGCTCAAATTTAACTTCAAATTTATCCATCTGCGTGCCTGAAATGCCATCAAATCGCATGGCGATCTGGCGGATAAATAACCTAAAATCTATCTCACTTTTAACAAGGGTGTTCTTTTGTTTTATGCGAAGTGGGGTTTGAAGGCGGATCTCGTAGTCGCCTGCGGTGAAATTTGGCGTGAAATTTAGAGTTTCTGGCTCGGAGTTTAGTAAAAATTTAGTTTCAACCATTTTGCCATTTAGCGCGAAGTGGCTGAGCTTAAATTTATCTCTACTTGCGCCAAGGCCGATATCTTGCATATTTTTAACAGCGATAGCTACATAAGGCAGGTAGCTAACGGCATGCTCGAAAAGTAGAATTTTAAAGTCAAAGCTCGTTTGGTCAAGCTCGATATCTAGCCTAAAATTTGGCGTATCAGAGATATTTTCAAAAAATTCATCATAAATACAGCTACCAGAAATGTCGCATGTGCCGCACTCTTGGCTAACGAAAGGGCAGCTTGCGTACCTTAGTGCGTGTCCGAAGGTGCCTCTAATAGTAGAGCCTATAAATGAGTAGGTGGGCTTTAAATTTGTGCCGCAAACGGCTAACTCTAAATACTTTAGCATGGTTGCCTTTGAGAGATTTTTAAAATTATACTCTAAAAGAAGTTTTAGTTAGCTGGGGCACGCAAAATGGGCACTTAAATGTCAGCATTTGACGATGCTAATTTGTAAGATTTCGCCTATTTGATAAAAATAAATTTAAAGGATAAAAAATGCAAAAGCGAGATCAAAATATATTGTCTCATATAAGGCGAGAAATTTCTCTTTCAACAAGGGTCAAAAAAGATAAAAGTAGGTATAGCAGGAAGCTAAAGCATAAGTGCGCGGCGAGTTTTGAGTAAATTTATCATCTGCGACACAACCTGTCACGCTACTAGGTTAAATTTTCATCATAAATCAAATCAAAGGAGCGTAAATGTTAAGATACATCATAGGCGGCGTGGCGCTTGGGGCTATTGGTTTTGGGCTTGGTAAATATTTTAGTGAGAGTGAGCATTATTGCGATTATTTAAATAAATTCGCACAAAACCCAAATGACGAGATAGATAAAAGCACCATGCAAGATAAATTTTTAGAAATTTATGCAGGTATAGAAAATTTACAAAGAGCACTGCCTACCATACTTGAAGAAAGTGGTCTTAGAAAATTTATAGGTGCTGAGAATGCTAAGGTCATAGAATTTAGCCAAGATGACGAGAAGTATAAATTTGCCCTAATCTGCTTAGCAAATAACAGCAAAAGAGATACTAGCTTTTTAGATAGACTAAGCAACGTCTTAAGCGATATCTTACTAAAGATAACGCAAAAAAGGGATGATAAAAAAGAGGTGGATAGCTTTTTAAAAGTAGATGCACATCAAGCGGGACTTATATACGCGTTAGTTGAAGCAAACAATAAATTTGTAACCATGCTTCGCCAGATAAACGAGATGAAAGATATCGATGTGGTTTTAGACATTTTGCATGAGTGGATAGAAATTTATGAGAATGACTACTTTAAAAAGGCCTTTGCGTGAGCTGTTTTAGTGTCAAGCTCTTTTCGCATTTTGCAAGAAATGGCTCAAATCCTTTTAAAAACATCAATCAAAAAGAGACTGGGACGGGCAAAATGAGCACTACTGATAAATTTCTAAGAGCAAAAGCTTTTGGTAAGTCTTATGAGCTAGATCAAGTTATGAATGAGCTTTCTCTTGTGCTTTTTAAAGATGAGTTTATCACAAGAAATATCATTGAATTTAGCGCTCAAGGATTGGATGTTTATAGGTTTGTAAAAACAGATGATGATTTACAAATTTTAAGCGATCTTTCGTTTATGCTTAGATATATTCTCGCAAATATGGCTGGCGAGCAAGCCAAAGATAAAGAGGAGCTTAAAGATTTGTTTTTTACAGCTAGTATTTTGCTAAAGGGTGCTAGCTCTATACAAGAGCTAGCCTACACTTTTAAAGATGTAGCTAGGTTTTATAAAAACTACTATGGCGGAAAGAGTGCATAGTGACAAAAAGGCAAATCCAGTTGTTTATGAATTTATTACTATTTAATTTTTATTAAACTTTTAGAGTGGTTTGACGATATAGAGAAATAAGATTTTTTGAGAATAATATCAAAGGAAAAGTTGTGAAAAACAAAAAAAAGGATTTGAAGAGGACGGCCCTAGACGATGAACATCTTAACTGCAATAAAGAATGCCATGTGGATAAAGAAATTTCTACTACAACAAATGTTGGTACATCGGCAAGCCTTGCAGGGTTAACAAGGATTTTTGGCGAAGCAAGTAAGGAGCATTTGGTGGCATTGACTGGTGTAGATAATGCAACAAATAAAGTATTGCATACGAGTTTGAAAGATGTAAATAATTATAAAATTAATCCAGATTTTGAAATGCAGAATATAAAACAGCAAGCTGGATATGCTGCTGAAATTTCAAGCGTAGCTAAGAAAAATGCGGAGAATATTATCAATAATAGCTCAGTGAGGTTTTCTAGAACTGATGATCTTGGTCGTATTAATGATCAATTTATTGATATTATTTCTAACGACGGTCTTCAATCTATTCAAATGAAAATGGTTGGAAGTAATCCAACTAAATGTTTAGATACACTTATAAAAAGAGATTATGAAAAATATCTCTACAATAAAGAAGTTTTAAGTATTGAAATACCAAAAGAGTATTTTAATGATGTTAAAAATTTATGTAACGAACAAATCAATAATCTATCTAAACAATTAGAAACCATAAAGAAAAAAGGTATAGATACAGACACAATAAAAAAAGTAGAAAGAAATTTAGAGAAATATGAACTTATAAAAGAAAAAATTTCTTCTTCTGAACTAACAATAGAAGAAGCTATAGAAGCAAGGCTCTATCCAGGGCAATACACTACAAAACAAATACTAAGTATTTCACATAGGGCTGGCATTCAGGGAGCAATATTTGGTAGTGCTATTGGAGCATCAGTTTCTATTGTAAAAAATTTGTTTGCAGTATGCAAAGATGAAAAGGATTTCAAAGATGCTTTAAAGGATACATCATTTGATACATTGAAAGCTGCATCTATCGGATATGCAACAACATTTACCGGTAGTGCTCTAAGTGCTATACTTCAAAATGCTTCACATCAATTTCCAAGAGCACTTGGCAACAGTTCTCTGCCATCTATGATTATTACCTCCGGTATAGAAATTGCAAAAAGCTTCTATAGTTATTTTAGAGGTGATATTAGCGCTCTTGAACTTGCTGAAGATTTAGGAAATAAAGGAACAGGGATCTTAAATTCAACTATGTTTGCTACAGCTACACAAATGATCGTACCTATACCTGTCATTGGAGCCTTACTTGGTGGAATGCTTGGGTATGCACTAAGTTCCATATTTTATGATGGAGTTATAAGTTCATTGAAAGAAGCAAAATTTAAAAGGATTGAACGCATCAGAGCAGAAGAAGAATCAAAATATTTAATAACCAAAATTTTAAACTACAGACATGAAATGAAAGAGATAATAGAAATATACTTTAACGAAAACATTGGTTTTTTCAATAAAAGCTTTAGTGCTTTTGACCAAGCAATGGGGTTAAATAATATTGATGAAGCTATTAGTACTATAAATAGTATCACCAAAAAGCTAGGCGGTAAAACTCAATATAATACATTTACTGAGTTCAAAACTTTTATGAGCAATGAAGAAAATTTTAATCTTTAAGAGGAGAAAAAATGTTTAATCTACTTAATTTGGGAGTAATTGGTGCTGGAATATTTCGGTATAGTGACTACAAATATTATCAGCTTGGTATTGCGCTACTATTTTTGAAAATGGAAAATAAAGAGCTTACAAAAACTGAAAAAAATAGAGTATTTGAGTATGCTAAAAAATTAGAACTCGATGTCGATTTTGACAGTTTTGAAGATTTGGCTTCAATAGTTAAATTTAAAATAAATGATTTACATCAAGGAGAAAAGCTGTTTAACGACAAAGACCCAATAAATAGCATAAATAAAATATTTAATATCGGATATTTCAATAAGTCTGGTGTCATAAATATAATTTGGATGCTTATAAATCTAGCTTATGCAGATGGAGTATTTAGTGATAATGAACAAAAAATACTAAATAAAATAGCAGAGGATTTCAACATAGAGAATAGTATTATTGAAGAGTTGAAAGATTGTGCCAAAACTTTAATTTGTTTAGATGAAAAAAATGAGTGGATAGAAACTACTGATGAACCATATAAAAAAATAAAAGCAGTAAAAGATGAAATAGAAAAAGATAACTCTTTAGTTGCTACTATGGTAGCTAGCATTATAAAAAATATTGAAGTAGCGTAATATAAGGAGACAATATGCCATTACCACTATTAATACCTATAGCCATAGGTGTTGCTGGAGCTATTTTTGGGGCTGGAAAAACGGTTAAGGCTGTTATGGACAGTAATGAAGCTGATGATATAAATGCCAATGCAAACGAAATAATGGAAAATGCGAAAGCTAGTTTAGAGGTAGTTAAAAATGAATGCTCTACTTCTCTTGAAAATTTAGGATTTAAAAAAGCTTATGTACTTGATAATGTAGTTCAAGATTTCATATTTTATTTCGAGAAACTAAAAAATGTAAATTTTAAAAACACAGTTGGTACGGATGAGCTAAATAGTTTTATAACAGACAAAACAA
Organism: Campylobacter concisus; assembly: GCA_963549665.1. Classification (GTDB taxonomy): domain Bacteria; phylum Campylobacterota; class Campylobacteria; order Campylobacterales; family Campylobacteraceae; genus Campylobacter_A; species Campylobacter_A concisus_BN. The sequence continues at coordinate 5,359 of CAUUZE010000046.1, read as the reverse complement.
GTTTTAAAAATATAAAAGAATTATCAATATTAGCAGACACTATATTAAAGGGAGTTGGAGGAGGACTTGCTACTGGTGCTGTTGTAGCTTTTGGAGCATATGGTGCCGTAGGCATGTTTGGAGCAGCTTCTACGGGAACTGCCATAGCTACTCTTAGCGGGACTGTAGCAACAAATGCTACATTAGCCTTTTTGGGTGGAGGTGCTATTGCTGCTGGTGGACTTGGCGTAGCTGGGGGATTAGCCGTTTTGGGTGGAATAGTTGCAGTTCCTGCACTTTGTGTTATAGGACTAGTGTCTGGCTCAAAAGCTAGCGCTAAACTAGATGATGCAAAGAAAAATTTGGCTGAAGTAAAAAAGACAGTTGAAGAACTTAAAAACATGGAAATAATGGCTAGTGCTATTTCTAGACGTTCTCAAATGTTTTATAGGCTTTTGGTAAAACTTGATGCTTATTTGACGCCACTCGTTTATGACATGAAAAAGATTATTGAGACAAATGGCACTGATTTTGAGAACTTTAGTGAAAAAGATCAACAAATTATTGCTAAGGCAACAAGTTTTACAAAAGCTATAAAAACAGTTTTGGATACACCTATAATAAATGCTGAAGGTGGGATCACTGAAGAATCTTTAATTGTTGCCAATAACACAAATAAATACTTGGAATAAAATTTTCATTAAAATAAATGGCATTAGAAAAATCATCTAATGCCATAAAAAATATCTTAATCTTAACTTAAAATAATAAGATTTTTCGATATTTAATGTTAATTTTTTTGCTATTGTTTTAAAAATTTAAACAGAGAGAAGTAAGTGGTCTTTTTTTTGGATGTAATGATTTTTGTTTTATAAGGTGGCTAATTTTATTGTTTTAAAATACATAATCCTTATATTATTGAATATATAAAGTAAAGTCTAAAAATAAGTGTCAGTGTTCTAAATCGTAAAGGATTAAAATATGCTCACATTAATAAAATCTGCTACTTCAAATATGAATATAAAAAGGAGATTCCCAATAAAATAACAAGAGAAAACAATACCACGACGTCCAAATCCATTTAAAATGTGCTGTACAAAGTGTGGCTATGAAAAGGTGGCTTATTTTGGCAGCGACTGCTTAGATCCTGATGATATGACCCAGATACTAAAAGTGTGTCCAAAATGTGGTAATGATAAATTTGAGCGTAAACCATGCACAGATAGTGGTTACAGCATATTTGATATGATAAAGAAAATTTTGAAGTAAAAACTATGTCAAATCAAATTCACAACATCCTCATTCTCTACAACCCATACTACCAAGAGGATGTCATCGAGCAGCATCTTAAAATTTTAAATGACAAGGGCAAGGTAGCCTTTGGCAAGATAAAAAGCAAGTGGCGAGATATGATAAATCCTTTTGAGGATCAAATAGAGCATTTTGCGATATTCTAGAGGCAGCCGATAAATTTGCTGCAAGTCAAGCAAGGCTTGATGATAAGATAGATCAAATTTACTCTAACTTAGATAAAAACCATCAGATAGACGAGAAACAAAGCCAAATTATACAAAGCAATTCTAATAAGATAAGTGAGCTGCTTTTGCATATGGATGAAAAGGGGCAACTAGATCAAGAGCAAGAAAAGCTAATGACTAAAAATGCACAAGCCATAATGGCCAATACTGAAATTTTACGCAACCTACAAACAAGAAAGGATACAAAAATTTATATCATAGCCATAGCTTCGCTATTGCTTTCAGTGATTAGTATCGTTTTACACTTTATAAGATAGTGGCAAGAACAAATTTATTTGTACAACTAAAATTTATTAAAATATATAGCGTAAATACATATATTATAAGGAAAAATATAGTTAACATATCTAAATTAATCTTTTTATTTTATATTATACGTAAGGAAGCATAGCAACAACAGTCGCTGTTGCTTTACGCTTTTTTTTGGTATTTAAAACTGCTTTTATGATTGCTCTACTATTTTTTAATAATCTTTGCTCAATAATATTTTTTGCTTCCAATAAGTCCATAAGCGGAGTAGTTTTGTCTATGTCAAACCAAGCTACTACTGTTGCGAATGATGTACAATATGGGTCAAATAGCTCAATAGCTTGTATCGTAGCATTTTGTACCGCTCTTTCTCCTTTAGCAATACTGTAAGACATGATCGGTATGCCCTTTTTACCTACAAGGTGCATAAAGACCGAAACGTTTAATCCTTTATCTGCGCCGTACAATATGTCAATAAGAATTGCGCTGGTGGTTTTTACTAAAATTTTGTCAATTCTTTCTAAGACTAGTTCAAAATAGTTAATTTTATACAACCCCCAAGATTTTAACTTAGCTATTTTTGTTATTAGTAAGTCATTAGCATTACAAACTCCAAAAGTTTTATAAGAGTTTTCAACCTTATCTTTAATTTCATCTATAATAGCCTCAAAAGCAATAAATCTTTTTTCATAATACTTTACTTTTTTTATATCATCTTGAGTCATTTCCAAATCACATATTGCCTGATTCATAGTATTAACTAAGCTCACATCCTCTCCTTTTTAAAATTTAGCGAAATTTACACCAGAGCATTGACAGGTTGTGTCGCGATCTGTTTTAGGATAAAATAACGAAATTTTTAAAAGGATTTAAGATGCACTCTCATGACAAGATAGCCTTTAGGCTCGCTCAAATTTTGATAAAGCTAAATGACGGAGCAAGACTTAGCATAGATGAGCTCACGGAGGAATTTAATGTAAACAAAAGAACCATATTAAGAGACTTTGAGCGACTAAATATACTGCCCATAGAAAAAGCAAATGGCAAATACTTTTTGGCTGACTATGCACTTGGTAAGCTTAGCTATAAAGATATCCAGGCATTTGCTATACTTAGTGGAGTGAAGTCATTATTTCCGGATCTAGACGATAAATTTATTAGCGACGTCTTAAACGAGAAGCTAAACAAGGCCTATCTCATCAAAAATCAAGGCTTTGAAGACCTGCAAGTTTCAAGAGAAGAGTTTGAAGAGATAAGCGCTGCCATCATTAAAAATAAGATAGTTGAGTGCTCCTATAACGCCAAATTTAGATCACTAAAACCATACAAACTGATAAACAACAATGGCGTCTGGTACCTGCTGGCAGATGATAGTGGCAAGCTTAAAAATTTCACCCTTTCAAAGCTTGAAAATACAAATACGAAAGATAGTACATTTGAGCCAAATGAAAAATTTATAAATCGCATAAAGCAAAACGATACAAACTGGTTTTCAGACGTGAAATTTGAGGTGACACTAGAGATAAAAAGCGAGGCGATGAGCTACTTTAAAAGAAAGAAATTCTTGCCAAATTTTAAAATAATAAGCGAAGATGAATATAAGATCATCCTAAGCACTGAGGTAGCCTATGACGATGAGATCCTGCGCGTGGTCAAGTACTGGCTGCCATTTATCAAGATAAAAGAGCCTGAGTATCTAAGGGTGAAATTTGAGAAATTGCTTAGGGACTATCTAGAATGCAGTTGATAATTATCTAATATTTTTCGTTTATCTTTTTAAAGAAATACATGTTATTAATAAAACATTTTTATTTTTTACTTGAAAATAAGGCCATTCATGGTCTATAATTTTAAGATATTTGTTTCGATTCCTAATATATATACTAGCATTAAGTAATTTATAAGTATTTTTATGCTATAAAGCCAGGAAAACCCTAGTATATCGTGCTTCTGAAATAAAAGTCAACAATTATTTACCACTTTAAACGATTTAGCCACCAAAATATCCTATAATACACACAAATTTAAAAAAATATTTTACTCAAGGAGATTAAGATGGCTAAAATCAATTAAGAGTAAGGATTTCTTTTAAATGTTTGAAAAAGATAACCCTTACGATAGGTTGTTGGGACTCCTATTGTAATCGTTCTCTACTTTTAAACTACTTAAATAAAAACCTTATCAACAATTACTATATGAAAGCAATGGGCACACTATAGGTATGCCAATTTGGTGAGATGGCTATTGCTGTCTTTGTAAAATTTTAAAAGCCATAGGAGGAAAATATGGCAAGCAAAAATACACTTTTAAATGATTTAAAAACCATTAGAAAGAATAAGAAAAAAGAGGAGATTAGACAAGCATGTATTGAAGTATTGTTTCCACAACAAGCAACACTCAAAGAGTGCAAGTTACTAATCGAAAAAAATTTTAGCGTAAAGCTATCAAACAAGGAGTTTTCCAAATGGAGGAAAGAGTATGAGGCAACAAATGCTAATCAACCCTCTGATGCATGTCATATTCTCGTACCCAAAGAAGACAAAAAAGAAGATGAGGAGCTAAGCAATGGCACTAACAATCAAGAGTAGCGATACAGCAGTTGCGGCAAATGCCGTAATTGCTCTACAAGAATATATCGAAATGGGCAATAAGGCTAGTGAAAATATTAGAAATAATATTGAACTTTTTAATCAAACCACAGATAGCTTTGATAAAAGCTTTAAAGAAAAAATAGAGCTTATAGAGCAAGGAGGTGTTGAACTTACAAATGCAACAAAAGAGATCCAAAATGACTTTAAAAAGACATTACAGAGTGCGGACAAAACCATATCGAAGATCAACTCATCTTTTAGCTCTTTGATGAAGAAGATAGTATCTGCATTAATTGCCTTTGTATTTATAGAAGCACTCTTCTTTTTTGGCTACCTGTTTTATGATAGCCATAAGACAAATGAAGCCAAATCTGCACTACAAAGCAGTCTAGATAAAGCACTTAATAAAGCGTCCAATCTTCAAGGCTTTATCATCCATATCTACAACCAAGATAGTCAAAAAGCTAGCGAAGATTTTACTAAATGGCTAAACAAAAATGGCGACAGCAATGTTCAGTAGTATGCAAATTTTTCTAATAGCAAGACACATACAATGTATGACACTTCGTTTTCATACCTTGTATAATCTTGCTCTGCCGAGGGCTACAATGCGAGATATAAGAAGCGTTAAAACGCTTCATCTCGCTATCACATTTTATGAAAGGATATCATATGTCAAAAAATGTCAAGGATAAGGTGCTCTCCGCAAGGATCACTTATCAACAATACGATAAGCTATCTAAAATAGCTCTAGAGTTAGATATGTCAAGATCAGAAATCATTTCCTATCTTATAGATAATGGCGCTGGAAATTCTGAATCTATAAAAAAGAAAGAGCTATATCCAGCAATCATTGCAAATTTTGCCAGACCTTTTAGCAACATCAATCAAATAGCAAAGAAACTAAATATAGCTTATAAGACTAGTGGCAATATAGATTCAAAAACGATACTGCGAGCACAAGAAGAGTTGTACAAAATTCAATCAGTCCTAACTGAAATT
>CAUUZE010000045.1:0-13572 GCA_963549665.1 Campylobacter concisus | reverse complement strand
GCTAAATTCATAAGTTTGTCGCTGTTTGAGCCGATGGCGTAAATTTTGACTTTAAGACCCTTTAAATTTTCAAATAGCTCATCCATGCTAACGCCCTTGTCGTCGCCACCTAAGATCAGGTGCATGAAGTGGTCTTTGTAGCGTTTTACAGCTTGAATGCTCGCATCTATGTTGGTCGCTTTTGTGTCATTTACCCAGGTTCGACCCATCTTATCAGTAAATTCTTCGAGCTTGTTTGCCTCGATGACAAAGGTGTTTAAAAGCCCTACATCGCAGCGGTCAAATAAAATTTTCTCCACCGCAAGTGCTAGCAGTGCATCAATTAAAAACGGCGTTTTAAAGGCTATATCGCCTAAATTTACACCGCAAAATTTAGCCAAGTCACTCTCATCTTTATAGGCGATCACTTTGGCCTTTGTAGGCGTTTTAGCGTAAATTTCAGGCACGATAGCTACGCTTGTTTCGCTCATGCTAGCAAGCGGCTTAAGCTTTGCCTTTTCGTACTCGCTCATGTTGCCATGCCAGCTTAGATGATCTGGAGTGATCGGTAAAAGAACGTAGATGCCAGGCGTTGCGCGGTTTGTGTAGTGCAGGGTAAATGAGCTAGTCTCAAGTATCCAAATTTTAGCGTGCGGGTCTAAATTTGCTAGCGCGATGCCGACGTTGCCGCCCATGACTGAGCCTTTGCTCTCTAGCAGGTGCTGCATCATCTTTGTGGTCGTCGTCTTGCCGTTTGTGCCGCTTATCCAGACATTAAATGGCAGATGCGCCTTGTAAATTTCATAAAAATAGTCATATTCGCTGATCAAATTCTTAGCTTTTTTTATAAGCTCGTGGTGAGGCGGGATGCCAGGGCTTGGTATCTCTAGGCCGCTTTTTGCTGGGTCAAATTCGCTAACTGGCAAAAGAGCGTTGCCAAACTCGTCCTTAGAAATTTCGCTAAATTTATCATCGTAGATGTCCCAAAGTCCGTCATTTACGAAGTTTTTAGCGATCGCTTTTGTCGTGCCACCATAGCCAAATAGTGATTTTCTCATGCTTTTATCCTCTTTTGCCCCATAAAATTTCTACTATCTCATTAGCGCTAAGCTCACGCATCACGCCCTCTATCTCGTGGCGCTCAAAGAGCTCAAAGCTAAATGTTTTGGCAAAATTTAGCTTTAAAAACTCTGCAAAATATGCACCCTTGCAAGCAAATGTCACTCTTACATAAAATGCCTCTAAAAAATCATCATCAAATTCAGGCACAGGCGCCAACATACGCTCTACGATCTGCCTAAGCTCGTCTTTTGTTATATCAGCCACCACTTTTGGCTCTGGCAAAGCGATGTCAAAGGCGAGATTTTCAGCGCCCTCGGCCTCCCACCACTCGTGCAGGCTAAATTTACTCATATCTTTGCCGCTGATCTTGGCTAAGCGCTGCTCTACCTTGCGGTACTCTTCGCCGTCCTCATCGCCAAATTCGTCGCAATAGTCGGTATAGTCTAAAATTTGCTCCAAAATTTCATCATATTTTTTTCTAGCACTCTCAAAGTCAGGCTCTATCTGCGCTCGCATGATCTACCTGATCTTTAGCGCCGTTAGTGCGATCAAATTTGCTAAAAGCGCGATGATCCAAAAGCGCACGATGATCTTATTTTCCGCCCAGCCCTTTATCTCAAAATGGTGATGTATAGGCGCCATTAAGAAAATTCTGCGTTTAAAAATTTTAAAGCTGCCAACCTGCAAGATGACACTTAGGGTCTCAACGACAAAGATGAGGCCGATGATGATGAGCAAAATTTCGTTTTTGGTCGCAACGCCCATAAAGCCGATATATGCGCCAACGCTTAGGCTGCCGCTATCGCCCATAAAGACCTCGGCCGGGTGGCAGTTAAACCACAAAAAACCCATGAGTGAGCCAATGAGCGCAGAGGCTACGACGACGCTCTCGCCAACGCCTGCGATCTTTGGTAAAAGCAGGTACGAGCTAAAGACAGCGTGGCCGCAGATGTAGGCAAAAACGCCAAGAGTTAGAAGCGAAAATATCGATGGCACGGCGGCAAGTCCGTCAAGTCCATCTGTTAAATTTACCGCATTTGAGGCTGCAACGATGACTAGCGTCCAAAAGAAAATGGCAAAAATTTTCATGTCAAAGATCGGCTGCTTGTAAAATGGTAGGTAAAACTCGGTGTTTAGCTCTTTGCTAAAGTAGAGAAATGCTGCGAGCAAAAAGGCGATGAGAAACTGAAAAAAGAGCTTTGCCTTTGGGCTTAGGCCGGCGTGGTTTTTGGCACCTAAAATTTTGCTGTAGTCATCCTTGTAGCCAAGCAGAGTGAAGCAAACTAGGCAAAAGAGCGATGCTAGCACAAAGGCGTTATCAAGCCTAGCACAGATGATCGTAGCGATCACGGCTGTAAAGACAAAGACAAGTCCGCCCATGGTTGGCGTTTTAGCCTTTTTTTGGTGAGTTTGCGGGGCAAGCTCGTAGATAGGCTGAGCGGCGTTTTTTGCCTTTGCCCAAGCGATAAATTTAGGCATCAGATAAGCTGTCAAGATAAATGCTATGAAAAACGCGATGCCAGCGCGAACGGTGATATACTGAAAGATATTAAAATTTAAAATTTCATAGATATAGTAAAACATAGGGGCCTTTATTTTAAAAAAAAGCAATTTTAGTATAATGGCCTTAAAAATTATCTAAATTTAAGGATAAAATTTAAAAATGGCTCAAAAAACTATACTTATAATAACTGATGGCATTGGATCAAACAAAAATGGCAAATTTAACGCATTTGAGGCGGCCAAAAAGCCAAACTACGATAAATTTTTTAAAGAAATTCCAAACTCACTCATAAAAACTTCTGGAAACGCTGTGGGACTACCTGAAGGGCAGATGGGAAACAGCGAAGTAGGGCACATGTGTATAGGAAGCGGGCGAGTTTTGTATCAAAATTTAGTCAAAATTTCACGCAGCTTTAATGATGGCTCTATAGCAGAAAATGAAGCGCTAAAGGCTCTTTTTAAAAAGTGCAAAAAGATCCACGTCATAGGGCTTTATAGCGACGGTGGCGTGCACTCTCACATGGAGCATTTTGATGGCATGTGTGAGCTTGCTAGCAAAAGTGGCTGCGAAGTTTTTGCCCACGCTATCACCGACGGACGCGACGTTAGCCCAAATAGCGGTCTAAATTTCATAAAAAGCTTGGAGGCTAAATTTAAGGTAGCGACGGTTTGTGGGAGATTTTACGCGATGGATAGAGATAAACGCTGGGAGCGCGTAAAAGAGGCCTATGATAGCTTGGTAGAGGGAGCAAATTTAAGCGCTTTAGCGCCAAGTGAGTATCTACAAAAAAGCTACGATGAGGGCGTGACAGACGAGTTTGTAAAGCCAGCAAGTTTTAATGGCTTTAGTGGCATGGGCAAAGATGACGGCGTGGTCTTTATAAATTTTAGAAATGATAGAGCAAGAGAGATATGCCAGGCTCTGGGTGAGGAGAAATTTAGCGAGTTTGAGCGACCTTTTGCTATCAAAAATCTTATCACCATGACCGAATACGACGCAAATTTTAAATTTGAAGTGCTATTTAAAAATGAAAAGATAAAAAACACCCTAAGCGAGGTCATAGCGGCTGCTGGACTAAGGCAGCTTCACACGGCTGAGACTGAAAAATACGCCCACGTAACATTTTTCTTTAATGGCGGCGTCGAGGAGCTAGCTAGCAACGAAACGAGGGTGCTTATCCCTAGTCCAAAAGTAAAAACCTACGACGAAAAGCCAGAGATGAGCGCTGCTGAGGTTTGCAAAGCCGTGCTAAAGGGCATGGATGACGAGCAAGACTTTATAGTGGTAAATTTCGCAAATGGCGATATGGTGGGGCATACTGGCAACTACGAGGCCGCTATAAAGGCGGTTGAGGCAGTGGATAGGGCTCTTGGAGAAATTTACGCCAAGGCAAAAGAGAAAAACTACGCTATGATCATCACGAGCGATCACGGAAACTGCGAAGAGATGCGTGATAGCAGCGGCGAGCTACTGACAAACCACACGACCTATGACGTCTTTTGCTTTGTGATGGCTGATGGTGTAAAAGAGCTAAAAAATGGTGGACTAAACAACATCGCGCCTAGCGTTTTAAAGCTCATGGGGCTTGAGATCCCAGCTGAAATGGATGAGGCGTTATTTTAAATTTGATAATATAAGCAAAATTTATAAGGAGAATCTATGAAATTTAGCGGAAAAAACGTGCTAATAACAGGTGCAAGCAGAGGTATCGGCGCACAGATCGCAAAGACGCTTGCAAATATGGGCTTAAAAGTGTGGATAAACTACCGCTCAAAGCCTGAGATAGCAGACGCTTTGCAAGCTGAAATCGAGCAAAATGGCGGCAAGGCTGCAGTGATAAAATTTGACGCAACAGACGAGGATGAGTTTATAAAAGGTATAAATTTGATAGTCGATAGCGACGGCGAGCTAAGCTACCTCGTAAATAACGCTGGCATCACAAATGACAAGCTAGCACTTCGCATGAAAACTAGCGAATTTACAGATGTGATAAATGCAAATTTAACTTCAGCTTTCATAGGATGTAGAGAGGCTTTGAAAGTGATGAGTAAAAAGCGCTTCGGAGCAGTCGTAAACGTCGCATCTATCGTTGGTGAGATGGGAAATGCTGGACAGGTGAATTATTCAGCCAGCAAGGGCGGACTAATCGCCATGAGCAAGAGCTTTGCAAAAGAGGGCGCAAGTAGAAATATCCGCTTTAACAGCGTAACTCCGGGCTTTATCGAGACTGATATGACGCATGGACTAAGTGATGAGGTGAAAAAAACGTATAGCGACAACATCCCGCTAAAACGCTTTGGCAGCGCTAGTGAGGTGGCCGAGGCTGTGGCATTTTTACTAAGTGATCACGCGAGTTACGTGACTGGCGAGACGCTAAAAATAAATGGCGGACTTTATATGTAATGAAATTTCAACAAGTTTTGAAATTTAAAATAAATAAAAGCGTAAATATTATAAGATAACAGACATTTTTTATAAGGAGACCTTAAATGGCAGTATTTGAAGACGTAAGAGACGTAGTTGTAGAGCAACTAAGCGTAGATCCACAAGCGGTAAAACTAGAGTCTAAAATCATCGAAGATTTGGGCGCTGATTCACTTGACGTTGTAGAGCTAGTTATGGCTTTAGAAGAGAAATTTGAAGTAGAAATTCCTGATAGCGAAGCAGAGAAATTAGTAAGCATTCAAGACGTTGTAAACTATATAGAAAAACTAGGCAAATAATTTAAATTTGCATAGTTTGATTTAAGGAGATGTATTGAAACGAGTCGTTGTAACTGGTATTGGCATGATAAACGCACTTGGTCTTGATAAAGAGAGCTCTTTTAAGGCTATTTGCGAGGGTAAAACAGGTGTGAAAGAGATCACGAGCTTTGATGTAAGCGAATTCCCTGTTAAAATTGCTGCCGAGATAACTGATTTTGATCCAAATAGCATTTTAGACGGCAAAGAGGTGAAAAAAGTAGATCGTTTCATACAGCTTGGCATAAAAGCATCTAACGAAGCTATGGCTGATGCAAATTTTAAGGAGTTTGATGCTCATAAATTTGGCGTTAGTTCAGCAGCTGGTATAGGCGGTTTGCCAAATATTGAGAAAAACTCAATCACATATTTTGAAAAAGGCGTAAAGAGAATTTCGCCATTTTTCATCCCATCTGCACTTGTAAATATGCTAGGTGGCATAGTTTCAATAAATCACGGACTAAAAGGTCCAAATTTATCAAGCGTAACAGCTTGTGCGGCAAGCACTCATGCGATATCACAAGCTGCAAAATGCATAATGATCGGTCAAGCAACAAATATGCTAGTTATCGGTGCTGAGTCAACTATCTGTGGCGTTGGCATAGGTGGTTTTGCAGCGATGAAAGCGCTATCAACAAGAAATGATGAACCAAGTAAGGCATCAAGGCCATTTGATGCAAACCGCGATGGCTTTGTAATGGGCGAGGGCGCTGGCGCGCTTGTGCTTGAAGAGTATGAGTCAGCTGTTGCAAGAGGAGCTAAAATTTACGCTGAAGTAGTTGGATTTGGCGAGAGCGGAGACGCACACCACATCACATCACCAACACTTGAAGGTCCATTAAGTGCGATGAAGCAAGCACTTGATATGGCAAAAGGCGTAAAGATAGACTATGTCAATGCGCATGGTACTTCAACGCCAGTAAATGATAAAAATGAGACAGCTGCGTTAAAGGCTGTTTTTGGTGATAAGTGCCCACCAGTTAGTTCAACCAAAGGTCAGACCGGACACTGCTTAGGTGGTGCTGGTGCGATCGAAGCTGTCATATCTATAATGGCAATGAGAGATGGCATCATCCCTCCAACGATAAACTACGAAACGCCAGATCCAGAGTGCGATCTAGACTACGTTCCAAATAAAGCCAGAAAAGCTGATATAAAAGCTGTTATGAGTAACTCATTTGGCTTTGGCGGAACAAACGGCGTCGTGATATTTAAAAAGTTGGATTAAGATGTCAAATTATTTAGATTTTGAAAAGAGCATAAAGCAAATTGATGAAGATATAGCAAATGCTAAGATCAGAGGCGATGAACATGCTGTTGAAATTTTAAATAAGAACCTATCTAAAGAGATATCAAAAGTATATAAAAATTTAAACGAATATCAACGTTTGCAACTTGCTCGTCACCCAGATAGACCATATGCTATTGACTATATAAATTCATTTTTAGTTGATGGCTATGAGATTCATGGCGACAGGGCATTTCGCGACGACCCAGCAATAGTTTGCTACATCGGCTATATCGGAGGCAAAAAGACTGTCGTTATAGGCGAGCAAAAAGGTCGCGGTACTAAAAATAAACTAAAAAGAAATTTTGGTATGCCTCATCCGGAGGGTTACCGAAAGGCTTTACGCGTAGCAAAATTGGCTGAGAAATTTAACCTACCTATCTTATTTTTGATAGACACTCCAGGTGCGTATCCTGGCGTTGGTGCTGAAGAGCGAGGTCAAAGCGAGGCCATAGCTAGAAATTTATTTGAATTTGCAAATTTAAAAACTCCAATAATAGCTGTCGTTATCGGCGAAGGCGGAAGCGGTGGTGCTTTAGCTATCGGCGTGGCTGATAGACTTGCCATGATGAAAAACTCTGTCTTTTCAGTCATCTCGCCAGAGGGTTGTGCTGCGATACTTTGGAACGACCCAGCTAAGCAAGAGCAAGCTACAAAATCTATGAAGATAACGGCTGATGACTTAAAAAATTTATCGCTTATAGACGACGTGATAAACGAGCCGATAAATGGAGCTCATAGAGATAAAGACGGTGCTGCAAAAGCACTTGCAAACTACTTCATCTCAGAGCTAGCCGAGCTTGAGAAGCTTGATATAAATGAGCTTGTCGCAAAAAGAATAGATAAAATTCTCTCTATCGGAGCTTACGAGGAGTAAAATTTATAGTCACAAGTGAGTTGAAATTTAAGTAAATTTGCTTGTGACTCTCCTTTACATTAAATCTAATATACTTTTTTAAAATTTAAAAAATTAAACAATTTTATATTTTTATCGCAATCTTCTAAATTTTAATAACTCATCTATGCGACTTTTAAGTGTTTAAGGCTAAAATTCTTAGCAAATTTAAACAAAGGTCATTTGTGGATAAATTTCAAGAAAAATATATAAATCTTTCAAAAGATTACTACAAAAATAACGGTAATGCAGCAAGCGTGGAAGCGCTTTATCAGTTTAAAGAAGAGCTTGAGGCAAGCGAGGAGCCACAGGCAAAGAGCGTTTTAGTCGATATTTATCAGCTTTTGTCTATGCAAAAGAGTGCTTACGAGCTACTTTTAAAGATACACGATAAAAACGACAAAAAACAGCTAAAAACGCTTGGCTACCTTGTGCAGTTTGTGGATGAGGGCGACAAATGGGCGGTGCCAAGGCCAAAGAGCAAAGAGCAAATTTTGGCTCAAAAAGAAAAGGCTGCTACCTTGCCAAAATTTCGCTATCACCCAGAGCCATTAAAAACTGGCGCATTTAAAGATGATATGAGTGTCATTTGCGAGTGCTGCGGCAAAAACACAGAAATTTATTACAACAATGGCATCTACAGCGAGCAAGATGTCACCTATCTTTGCCCAGCCTGCATCGCAAATGGCGAAGCTGCCAAGAAATTTGACGCTACCTTTGTGCAGAGCGCCGACAAGCTTGCCACGGATGATGCTAAAAAAGATGAGGAGCTTTTTAATAGAACACCTGGCTATGAGAGCTGGCAGGGTGAGCACTGGGTGGCGTGCTGTGATGATTATTGCGCATTTTTGGGCGATGTGGGCACGAAGGAGCTTGAGGAGCTTGGCATCGCAGACGAGGTCTTTGATGACTACGCAAAAAGGGACGATTACGACGCGAAAATGGCTCGCGAGCTGCTCGTAGCGGGCGGTGACTTTGCTGGGTATTTGTTTCGCTGCTTGCACTGCAAAAAGTATCACATCTACATTGATGCTTGTTAGAAAGGAAAAATATGGATCTAAATGAAATTTCTAAAGGCTGCAAAGAGCACGGCTTGGATGAGCTTTTTGAGTTTTTAAAGCCAATGGCCAAAAATGCTATAAAGATAGATACGCAGGCTAAAGATGACGGTGATATCGCTGTTGGAGCGTCTAAATTTGGCGGGCAGCCTGATCTGCCAGCAAATGTGCCTTGGCCCTCAAATGAAAACGGCGCGCTTAGCTTTGTGGCGCAGATAAATTTTGCTGAAGCTAGCAAATTTGACATCGACGGGTTACTACCAAAAAGTGGTATGCTCTATCTTTTCTATGATATAAATTTACGCATTTGGGGCTACGACCCTGCTGATAAAAAGGGTTTTGCCGTTATCTTTAGTGAGGCAGCTCAAGACCAGCTTGCTCGCCAAAACATAGATAGCGGAAATTTCACATTTGGCGCACGCTCTCTTAGCTTTAAAAATGAGCTAAATTTGCCAAGTTTGCAAAGCTCGCTCGTGCCATTTGGCAAATTCAGCGAGGAGCAGTGGGCGGCCTATCACGAGGTCATCGAGCCAAGCTGGCAGGCCAAAGAAAACAAGCTACTTGGTCACTCTGACAACATCCAAGACGGCATGGAGCTAGAGTGCGAGCTCGTGGCAAACGGCCTTGACTGCGGCGATGGCAGCGCTTATCACCACCCAAATATTGCTGAGTTTGAGAAAAATGCCGTCCAGTGGCAGCTGCTTTTGCAGATAGATAGCGACTGGGATAGCGACATGGACTGGGACGGAGAGGGCAGAGTTTATCTATGGATAAAGAGGGACGACCTAGCGGCGCATGACTTTAGTAAGACGTGGCTAGTTTTGCAGACGAGCTAGGGCGAAATTTAGCCAAAAGCTTTTGATATGCGTCTGGTAGTAAAATTATTATTGCTGTTTTTTGGCGAGCCATATAAATTTCGCGCTTAGAATATGTAAATTTAAAGGCAAATGGCAGATTAAATTTATACTGGCTAGATCAAGTTTAAAATCTTTTGCAATTTACCGCCAGCCAAATTTACCTTGCAAGTGACTTTTGCTACCAAGCTAGCGGCTCATCGCTAATTTGCCAGCATTTTTACATTCTTTTCCTAGGTTGCACTCGCGTTTTTTGTTTTTTGCATGACCGCTCAAAAGCGTATCTTTATGTCAGTTGTGATATTTGGCATTTATATCTTTTAAATTTCACGTAACCAGCAAATCTATCCATGCGCCAAATTTAGGCAAAATTTAGTAAAATCCTTAAAAAATTTAAAGGTAAAATATGTTTAATGGCTTAATCAGGGAGCTTGCCGAGGTCATTAGCTACTCGCAAAATGTTTTACGGCTAAAGGCTAAATTTCGTCCAAATTTAGGCGACAGCATCGCAGTAAATGGTGCATGCTTGAGTGTGATAAAACTATATGATGATGGCTTTAGTGTGGAGCTAAGCGCAGAGAGCAGGGCAAATGTCGCGGTTGAAAATTTAAGTGGCTTGGTGCATATCGAGCCTGCGATGAAGCTTGGAGAGCGCGTAGATGGGCATTTGATGCAAGGACACATCGACTTTATCGGCGTGATCTCAGCTATAAAAAAACATGAAAACGGCGTTGATTTTTACATCGACTTACCTCGTGAGGCGATGGCTCTGATGGCAAACAAGGGCTCGGTGGGCGTTGAGGGCGTGAGCCTTACGATAAATGAAATTTTGCCAAAGGGCATAAGGCTAACCATCATACCGATCACATTTAGAGATAGCCTTTTTGGCACTTTCAAGGTCGGCAGACGCGTAAATATCGAGAGCGACTTGCTGGCTCGCTATGTGGCTAGGATGCTTGAGGCTAAGCAAAATGGCGGCCTTAGCTGGGACGAGGTCGAGAGAATTTCAAGCCTCTACTAAGCGAGCGAAGATGTATGAAAATTTAGAGATCGTTTTTGATAGAAATGGCATAACGGCTGGCTTTACAAACAGACTTGGCGGCGTGAGCGAAGCTAAATTTAGCTCGCTAAATTTAGGTGATCACGTGGGTGATAAGCCAAGAGATGTCATCACAAATAGAGAAATTTTGGCTAGAAATTTAGGCGTTAGGCAGCTTAAATTTATGAAGCAGATCCACTCAGACAAGGTTTTTGTCCTTGAAAATGAAAAAGACGAGCTGCCAGAGTGCGACGCTGTGATCACAAATTTAAGCGATGTGGGCATATGCGTCTTGGTGGCTGACTGCTCGCCAGTCGTGATGATAGATGAGAGGCGGGGCGTCATTTGCGTGGCTCATGCAGGAAGAGCCGGTGTGATGCTAAAAATTTGCACAAAAGCATTTACGCTTATGGGAGAGAAATTTGGCTCAAGAGCGGGTGACATCAGCGTCTTTGTCGGAGCAAATATAAAAGGCGGCTGCTACGAGGTGGGCGAGCTTGACCTTGGGGAATTTAACGCATATAAGATAGGTAGAAATTTTGATATGAACGCAGCCTTGAGAGATGAATTTAGCGCACTTGGGGTTAGAAATTTAAACTTTAGCGAGGTCTGCACGCACTGCGACGAGAGATATTTTTCGTACCGAAGAGACGGCGTGTGCGGTAGATTTTGCGGATTTGCAGTGAAATTTAAGGATAAAAATGGGATATGAGAGCTTTAAAAATCCATTAGCGGCAAAAATAGCTCAAAATGCTAGAAATTTGGGCTTTGAGCAGCTTATGAATGAAGAGTTTGTGCAGATGCTACTTAGCTCAAAAAAGATGGAGCTAAGCGCCGTGGATAGGGAAAATATCGAGCAAATTTTTATAAAACTGATGGAGATAGAAGAAAAAGTTCAACTTAGCAAATAAAGGAGAAAATATGCTTTTGCTTAAAAATGCTAATCTATACACGCCAAAATTTCTTGGCAAGCGCGATGTTTTGGTAGGTGGCGGTAAAATTTTAGCCATCGGCGAGGGGCTAAGCTTTAGCGTAGAAGGGCTTAGCGTTTACGACCTAAAGGGCAAGGTTTTAGCTCCAGGCCTCATTGATCAGCACGTGCATATTACGGGTGGCGGTGGCGAGGCTGGATATCACTCAAGAACGCCTGAGATCACGCTTAGCCAGATCGTAAAATACGGCACTACGACGCTTGTTGGCGTTTTGGGGACTGATGGTGTGACTAGAAGCCTGGAAAATCTCTACTCAAAAGCAAAAGCGCTCGAGTTTGAGGGCATCTCGACCTTCATCCACACCGGCTCATACGCAAGCCCCTGTGTGACATTTACTGGTGACATCGCAAAGGACCTCATACTAATCGACAAAGTGATCGGCGTAAAGATCGCGCTGACCGACAACCGCGGCAGCTACGTCTCAAAAGAGGAGCTCATCAAAATTCTAAGCAAGATACGCATAGGCGGCATGGTCTCTAAAAAAGGTGGCGTGCTTCACATGCACATGGGAGGGCTGAGTGAGAAATTTGACAACGTCTTTAAGGTGATAAAAGACTATGAATTCCCAGTTCATTACTTCTCGCCGACGCACTGCGCTAGAACGAAAGATCTATTTAACGAGGCTTTGAAATTTCAAAAAATGGGCGGAAACATCGATATCACAAGTGGTGGGAGTAAATTTGCCCCACTTCACGAGGCGGTGGCTTACGGCCTTGAAAATGGGCTAAATTTAGAGCGCCTAACGATGAGCTCAGACGGAAACGGCAGCGTGCCTAAATTTAACGAAAATGGCGAGCTTGTCGGATATGGCTGTGCGTCATGTTCGTCAAATTTAGAGGTATTGCAAGCTTTGGTGAGAAATAAAATTTTAAAGATAGAAGACACTTTGGCTTTGATGAGTAAAAACGTGGCGAGATATCTAAATTTAAGCCAAAAAGGCGAGATAAAAGTTGGCAATGACGCTGATCTTTGCGTCTTTGACGAGGACCTAAATTTATACGACGTGATCGCAAAAGGTGAGTTTTGCGTTAAAGACGAAAAGGTCGTAAAAAAAGGCTTTTTCGAGTAAATTTAAAGAAATTTGAGCTTTATTTGTAGCTAAAAATATCTTTAAATTTAGCTTCAATAAAGCCAAGTTTTAATATAATCCAAGCTTTATTTCACACACGACAATCCTAAATTTGGTTGTGCGAAAGCATTAATGGTCGTGGAGGATAAAACTAAATTCAAGGCAAAATGCCTAAAACAAGGAGAAACTCATGGTAACTATGAGAGATTTATTAGAGTGTGGCGTACATTTTGGTCACCAAACACGCCGCTGGAACCCAAAGATGAAAAAATTTATCTTTGGCGAGAGAAAAGGTATCTATATTATAGATCTACAAAAGACTATCCGCTACTTCCGCTACACTTACAACATCGTTCGTGACGCAGCTGCTGAAGGCAAGTCAGTACTATTTGTCGGTACTAAAAAACAAGCTATCGACGCTATCAAAGAGTACGCTGAGAAATGCGGAATGCCTTATGTAAATCACCGCTGGTTAGGTGGTATGATGACAAATTTTGGTACTATCCGCCAGTCTATCCGCAAACTGGAAGTTATCGAGGCTATGGAAGAAGATGGTTCGATAAATTTACTAACTAAAAAAGAGGCTTTGATGCTTCGCCGCAAAAAAGAGAAGCTTATCGCAACTCTTGGTGGTATCCGCAATATGAAAAGCCTACCTGATATGATATTTGTTGTTGATACAGTGAAAGAAAAGATCGCTGTTCAAGAGGCAAACCGCCTAAAGATCCCAGTTGTAGCACCAATAGATACAAACTGCGATCCTGACGTTGTTGATTATCCTATCCCAGGAAACGACGATGCGATCCGCTCTGTTCAGCTTTTCTGCCAAGAGATGGCTGAGGCTATTAACGAAGGCAAATCACTTCTTGAGCAAGATGGTGGCGAGCAAGCTGCTGGCGAAGAAGTAAGCCAAGATGAGAAAGATGCAGTTGTAGCTGAGGCTATGAGCGAAGAAGACTTTGGCGAGGACGAAGAGTAATGGAAATAACTGCACAAATGGTAAAAGAGCTCCGCGAATCAACCGGAGCCGGCATGATGGACTGCAAAAAGGCACTTGGCGAAGCAAATGGCGACATGGAAAAAGCTGTTGA
>CAUUZE010000044.1:0-13612 GCA_963549665.1 Campylobacter concisus | reverse complement strand
ATTTTTTGGTTTTGCTTAGCCTAATACCAATTTTAAAAAGAAAATGGTGTTTTAAGTGTATAAATTTACTTCACAAAAAACTCTTGTGCTAGCTTTTTATCTTCAGGTTTGATGATAAATTTCTCATTAGCGATGCTAACTTCAAATTCATCTTCTCTGCTAGCTTTTGTATAAGCTAGCGCGAGCCTTGCAGCAAGCTCTTTGTCGGCTTTGCTAGCATTTTTGCTTATGAAGCTAACAGCCCCCACGATGTCATCGCTCTCTTTAAATTTAACCTGCTCAAATTTATCATTTGGATGAGCCAAAAGTGCGTTATTATCGCTCTCATCACGGCCTATTATCATTTTAGCTCCCTCTAGCAAGCGCAGATGCCTACCAAGTTTTAGCCACGTAACATCGATATCTCGCATCTCTTTGTCAAATTTCAAGTAGTCTTTTATCTTTACAGCAAAGCTCTCGATCGTTAGCAAACACCCACCTCCAGGCGTTGCAAAGTCCTCAAAGCCAAATTTCTTTGCCAAAGCAAGCTGCGGCTTTCTATCGCGCCCGCTTATGTCAAGTAGCTTCTCTCTATCGACCCAGCCCTCGCGCTCTGGCTTAGTTGGCGGCAAGAGCTTAGCGCACATCGGACGAAGCACTAGATCGTCCTCGTCATCAGCTAGGCGCTTAACCTGAAAAAGTGCGTCTCTGCGCTGGCTCATCGGCCTTTGTCCTACGACTTCGCCTGTGATTATAAAATTTGCATTTTCACTTTTTAGCATATTAAGAGCGGTTTTAAACATATATCCGTGGCAGTCGATGCAAGGGTTAAACTGCTTGCCGTAGCCGTATTTTGGGTTAAAAAGCACGTCACGAAGATACTCGTTTCTCATATCAACCACCTTTAGGCTAGCCCCAGCCAAGGCTGCACGGCGCCTTAAAACTTCGTGCTTCTCCTCATCCACGCCAAATCCAGTATCCATATAAAGTGCGACCACTTCGATATCCTGATCGCTTATTATTTTCATAGAGAGCATGCTATCAAGCCCTCCGCTAAACAAAGCTAAAGCCTTCATTTTTGTCCTGAAAGTAAAATTTAAAGCCTAAATTTACTAAATCTAGGCTTTTATGAAGTTTATTTAGCAGCGTTAATTACGATTTTTTTAATGACTTCGCTTGCGGCTTTTAGGCTGCTAACTGGCAAGTACTCGAAGACGGAGTGAAAGTTATTTCCCCCTGTGAATAAATTTAGCGTTGGCACACCCTTTGCTGAGATCGCAGCGCCGTCATATCCACCACGCATCGGTTTTATGTTTGGCGTGATATTTAGTTCGCTAAAGGCATCTTTTGCTAGTTTTATAGGCAGTGAGTTTTCGTCTTTTAAGAACTTAAAGACGTTTTCATAGCGTGTTTTTAGCGTGATCTCACAGCACTGCCCATAAATTTTGTTAAAAGAATTTGCCATGTCACTTAAAAACTCAAGCCTTTTTTGAAATTTAACCTCGTCAAATTCTCTTATGTCGATCTTAAGCGTCGTTTTTGCGCTGTTTCCGCTAAGCTCTTTCACCCAGAAATAGCCCTCTTTGCCCTCGGTGCACTCTGGCACTTCGCCGCCTGGCAAAAGCGAGATAAATTTATGCGCAAGAAGTAGCGAATTTACAAGCTTGCCCTTTGCGTTCATCGGATGAGCTGAAACTCCTTTAAATACCATCGTGCAGTCAGCCGCGTTCCAGTTTTCGTATATTAGCTCGCCTATCTCGCAGCAGTCTAAGCAGTAGCCAAAGTTGGCTCCTAGCAAATTTACATCAAGCGCCTTTGCACCAAGCAAACCCTGCTCCTCATCAGGCACGAAGCAGATCACGATCTTGCCGTGCTTTACATCAGGATTTTGCATGAAAAAGCTAGCCATATTTACGATACTAGCGATCGCCGCCTTATCGTCAGCACCAAGCAAGCTAGTGCCGTCAGTCACGACTATATCGTCGCCAACGTATTTTTTAAGCTCTGGGTTATCGCTAAATTTAAGATATATGCCTTGCTCTTCGTTTAGGCAGATGTCGCCGCCTGTGTATTTTACGATCTTAGCTTTTGTGTCATTTTTTTGCTCACTGCTTGTATCTAAGTGCGCAAAAAAGGCGATACTTGGGGCATTTTCGCAGTTTGCAGGAATCTTTGCTATCAAGATAGCATTATCTTGCAAGATGATGTCTTTTATACCAAGCGAGCTAAGCTCATCTTTTATGAATTTGGCTAGCTCATACTCGGTTGGATTAGAAGGCATAATGCCTTTTAATCCATTCTCTTTATTTGTCGTGGTGTTAAATTTCGTATAGTTTATAAATCTCTCTACGATATCCATCTTTCATCCTTAGATGACGAAAAATGCGATCGCCACAACAGAGAGAAACATACCTAAAAATGTTCTTTTTGCAAGCTCGACTGGGCTAACCATAGCAATACCTGCACAAACGATAGCAGCACCAGCGATCGGAGAAGCTGAACGTCCAAGTGAGCCAGCGATGGCTGCAGCCATACCAAGCTTATCTTGCTCAAAGCCAAGAGCAGCAGCATTGGTTGTGACAGCTTCATTAAATGCAAATGTAGCAGCGTCGCCTGAACCTGTAACTATACCCATGATAAATGGCACAAATGTTCCACCAAATTTAACGTAGCTTTGATCTGTTTTTAGCCACGCTATGACCACATCAACAGCTCCGCACGCCTTTAGACCTGCGACAAAGACGCCAGCTGCGATGATGATACCGATAACATCAGCGTAAGCGTGACCCATACCGTTAAAGAACTCTTTTGTGATCTTTTGTGGGTTTGTAAGCGTAGCAAAGATAGCTATGATAGCACCAAGTATCATCGCCTCAGCAACGCCCATCTTTGTCCATGCCAAAAAGCTATAATCTTTTGCAAGGCTTGTTCCACCGATAACTAAGATCACAAGCGGGACAAGTGGCATAATAGCGTAGATCAAATTTACTTTAAACGCTGACTTCTCTTCGCTAGTTGCGCCATTTTCAAGAGTGAAATTTGTACCTTTTTGATAGTCTTTAAATAATATTGCGACGATAGTTAGCATGACAACTACGATAGCAAGAGCTGTAAATGCGCTAGGAATTTGCACTTTTATGATGTCTTGAACTGTGTAGCCCTCAACTGTCTTTTTAACAAGATCAGCCACATATATGTTGTGCGCAGAGCCTGGGCTTAGGACTGAGCCAAATGTACCAGCAAAAACAGCCGCACCAGCCATCGCAGGGCGAACGCCTGAAGCCATAAGAAGTGGTATAAGTGTCGCACCAACAGCAGCTGAACAGCCAGCAGCTGAAGGGATAGCGATATTTATAAAGTAAGTTAGCACGGTTGTTACAGGGATCAAGATAAATCCCACGTTTTTAAGTGGCTTTGTAAGAAGCGCAACAAGGTGTTTATCGCACATTGTATATTTCATAACGAAAGCAAAACCCATACTAGCACATATAGCCTTTATAAGCCCTGCTTTTGTCATATAGTCAGTAAAAGCACTTAGTGCCCCCATCGGTTTTAGTGCGATTATACAAAGCACCAAACCAACACCTATTAGCACCGTTCTTGTCTCTTTTTTTAAGACTAGAAGTGCTACAACTGCAACGATGCCAAGAATGGCAGCAATTAGCTTCAATGTTTCCATACCTCTCTCCTTGTTTAGATTTTAAATTTAGTTCCAACTTCTATTTTTTCTATCTCTTTTTGATACTCAAATTTTAAAATTTCACTGTGTCCTATGACCTCAGCCTCGCTATCCTCTACAAGCAAAGCTGTGCCCTCAGGCAAAGCATAGATAGTCTCTTTTGGATTTGCTATCAAAAACTCCTCCAACCTCTCCTCCCTGCTCTCGCCGTTGTGGCCTGCTAGCTTGCCACTTATGAAGTGCGGGTTGATCTGATATGGGAAGATATTTAGGCTATCAAAGGACTTTGGCATGATGATAGGCATATCATTTGTCGTCATCATCGTCTTGCCAGCGATATTTGCGCCTGCTGACCAGCCAAAGTATTTTGCGCCGTTTGCCACAGCCTCTTTTATAGGCTCAATTAAATTTAGCTTATAAAGCGTGTAAAGAAGCATAAAGGTATTACCTCCGCCAACTGCGATACTGTTAGCATTTTTGATAGCTGAAATTTTATCCTCGTAGTGGTGGATCGACTTTATATTTTTATTTTTTAGGCGGTCTATGACCTTTTGCTCGTATTCGTCATTTGTTCGTCTAACTCCAGCATAAGGGATAAATAAAATCTCCTCCTTACCACTCTCGCCCAAAAAGTCCTTAACCCAGTTTTTGCAGTGTCTCAAGTAGCCAGTATCTTGGTAGCTTGAAGCGCTGATTAGTAAAGCATTTTTCATTTTTTAGCTCCATTTAGTTTGTAAGCAGCCCTTAGATAGATATCAACCCCAGCGACCAAGCACTCCTCGTCAAAGTCAAATTTGCTGTTGTGATGGCCTGCTTTTAAATTTGTACCGATCATCATATATCCGCTCTTTGCGCCCCTATCTTGCAAAGCTCTCATAAAGTGAGCGAAGTCCTCGCAAGCGCCGAAGTCAAGCTCTTTAACGATCTTATCGTCATCTATAAATGGGCTTTGTTTTGCCGCCTCATAGAAAATTTCAGTCACCTCTTTGTCGCTATTTGCCCCGCTTGTGCCACCAGTCATCACGACCTTGCTCTCAACGTCATAAATTTCACTCACACCTTTTACGATATCCATACATTTTTTATACATAAATTCATTTAAATTTGTATCCTCGCCCCTTGTTTCGCAGGCTAGATAGCCGTTTGGTGCTATGACGTTTCTGCCCTCGCCTGCTCTTAAAACGCCTACATTTATCCTAGTCACGCCCTTTGCGTGCCTTGTAATGCCATGCATATTTAGAGCCATTTGAGCAGCGGCTAAAAGGGCGTTTGCTCCCTCTTGCGGCGCTCCTGCTGCGTGAGCTGAACGGCCAGTGATATGCACGTCAAATTTAGAAGTTGCAAGCAGTTTGTTTGTGCCACAAACTATGCCCCCATTTGTTTCTGCTTGAAAGCCGATGTGTCCGCCAAGTAGATACTCGATGCCCTCAAGCACCCCAGCAGCCTCCATAGCCACAGCGCCTCTTGTGCCCTCTTCTGCTGTTTGAAATATAAATTTAAATTTGCCGTTAAAATCGTCTAAATTTTTAGCGATCAGCTTTGCAAGCGCTAGACCCATCGCCATGTGTCCATCGTGCCCACAAGCGTGCGTGATACCAGCGATATCTGAGCCAAAGCCCTCCTTGCAAGGTCTATGAGCAGCCTCTGCGCTCTCTGTCACATCAACGCTATCAATGTCAAATCTAAAGGCGCTAAATTTACCAGGCCTTTTTGTGTCGATGAAAGCTGTTAAGCCAGTTAGGCCATCTTTCATGCATTCAAGATATTTTGCCTCGTCAGGATTTAAAAGGCTTTTTGCTCGCTCGATCGCCTTTTGGCACTGCTCTTTGCTGCCAACTCCAAGCCTTGCATCGCTCTTTACGACCTCTTCGCCAAGCTTCACCTCATATCCTAGCTCGCTAAGCCTTTTTGCTAAAACCGCAGTCGTAAAAAAGGTAAACCAGCCAGTTTCTGGGTGCGAGTGAAAGTATCTGCGATCTTTGATCATATCCTCTTTTAAAGATAGTGCTAAATTTGCTATTTTGTCCATGACTACTCCTCGTTTGAAAGTCTTATTAGTGCGTTTGTTAAAATTTTAGTTGCGGCTACTGCGTCTTTGAAATTTATCGCCTCTTTGACGTTGTGGCTGATACCATCCACGCAAGGGATAAAGAGCATGCCAACGCTACTTGCAAGCTTTGTTAAATTCATCGCATCATGCCCAGCCCCACTTGGCAAAGTAAGCGTTTTTATGCCAAGCTTTTTGGCTTCATCTTCAAGTAAATTTATGGCGTGCTCGCTTAGTTTTACTGGCTCGTCGCTACTTAGCTCTCTTATCTCGTAGCTAAATTTAAGCTCACGACTTAGCTCACCCACAAAATTTCTAAGCTCTAAATTTAGCTCCTCTAAGCTAGCCTTGTAGATATCTCTTAGATCAACACCAAGCCTTGCCTCTCCTGGCACGACATTTAAAACGCCTGGCTTTGCATGCACGTAGCCAACGGTTGCGACAGCTGTTTTTTTGTTTTTGGCAAATTTATTGGCTGCGATTATGATGTGTGAAGCGGCAAGCAGGGCGTCACTACGCATATTCATAGGAGTTGCGCCGCTGTGATCGGCTCTGCCGTGTATAGTGATCTCAAATCTAATAGGAGCTGCGATCCCGCTTACCACGCCAACGCTTATGCCGCTTCGCTCAAGCACTGGGCCTTGCTCGATGTGAAGCTCAAGATAGGCGTGTAGGGAGTTTTCTTTTAGGATGGCTTCATCTAAATTTTGTGGTTTAAACCCAGCCGCACTCATCGCCTCAAAAAGCGAGATGCCATCTTCATCTTTTAGCTCATGAAGCCTTTGCTGGCTTAGTTTGCCGCTTATTATCTTGCTGCCGATAGTGGCTGTCTTAAAGCGGCTTGACTCCTCACAGCTAAAATTTATGAGCCAAAGTGGGCGCTTTAGCTTGATGCCAGCCTCTTTTATCGCAGTTAGCGCCTCAAGACCAGCCATAACGCCAAGTGTGCCGTCATAAAAGCCGCCATTTGGCACGCTGTCTATGTGAGAACCCACGCAAACTGGCTTCGCGTCTGCCTCGCAGCCATCATTATAGATGGCGTAGATGTTGCCGACATTGTCAATTTTAAGTTTAAAGCCATTTTTTTCTATCAAATTTATAAGAAATTTTCTTGCTTCAAGGTCCTCTTTGCTAAAGGCTAGCCTTGTTAGCCCACCGCCTTTTAGCGCTCCAAACTCGCTTATAGCGTTAAAATTTCTCTCAAATCTTTTAGCGTCTATCATCATAAATCCTTAAAATATAAAGCCAATCTTAAAAAGATTTATTACTTTAAGCATTTTACATTTTGTTTTATGATTTGAAGCTGAAAAAGTGTGATTTTTTAAATTTTATAAAGCTGAGTCTTGAGATCTTTGATGATAAATAGCAGTTTTTCTAAAATTTCTATCTTATTTGGGTTGTCAGAGCCTTTTAAAATTTGCTGTTCGTTCTCGTAAAAGGCGATTTGCATATTTAAAATAGCCTTTTGCAAAGTGGTTGCATCGGTGATCTCATGGATCTTTTCGTCCATTAAAATTTCTCTAACCATCTCCTCATCGCTCACGTCGTATCTATAAAGGATGGCGTTTAGATACTCAGGATGCTTTATAAAGTATCTAGCTCCAAGCTTTGAGAGTATCTCATCTCTGTAGTTTGGGTTATTTAGCATGGTTTTAAAAAGTGCAAACTCAAGCGGGTCTTTGTTCATCACAGCTGGTACCTCATCTACCATGACAGAGTTGCTAAATTCATCTTTATCTTTTTTTCTAAATTCTCTTTTAAATTTAGCTTCATTTTTTGGCTTCTGCTTTAGCCCAAACCTATCTGCTACGCTTTGTGGAGTGAGGTTAAATCTTGCCGCTACCTCTATCACATACGAGCTTGCTATCTCCTCTCCAAGCTCGTCCATATAGGCTTTTATCTCACTTAGGCAGTTATCTCTTTGTATTGAACGCGTGATGTCATACTTTTGCATGATCTTTTCTATATAAAATTTCACCGCGTCCTCGCCTGAGCCAAAGAGTTCACTAAGCTCCTTTATCTTGCCTGCAAAGACCATATCAGCAGGATCTGCGCCGTTACTTATGATGACTACTTTTGTATCTATTTTATTTATGCTTAGCAGGTGAGCTGACTTTATGGCTGCATTTATACCAGCGCCATCTCCGTCAAAGCAAAGCACCACGCTTATCTCGCCCCTTTTTAAAAGTGGCAAGTGGCTTGTAGTAAGTGCTGTGCCAAGAACCGCAACAGCGTTTGTAAAGCCAGCGTAGTGAAGCATGATGACATCTAGATAGCCTTCAGTTATTATTATCTGATTTTTCTCAAAGATGCTTTGTCTAGCAAGGTGGTAGCCATAGAGCAGCTTTGACTTATCAAATACCGAGCTTTGAGGCGAATTTACATATTTTGCAGGGTGATCTGAGATCGTCCTACCGCCAAAACCAACTAGCCTTGTCGTGTGCGAGTAGATAGGAAATGTTATGCGATCAATAAAACTAGCATAAATTCCCTTTTCATTTTGCTTTACGATACCAACTTCAAGCGCCTCTTTGGGCTCGATATTCTCATTTTGCAAAAGCCTAATGGTGCTTTTACTATCCCCAGCCCAGCCAAGCTCAAATTTCTCTATCATAGCGTCATTTATGCCGCGCGACTTGATATATCTAACGGCCGCTTCGTTTTTGTAAAACTCACTTCTATAAAAGGCATTTGCCTTTTCTAAAATGTGCTTATTTTCTTTTTGCGTTGGCACCTTGTCGTTTGTATATTCAAGGCTAAAATTTGAAATTTGAGCGATCTTTTCTATCGCCTCAGGGTAGGTTAGCTTTTCATAATCCATCACAAATTTAACCGCATCTCCGCCAGCTTTGCAGGCAAAACAGTGATACATCTGCTTGTTTTGATTTATGCTCATGCTCGGGTTTTTGTCGTCATGAAACGGACAGACGCACTTGTAGCTTGAGCCCATCTTTTTAACTGGGATATACTGCTCAATGATATTAACAATGTCTATTTGGTTTTTTAATTTTTCAATGGATTTTGGATCTATCATAAGCAAAATTATACAACTGCTTTGTTATAATTAAAGTAAAATTTTATTACAAAGTACGAGCGTGGATATTTTTTTCATTGGGCACAGAGATCCGATATTTAGCCTTATTATTCTATTTAGTATCATCTTGATGATCGCAGCTTTAAGCTATGCTTGGGGCATATTTTCAAGTAAAGATGAGAAAAAACGCATCGAGAAATTTATCAAGAAATTTGACAGCAAAGATGGCATAAGCGACGAGCACAAACAGATGCTAAAAAGCCCAGAAGTAGATATACCAAGCCTTAGCATGCTAGGTCAGACCTTTGCTAAAAATGGCGACTTTGAAAAATCGATCGGCGTCTATCTCATCGCACTTGAAAAGGTAAAAGATAAAAACGAGAAGGAATTTATCCTAAACGAGCTTGGAGAGGTCTATTTTAAGGCTGGATTTTTAAAAAAAGCTAGTGAAATCTTTGAAAAAGCGCTCGAGCTAAGCCCTAGAAACGTCCTCGCACTGCGTTTTTTAACGATGATAGATGAGAAGCTTAAAAACTACAAAGAAGCACTTTATGCGCTAAATTCGCTTGAAGAGCTAGGGACAAATGTAAAAGATCAAAAGGCCTATATAAAGGCGATCAGCACGCTTGATGATAGAAATTTAAGCTTTAGCGAAAAGGTAGAAATCCTCTCGCACCTTAGCCAAAATTTTGAGCTTTTAAAGCGCATGATCTTAGCACTTTTCATAAGACACAATGAAAATTTAGAAAATTTAAAAGATTTTGCCAAATTTGAAGATGTGCTAGACCTGCTTTACAACCTAAAAACGCCTATAAATTTAGACGATGCAAAATACAAATCACTCTTTTACGCAAAGGGCGACATAGAAGGTCCATGCGAAATTTATGGCTTTGAGCTAAATGTCATAAAAAGGCTAAAGGACGCTAAATTTGACGCAGCAGGGCTAAGCTTTAACTACGTTTGCAAAAACTGCAAAAACTCATTTCCTATGCACTTTTACCGCTGTCCAGTCTGTCACGAGCTAGGAAGTGTGAAAATTTTATCCCACATCACAGAAAAACCAAGTGAAGATAGTAACACTTTTTAGCGACGGCTCATGCCTTGGAAACCCTGGAGCTGGCGGCTGGGCTTATATATTGAGATTTAACGAAGCGCAGAAAAAAGCAAGCGGCGGCGAGGCATATACGACAAATAACCAAATGGAGCTAAAAGCTGCGATAATGGGGCTAAAAGCGCTAAAAGAGCCTTGCGAAGTGAGGCTAATAACCGATAGCTCATACGTGGTAAATAGCATAAACGAGTGGCTTGCAAACTGGCAAAAGAGAAATTTTAAAAATGTAAAAAATGTCGAGCTTTGGCAGGAGTATTTAGAAATTTCAAAGCCACATAAAGTCGTGGCTAGCTGGGTCAAGGGGCACGCTGGACACCCTGAAAACGAGGAGTGCGACCAGATGGCAAGGGACGAGGCATTAAAAATAAAAGATGAGAATAAGATATGAAAAATTTAGAAGAATTTGAACGTAATCTTGGCTATAAATTTAAAAAATCTGAGCTTTTAGAAGAGGCACTAACGCATAAGAGCACTAAGCAGGCGTTAAACAACGAGAGGCTCGAGTTTTTGGGCGATGCGGTGATGGATCTGCTTGTGGCCGAGTATCTTTTTAAGAAATTTAGCAAGATCGCAGAGGGCGATATGAGTAAGCTAAGAGCCGCGCTTGTCAATGAAAAAAGCTTTGCAAATATGGCTAGACGGCTAAAAATGGGCGAGTTTTTAAGGCTTAGCCAAGCTGAAGAAAACAACGGCGGCCGCGAGAAAGATAGCATTTTAAGCGACGCATTTGAAGCGGTGATGGGCGCTATCTACCTAGAGGCTGGACTTGATAAAGTGCGAGAAATTTCAATCGCCTTGCTTGAGCTTTGCTATCCGCAGATCGACTTTGCGCACCTTGAAAAGGACTACAAAACAGCCCTTCAAGAGGTCACTCAAGCGACTCTTGGCGTCATACCAACATACGAGCTCATAGGCTCTTTTGGCCCTGATCACAAGAAAGAATTTGAGATAGCCTTGCTACTAAATGGCAAAGAAATTTCACGTGCCGTTGGAAGCTCGAAAAAGCAAGCCCAACAGCTCGCAGCAAAAATTGCACTAGAAAAAATCAAAAAATAGGATAAATTTTGAATACATTTGGCAAAAAATTAACCTTAACTAGCTTTGGCGAGAGCCATGGGGTGGCGATCGGTGGCGTGATAGATGGCCTACCTGCTGGACTAAAGATCGATGCAGACTTCATCCAAAGCGAGCTTGATAAGCGTCGCCCTGGGCAAAGTAGCTTCACAACGGCAAGAGATGAGGCTGATAAGATAGAAATTTTTAGCGGCGTCTTTGACGGCACGAGCACCGGCGCACCGATAGGTTTTGCCATTTTTAACAACAACCAAAAGTCAAATGACTATGAAAATTTACGTGAAATTTTTCGCCCAGGGCATGCTGATCTAACATATTTTAAAAAATATGGCATTAGAGACCACAGAGGCGGCGGTCGTGCGAGTGCTAGAGAGACAGCTGTTAGGGTCGCTGGTGGGGCATTTGCACAGCTACTTTTAAATGAATTTAAGATAGAAGTTTTAAGCGGCGTGCTTGGCATTGGCAAAGCTATTAGCGACAAGGTTGATTTTGATTTTGCCCAAAATTCGCAAATTTACGCCCTTGGCAACGAAGAGGCGATGAAAGAGGCGGTAAATAAAGCTAGAAGCGAGCACGATAGCGTTGGAGCTGTCGTTTTAAGCGTGGCTAAAGGCGTGCCAGCTGGTCTTGGCGAGCCACTTTACGATAGGCTTGATAGTGCTCTAGCGGCAGCTTTGATGAGCATAAACGGAGTAAAAGCCGTAGAAATCGGCGCTGGCGTAAATGTAAGCTCTATGCTTGGCTCAGCAAACAACGACGAGATGGACGAGCTTGGCTTTTTAAGCAACAACGCTGGCGGCATACTTGGAGGCATAAGCAGTGGCGCTGAAATCGTGCTAAAGAGCCATTTTAAGCCAACGCCTTCGATATTTAAAGAGCAAAAGACGCTAAATTTAAAGGGCGAGGCGGTGGATTTTGAGCTAAGAGGCAGGCATGATCCTTGCATAGGCATACGTGGCAGCGTCGTAGCAACCGCGATGATAAGGCTAGTTATAGCTGATATGCTACTGCTAAATGCAAGCACAAAGCTTGAAAATTTAAAGAAAATTTACTGTTAAATTTGACTTAGCCACCCCAAAAAACGAGGACTAAATTTAGAAATTTACAGCGACCAACTTGATCTCGCCTTTATATATTTCTAAATTTACTAAGACCCTGTGTCCGCAGTTGCTTTGAGTGGTGTCAGATATGTCTTTGTCACGAGTTAGGGCATTGACGCAGACATGCTCGCAAAGGCTCTTTTGCTTAGCACTTCAGGATCATGCCACGCACCCTCGCAGATGGCGATGACGTGCTCTGGGATGATGAGTAGCAAGCGCGCCAAATAAAATGTTAAATACTCTCGCCACGTCGTCAGTTGCTATGTCTTTTTCTTAGCTTCATTTACGTTTATTAGCATTGGCTCGCGCGCATACTTCAGCGTAGTTTCTGATTATTGAGTTATTTAGCTGTGAGTGGAAGCGGCATCTTTAGTGCGTGCTCTTTACACTCAAATTTAGTCTTTTTCCTAAAAGATTTTTATTAAATTTTTTAAGCCATTTCAAACAAAATTTACAAACTAACTTTTACCAAATTTCATCTATAATCCTCTCATGAAAAATGAAAATCCAAAGAGTAAAATTTACGCCGTTATCGACCTAAAGTCCTTTTACGCCTCGGTTGAGTGCGTAGAGCGTGGGCTTGATCCATTTAAGGCTGATCTGGTCGTGGCTGATGCTAGTCGTGGCAGTGGTGGCGTCTGCTTAGCTGTTAGCCCTGCACTTCGTGCAAAAGGGGTGAAAAACCGCTGCAGGCTCTTTGAGATACCAAGGGATATCAAATTTATCATCGCGCCACCTAGGATGCAGTTTTACATCGACTACGCCGCAAGGATCTATGAAATTTATCTAAAATATGTCTCCAAAGAGGACATCTACGTCTATTCGATAGATGAGTGCTTCATAGACCTCACTTCTTACTTGAAATTTTACGCTCTTGGCGCAAAAGAGATGGCAAAGATGATGATGGATGAGATATTAAAAACGACTGGCGTGACGGCGACTTGTGGCATGGGGACAAATTTATACCTCGCAAAGATCGCGCTTGATATATTAGCAAAGCACCAAGATGACGGCATCGCCTATCTTGACGAAGAGCTTTACAAAAAGCAGCTCTGGACACATCAACCGCTAAGTGACTTTTGGCGTATCGGAAAGCAAACTAGGCTAAAGCTCGAAAAATGCGGCATCTTTTGCATGAAAGATATCGCAAATGCGCCAAAAAGCCTGCTTGAAAAAATTTTTGGTGTCGATGCTTACATCACGATCGATCACGCAAACGGCATAGAGCCAACGACGATAGCCGAGATAAAGGCCTATAAACCAAGCACGAAGTCCTACTTTAGCTCGGAAATTTTGCCAAGAGACTACGAGCGCTGCGAGGCGGTGATCGTGCTAAAAGAGATGGCTGACAGGCTCGCACTTAGGATGATAAACAAAGATGTAAGGGCGAGCGGGCTAACGATAAATGTGAGATTTGCCGATAAGCTTGAGCCACAGCAACGTGCAAGCGTGCGGTTTAAAACGCCAACAAATATCTCAAGCGTACTGATGAGCGCGGCTGAGGAGCTGCTTTTAAACAAGATAAAAAATGCTGGGCTAATCAGGCAAATAGGCATATCAGCAAACGATGTGGTAAAAGAAAATTTGG
>CAUUZE010000043.1:0-13744 GCA_963549665.1 Campylobacter concisus | reverse complement strand
CTTGCTGCAAAGAGCCTAGGCAGCATCTATGACGCGCTCGTTCATCTAAGCTTTAACCTAGATAAACCAAGCAAAAAAGAGCTAATCGATCTAAATTTACTAACCACACAAAGACTTAGCTACTTCTCGCCATTTTTTGCTAAACGCGGGCTTAAGATAGATGCTAGCCTAAAGCCAAGCTTCATAAACGCAGACCTTGAGGATGTGAGTAAAATTTTAGACAACCTCTTAAGCAACGCCTCAAAATACGCAGCGCCAAATTCAAAGGTTAGCATCGTTTTAGAGCCAAATTTCTTTAGCATAAGCAACACTGGACGCGGCATAAGCAAAGAGGATCAGATGAAAATTTTTGATCGCTACACGAGATTTAACGACGATCAAGGTGGCTTTGGCATAGGGCTAAATTTAGTAAAAGAGTGCTGCAAGAAAAATGGCATCACCGTAAAATGCACAAGCGAGCTTGATGGCGAGACTACGTTTTTACTCACTTGGCAGAGTTAAATTTAAAACCACTCTACTCTAAATAATAAAATTTATTAAAAAAGAGAATTTATATCCAAAATTTATTTTTGATAAATTTTATTAATATTATAATCCTTTTACAAAATCTTAATCAAGGAGAAAAGTATGAAACTACTTGAAAAATACGGGCTTTTCATAAATGATGAGTGGCGTGACGCAAAAGACGGCGCTACACTTGATGCCAAAAACCCAGCAAACGGCGAGCACCTTGCAAAGATCGCTGATGCTACTGAAGAAGATGTAAATGACGCAGTTCGTGCTGCACGTGAGGCTTTTAATAAATTTAAACACACCACAGTTAGCGAGCGTGCAAAGCTGCTAAACAAGATCGCTGATATCATCGATGAGCACAAAGAGCACTTAGCAAAAGTTGAAAGCATGGACAACGGCAAGCCAATCCGTGAGACGCTAAATGTCGATATCCCTTTTGCAGCCGAGCATTTTAGGTACTTTGCTGGCGTTATCATGGGCGAAGAAGGCAGCGCAAACGTGCTTGATGAAAAGCAACTCTCTATCGTTTTGCGCGAGCCAATAGGCGTCGTGGGTCAGATCGTACCTTGGAATTTTCCATTTTTAATGGCAGCTTGGAAGCTAGCTTCAGTGATCGCAGCAGGCGACGCGAGCGTGTTTAAACCTTCAAGCGAGACAAGCCTAAGCGTGCTTGAGCTATTTAGGCTGATAGATAAAATTTTGCCAAAAGGCTTAATAAACATAGTAACAGGCAGAGGTAGCAAGAGCGGCGAGTGGATTAAAAACCACCCAGGCCTTGACAAACTAGCATTTACAGGCTCAACCGAGATCGGCCGTGATATCGCCATAGCTGCGGCTCGCCGTATCATCCCAGCCACACTTGAGCTTGGCGGCAAGAGCGCAAATATCTTCTTTAGCGACGCAAATTTAGACAAAGCGCTTGACGGTCTTCAGCTTGGAATTTTATTTAACCAAGGTCAAGTTTGCTGCGCAGGGTCTAGAATTTTCGTAGAAGAGAGCTTTTATGACAAATTTATAGAGGCTGCGGTTAAGAAATTTAGCACTATAAAAGTTGGCGATCCACTAGATCCTAGCACTCAAATGGGCTCTCAGATCAACAAAAAACAAGCCGAGCAAATTTTAAACTACATAGATATCGGCAAAAAAGAAGGTGCAAAAGTAGCAGTCGGCGGCAAGGCC
The DNA here is from genome assembly GCA_963549665.1 of Campylobacter concisus. Lineage (GTDB taxonomy): Bacteria > Campylobacterota > Campylobacteria > Campylobacterales > Campylobacteraceae > Campylobacter_A > Campylobacter_A concisus_BN. The sequence goes on along the minus strand of CAUUZE010000043.1, from coordinate 12,052 downwards.
TACACCGCAAATGGTTGCGACAAGGGCGCATTTGTCGAGCCAACGCTGCTAGTTGATGTGACAAATGATATGAGAGTGGCTCAGGAAGAAATTTTTGGACCAGTTGGCGTTGTCATCAAATTTAAAGATGAAGCCGAGCTTATCAAAATGGTAAATGACAGCGAATACGGCCTTGGTGGTGGAATTTTCACGCAAGATATCACAAAAGCACTTCGCGTTGCAAGGTCTATGGAGACTGGCAGAGTTTGGATCAACACTTATAATCAAATCCCAGCAGGAAGCCCATTTGGCGGATATAAAAACTCAGGTATCGGCCGTGAGACGCACAAGATCATACTTGAGCACTACACTCAGATGAAAAACATCATGATAGATCTCACCGGCAAGGTTAGCGGCTTTTACGCACAATGATTTTAGGGGGTTTTGCCCCCTACTGCTTTAAATTTCATAAATAAAATTTCATTCTAAATTTATCAGCAATTAACAATCTTTATTTTTAAGCTTAATAGACTAAAATTTGGCGCAAAGGAGAAAATTTGAGCGAGCAAATTTACATTATCGGCGATGTTCACGGCTGTTTTAACACGCTTTTAGAGCTAATAAAGCAGTTTCCAAACAAAGAAAAATCTCAAATTTGCTTTGTTGGAGATGTGATAGATCGGGGCCTTTTTAGCTGCGACGTGATCGAGCTTATCATAGAAAATGGCTACGACATGGTCATGGGAAATCACGAGCGAAGGCTACTTAACAATCAACTTGAATTTTTAAACAACAAAGTGCCGTTTGATAGGAGCTGGTTTTTTGGAAATGGCGGCGAGGCTACATATAGATCATACTTTGGGCAAAGTATGAAATTTAAGCAAAGGCATGTGGATTTTTTAGAACAAAGGCCAGTTTATCTGGAATTTAAAGAGTACAAAAACCAAAATGGCGAGCATTTAGTCGTCTCTCACTCAGCCGTTGGTGAGTTTTGGGGTCTAAGGGAGGCTTTAAAAAGGCAAGAAGAGTTTAAAAAACATCTGCTCTCTGGTAGGGGCGATATGACGCAAGTAGAAGGCATATTTAACGTCTATGGGCACACGCCAGTAAGAGAGGTAAAATTTTATAAAAATAGCGCAGATATCGACACAGGCTGCGTTTTTAATGAAGTTGGTTATGATAAACTAAGTGCGTTAGAGTTTCCATCGATGAAAATTTATACGCAAAGAAATGTAGAGTCTTTTGAAAGGGGGAAAGAATATGGAGTTTTCACATCATAAAAACTCAAGTTTTGCTAGCAGGGTTGATAAATTTTGGTGCGAACTTGGTAAAAATTTAGACGTCATCAAGCGTAATTTAGAGGATAAAAATTACGAAACAGCGAGCAAAATGACCGAAGAGGCGCTAAATTTATGTTTAGTTGATCCAACTTTTATGATAGGTCTTGTTAATGACAAGATCGATCTAGTGCTAACACCAGAAGGGATGAAATATAGGCTTTTTTGGCTTAAATTTATCAAATCACGCATGCCAAAAGAGTATGAGGCAAAGCTTACTTGCACGCTTGGCAAACAACGTGCACCACGCGAAGTGGCTACTATACAGATGTATGGCGTGAGTGTTGATGCAAACGAGGTCATGGTCTATGCAAATTTTGAAGAAAAAAGCGTGGATATGTGCCTATACAACGAAACTTTAAGCAAGCTAAAAAGCGAAGATGAAAACAAGGCCTATACGCTAGCTTTCATACTTTGTGACAACGTTGTTGGCGAAACAGCGATGATAAACACGCTTGGGGAGTTTGAGATCGTAGATGAGCCAAGAGAGAAAGGCGTCGCGCTTACCGACTTTGCTGATCTTATAGATGATAAATTTGGCAAAGAAGCCTCGAACGAGCCGCTAAAGCAGTTTAGCTTTTACGAGCTTGAACCCCGCTCAGACGCACTAAGAGATGATGTTTTTATGGGATATACAAGCCTCATCTCACTGCTAAATGAATACTATGACGGCAAAAGCGATATCTATAATGAAGCTTACGAGCTTGGTATAAATTTCTGCTTTTTAGTATTGTATCACGGCGGCGACGTGCAGTTTGGCATTGATAGCAAAACTAAGATAGAAGATGAGCTTGAAACTAGCACTTTTTGCGAGAGCATGGGCGCAGCTACTGGCACTAAGCACTCTTATGTTGATCTTATCTGCTTTGACAAAGACGAGCTTGAAAAGGCTGTTAGTAAATTTAGTAAAGAGCTTGATATAAAGATAGAAATTTGCGAGTTTAAACGCTAGATACATAAAATTTAACGTAAAATATTACATATCCTGCTAGCTGGTAAATTTAAAATTGCCAGCTGGCAATAAATTTATCCTTTAAATTTAGAGCTGTTTGAGAGATAGGCGCAAAACTTAAGCCCATATAAAAAGATGATCCACGAGATGTAGATCCACACAAAGAAGAAAAGTACGGCTGAAAATGAGCCATAGACGCTTAAATAGGTCTTGTTGTAAAGGACGTAATAGACAAAGGCTGACTTGCCAAGATACCAAACGAGCGAGGCGGCAAACGAGCTAAAAAACGCGCTTTTAAATTTTATCTCGTCATTTACTGAGATGAGATATGTGACGCAAAATATCACCCAGATGATGAGATATGGCACGATGCTTAAGAAATTTATCCAGCTTGTAAATTTAGTCGAGTTTAGCATCTCTTGCACAAGGCTTGAGAGGTAAAAACTGCCAGCAAGTCCGAGCGGTGCAAGTGTGATAAGCGTCCAGTACGAGCTAAGTGCCGACCAAAAGCCCCTAGCCTTGCTAGCTCTTGTCACTTTTAAGACTACGTATTCATAATCGCTAAAAAACATAGCCGAAGTAAATATCATCGCCACAAAGCCAACCATGCCTAAATTTCCGCTATTTTGGAGGAAATTTTGCAAGTAGTTTGAGATAATCTCTTGGTTACTTGGCAAAAGAGCTGAGAATACAAAGTCTTGAATTTTGGCGTAATAATCCTCAAAGCTAGGCAGTTTTGTAAAGATAGAAAACGATATAAGAAGTATAGGTATGATCGATAAAATCGTATGAAAACTAAGGCTTGCTGCGTAGTGAAAGAGCTCTTTGTCCTTAAGAGCAGCTAGCAAATTTAAACCACTCTTTAAATCGCTCTTGCTTAAGGACAAACGGCTCATTTATCAGTTATCTTCTTCAAAAAGTTTTTCGTAGTGAGCATCGTAGTTGTTGATGTGCTCGCTATTTAACTTCCAAAACACAGTATCTATGTCGCTAACTCTTGTATAAAATGGTAGTTGATAATACTCAACTTCGCCAGTTTTAAACTCTTTTAGCACTTTAAAGCTTTGGCAATCAGCAAAAACGCTTCTACCATCCATCGCGACAAAGATAAGACCAGCTGCACTTTGAGCGCACATCTTTCTAAAGTCGTCTCTGCTTGGATTTGGCTTGTATTCGTAGCTTAAGTATGCTCCAACAAGGTCTGGGTGGATAAATATCATATTAGGAAATGCGCCCAAAACCTCTTCATAAATTTCTTTATTTGGCACGACGATTAGCGAGCGGTTATAAAGGTAGTTTAGCACGACTATATCGCCACTTGCAGGTGCGATGCCAGGGAGTGGGAGAGCCTTTTGCTCAAGCAGGTCAAACACCTCAAATCTAACCTTCGCAAAGCCGGCATTTTTAGAGACAACGCTCACTCTTGCGATGATAGAGCTATCAGTGTCAAATTTATGAAGCACAACACCGCTTGATCCGATCAAAATTTCAGGACTATCAACTATCGTTGCTGTGCCGTCACTCTCGACGCTAATAAGAGGAGTTCTATACTCGTTTAAAGAAAAATCAGCCCCAAAAGCAAAGCCAAAAAACAGCGATAAAATCACGATTATACGTTTCAAAAATATCTCCTAAGTTTAAATTTTTAGAGCGATTATAGCCTAAAATGCTTTATCTTTTGCAAAATTAAAGCAAGTTTTAGTTAAAATCCCCTCCAGCTTTTTAAAAGGATATCGATGCCTCGTATATTTGTGATTTTTGCAATATTATGTATAAATTTATATGCCATAAAACCAACTGTTGATGAGCTTAGTTGGCCAAATGGCAGCAGCTTTTTAAATTTTCTTGAAACAAATAAAATCCCACTTTCACTTTACTATAACCTAGCAAGCGAAGATCAAGAGCTAACAGAAGAGATCATCGCTGGCACAAAATATCAAATTTACAAAGACGATAACGGCGAGGTTAAACAAGCTCTCATCCCCGTTAGTGACGAGCTTCAGATACATATTTATAGAGATGACAAGGGTAAATTTCAGCTTGAGTTTATCCCGATCTTATACCAAAGCGAAGATAAAGTTTTAGCCCTAAAAGTCGATAAATCAGTCTCTGAAGATATCTTTGACTACACCGGCTCTGGCACGCTAGCACTTGGTTTTAAAGAGGTTTTTAGCGGCAGCGGGATCGATTTTAAAAAGATAAACAAAGGCGATACGATCGCTATCGTTTATAACCAAAAGCTACGCATGGGGCGCTCTTTTGGCACACCTGAAATTTACGCAGCGATGATAGAGACTAAAAACAAACGCTACGTGATGTATAAATTTGAAGATAAATTTTATGATAAAAACGGCAAGAAAAATGACAAATTTTTGCTCGTCCGCCCTCTTGCAAACGCAAGGATCACATCAAATTTCACCCTAAAAAGATGGCATCCGATCCTTCAAAGATATAGAGCGCACCTTGGGGTTGATTATGGTGCTCCAAAAGGCACACCGATCAAGGCTGCAGGCGATGGCACGGTCAAATTTGTCGGACAAAAGAGCGGTTATGGCAGAACCGTCATCATCTCTCACGCTGGCGGCTACGAGACGCTTTACGCGCACCTAAACGGCTTTGCAAAGGGCATAAGAAGCGGTCTTAAAGTAAAACAAGGCACGCTAATAGCATACGTTGGCACAAGCGGTATGAGCACTGGCCCTCACCTACACTTTGGCCTCTATCTAGGTGGCAAACCGATCAATCCAGAAAGCGCTATCAAGGTCGTAAAAAATATAGAAGACAAAAAAGAGTCTGCTAAATTTAAAGCAGTCATAAATAGAAATGATGAGCTGATAAAACAGGCTCTAAGCAACGACAAAGAGTATCACAAGGTGGAATTTTTCCCTAACGTAATAGATTTTTAAAGGTAAAACTTGAGCCAAGAACTAGAAGAAGCAAAAGAGCTGATAGATCAGCATTTAGATGAAAATTTAGAAGACGGCGAGCTCTCTGCATACGAGCTTGCCCAGCACCTAAAAACACTTAAAAAGCATGACGAGGAGCTTTTTGCCAAGTATCTTGAAAAGCTAGATCCTGAAATTTTAGGTGACGTGGCGATAGAGTTACCTGATCACATGCTAAAAGACGTGATCGATACGCTCCCAGCTGAAAAGATCGTAGAAGCGCTCGAAGAGCTAGAGAGTGACGATGCTACTGACCTACTCCAATACATCGAAGATATCGATGAGGACAAGGCTAGAGAGCTTTTTAACGAGCTAGATAAAGAAAATCAAAACGAAATTTTAAGACTTAGAAGCTACGATGAGGATAGAGCTGGTGCGCACATGCAAACAGAGCTATTTTCAGCTCATCTTGAAGAGAAGCTTGGCAGCGCAGTTGCAAGACTAAGACAAGAGAAGCAAGAAGGAAAACTAGAAAACGTCTCACAGCTTTTCATCATCGATAAAAATAGCGTCTTGCAATACGCCATCCCGCTTGAAGATCTCATCCTTTTTGACTTCACAAAGACGCTAAAACAAAATATCGAATCAACCCAGATCGACCACTACAAGCCTCACATGGCAAACGATATGGATCTCATGCAAGATGTCGCTGATATGTTTCAAGAATACGATCTAAACGTTATCGCAGTTACAAGTAGCACTGGAATACTGCTTGGTCGTATCACGTATGATGATATCCACGACTACATCCAAGAGAGCGCAACAGAGCAAATTTATAACCTAGCTGGCGTTGATGACGAGTCAGAAGAGGATGATACGTTATTTAAAGCGGGTCGTGGCCGTGCGGTTTGGCTTGGCATAAATTTACTAACAGCCCTTTTTAGCTCATCTATCATCGGACTTTTTGACGAGACGATCGCAGCATACGTCGCACTTGCTGTTTTGATGCCAATAGTTGCTTCAATGGGTGGCAATACTGGCACGCAAGCACTTGCTGTTACGGTTCGTCGTTTGGCACTTGGCGAGATAGAATTTAAAGATGCAAAGAGCGTTTTAAAGCGCGAGGTGACGATCTCACTCGTAAATGGCCTCATCTTTGGCACTATCATGGGTGTAATCGCCGCTGTTTGGTTTGACAAAGGCATGCTTGGCGTAGTCATTGGCCTTAGTATGGTTACAAATTTATTCTTCGCTGGCTTTTTTGGCACGATCATACCTTTGACGCTAAGGCGCTTTAACATCGATCCCGCTGTTGGCTCGGCGGTTATTCTTACTACATTTACTGATGCGATAGGATTTTTTAGCTTTTTAGGACTTGCAAAATGGATACTACTATAACAAATTTAGAAATTTTACCTCTTGGTGAGTCAAAATACCTAAAGCCATTTAAGATGAAATTTAAACAAAATGGCTTGCAAAGGGACTGGGACTGCGTCAAGGTGATGAATAGCGTTAGTATATTTTTATATCACGAGCAAAAAGATGCATTTTTATTTGTCAAGCAGTTTCGCCCAGCCGTTTGGTACTCGCAAGAAAAAGAAGGCATCAAAACAAACGAACAAGGCTTTACTTATGAGCTTTGCGCAGGGCTTATGGATAAGGGGCTAAGCGAGGAGCAAACCGCTAGAGAAGAGGTAGTCGAAGAGGTCGGATATGAGCTAAAAGAGATGGAGCGCATCACGATGACGTATGGCGCTTTTGGCTTTGGTGGCAACATGCAAACGATGTTTTACGCAAAGATCGATGAGAGCATGAAGATAAATGCAGGTGGCGGCATTGACGGCGAAGATATCGAGCTAGTTTTTATAAAACGAGAAGATATGATGAAATTTGCCTTTGACGAGAGCAAGGTCAAGGGCTTTGGGCTCATCTTTGCCTACTTGTGGTGGGAGAAATTTAAAGGCTAAAAAGAGACCTTTTTGATAAGCGCAAAGACAACAACTGCCACAACAAAAATGCCAACTAATATAATGTAATCCGACATAAAAAACCTTTACGTTTAAAATTTGCACTATTGTAACTAAATTTTTAACAAAATAAGAACTTTATAACCGCACATATCATAAAATAATCAAAAATTATAAGGAGAAAATGATGAGCGAAAACAAAACTCTTTTTATCAACCGCGAATTAAGCTGGCTACGCTTCAACTCAAGGGTGCTCGCTCAGTGTGAAAAGGATATACCTTTACTTGAAAAGCTAAAATTTATAGCCATTTATATGACAAATCTTGATGAATTTTATATGATAAGAGTAGCTGGTCTAAAGCAGCTTTTTGCAGCTGGAGTGACGACAAGTAGCAGCGATGGCATGAGCCCGCTTGATCAGCTAAGAGAGATCAGAAAATATCTTCAAGATGAGCAAAATTTAGTTGAAAGCCACTACAAAAGCACCGTTGATGCGCTTAGCAAAGAGGGTCTTTTTATCAAAAACTATGACGAGCTTGACGATAGTTTAAAGCAAAAATGCGACGAATACTTTTTCTCAAACATCCTGCCAGTTATCGTGCCAATCGCTGTTGATGCAACCCATCCATTCCCTCACCTAAACAACCTTAGCTTCTCGCTTGCCGTTAAGCTAGCTGATATCGAGCATCCTGAAATTTTAAAATACGGCATGATAAGAATTTCAAGAGTATTGCCAAGATTTACCCAGCCAAGTAGCAACGTTTTCGTGCCGATTGAAACGATCGTTCACCGCCACGCAGAAGAAATTTTCCCAGGGTATAAGCTCATTAGCTCGGCTGCCTTTAGAGTAACAAGAAACGCTGATATCGTCATCGAAGAAGAAGAGGCGGATGACTTTATGATGATACTTGAGCAAGGGCTAAAGCTTCGCAGAAAAGGGGCTTTTGTGCGTATGCAGATAGATAAAGATGCAGACGCTGATATCTTAGAGTTTTTAAATTTTCATATGAAAATTTTTCACAAAGATATCTACTTTTCAAGCATCCCGCTCACACTTAGCTCGCTTTGGGAGGTAGCTGGAAGCAAAAATTTTAGCCACCTAGCAAACCCACCCTACGCCCCAAAAACCTTGCCTCCCTTTTGCAACGGCGTCTCGATCTTTGACGCCATAGACAAAGAGGACGTGCTGCTAGTTCATCCATTTGAGAGCTTTGATCCAGTCGTTAGCTTTATAAGAGAAGCGAGCAAAGACCCAAAGGTGATCTCGATACGCATGACGCTTTATAGGGTCGATAAAAACTCACCGATCATCCAAAGCCTAATAGACGCCGCAAGCGACGGCAAGCAAGTAACCGTGATGGTCGAGCTAAAAGCTAGGTTTGACGAAGAAAATAACCTTCACTGGGCAAAGGCACTAGAAGATGCTGGCGCGCACGTGATATATGGCATCACAGGCTTTAAAGTCCATGCAAAAGTTAGCCAAGTGATCCGCCAGATCGGCGATAAACTTAAATTTTACATGCACTTTGGCACTGGCAACTACAACGGCAGCTCGGCCAAAATTTACACCGACGTTAGTCTATTTACGAGCAAAGAGGAATTTAGCCAAGATACGACCTCGTTTTTTCACATCCTTTCAGGATATAACAAAAACCGCCGTCTAAATGCCCTTAGCATGTCGCCCTTTCAGATAAAAGAGCGCATCATCGAAAAGATAAGAGTGGAGGCTAGCAAAGGCAGCGAGGGCAGGATCATCGCCAAGATGAACGCGCTAATAGACGAAGACGTGATAAACGAGCTTAGCCGTGCCTCAAACGCAGGCGTGAAGATCGACTTAATCGTTCGAGGTGTCTGCGGGCTAAGGCCTGGTGTAAAAGGCAAAAGCGAAAACATAAGAGTTCGCTCGATCATCGGCAAATACTTAGAGCACGCTAGAATTTTATATTTTAAACATGCTAATCCAAAAATTTACATCTCAAGCGCTGACTGGATGCCACGAAATTTAGAGCGCCGCTTGGAGCTCATGACGCCTATCTTTGAGCCAAGACTTCAAGAGAGACTTCTTGAAATTTTAGAGCTTCAGCTAAGTGATAACGACCTAGCATTTGAGCTACAAAATAACGGCGAATACGTAAAAGTAGCTAGACGTGAGGGCGAAAAAGTGATTTCTTGCCACGAAATTTTAGAAAACTATATCTCTAAAATTTACAAATCCGTCAAAAAAGACACCGACAAAGCAAAAGCAGATATGCTTGCAAGCAAGCTTTTAAAAGAGAGCTAAAAGATAAATGGCTTTTAAATTTAAGTTTAGAAGCCATTTTTACCATAAATCCTAAATCTTAAATCCAAATTTTTAAAATTTCATATACTTTAAATTTACATTGCAAGCCTCTAAAATGCTAACTTTTATCGCATAATAATTTTTATATATAAATTACTCATAAAATTTCATAATTAATTATCAAATTTTATATTTTAAATATTACATAAGCATAGGCGTTATAATATTTAAACAAATTCCAAATCAAAGGAGGCTTTATGAAAGAGAGTAGTGATACTAAAAAACTCGTCATCGGTACGATCACACTTGCAATTGCGATCGTTTTCTTCGGAGGTTTTTTACAAAACACCTATGGTGGCATCTTTGACTTTAGCAAACTTGCTGGTCAATTTCCAGAATGGTTTAAAACAGGAAGCGGCACTAGCGCAAAAGGCGGCTTTTTATTTGCCCTTAGCCTTGCTCCTGCCGTCATGCTCGCACTTGGTTTTGTCGCTATTTTTGAGAAATACCATGCGCTTTACGCAGCTTCAAGACTGCTAACGCCTGTGCTAAAGCCACTTATTGGCATACCAGGATGTTGCTCTATCTCTTTGATAGCAAGCACACAAAGCACCGACGCAGGTAGCTCAACGGCTAAATTTTTGCGCCAAGATGGCCTCATCTCGCACAAAGAGCTACTCATCTTTGCAGCATTTCAGTTTAGTGCAGGTGCGATGATCACAAATTTTTTATCTTCATTTGCGCCTGTTTTACTAGTTACCGACAAAGCTGGACACACAGCCCCAGCCACCATAGCCATGGTGCTTGGCATAGTCTTTGTATTCAAAGTTTTTGGAGCAAATTTGATGAGACTTTATGTCAAAAAATTTGTCAAAGAGAACGAGGAGTAAGAGATGACTGAAAACAAACTAATAACCGACGTATTTGTAGATGGCGCTAGAAAAGGCTGGGACATCGCCGTAAAAAACACTATCCCAAACGTGCTTATGGCATTTGTCATCATCCACATCCTAAAAGTATCTGGCGCGCTTAGCGTGATAGGCAAATTTCTAGGATTTATCATGCTCCCGCTTGGTCTTCCAGGTGAGTCCATAGCCGTTTTTATGGCTGCATTTTTGAGCTGGGGCGGCTCAGCAGGCGTGCTAGTTGCACTTGTGGGAGATGGTACGCTAAATGCAAACGATATCGCTGTCTTGCTTCCTGGCATGGCGCTAGTTGGCTCGACTGTGCAGTACATGGGACGAGTTTTAGGCGTGCTTGAAGTACCTGGCAGACACTATCTCGTGCTTTTTGGAATTTGCATCCTAAATGCCTATTTGGCGATGTTTGTGATGAGCTTGCTCGTATAAGGATAAAAGATGAAAGATAGTGAAATAGACAAATATTTGGCCGATCTAAAGGAGATAACCGACATAGAAAGCCCAACTTCAAGCATCGATGGCGTAAATGAAGTTGCAGCTTGGTTTAAAAAAAGAGCCGAAATTTTAGGCCTAAAAAGCAGAAGCATAGAGCTAGGCACCGACAAGGTCGCTCCTTGCCTTTTCATCTCAAACGACATTGAGGCTACAAGCTACGACTTTTTATTTATAGGTCACATGGACACCGTTTTTCCTGTGGGTACAAAGGCTGATGTGCCATTTAGCAAGATAGATGAGCGCATAAACGCACTTGGCGCGATCGACGATAAAGGCGGCAGCCTGCTTTCACTTTATGTCATCAAAGAGCTTGATCTTAGCAAACTAAAGATCGGCCTCTTTTTAAACTCTCACGAGGAGACTGGCTCAAATTTCGCTAAAGACGCCATAAGAGAGCTAGCCAAGAAGTCTCGCTATGCCCTAGTTGTCGAGCCTGCAAGAGAAGATGGCTCGATGGTGGCTACTAGAAAAGGCGTGATCTCTTATGTGCTAAATTTCCGTGGTGTTAGCGCGCACGCTGGCAACCACCCAGAACGCGGCCGTTCAGCTGTCGTGGAGGCTGCAAATTTCATCGTTGAGCTCTCAAAACTCACTGATTTTAAGGCAGGCCATACATTTAATAGCATAATGACAAAAGGTGGCGACGCCCAAAACGTCGTGCCAGACTTTGCCAGCGTGACATTTGAGATGAGATATCGCCACGCTAGCTCGGTGGAGTTTTTGCATAAGAAAATGGACGAAATTTTATCTCATCCGATAGTGCCAGAAGTGAGCTGTGAGCGCATACTCATAAACGAAGAAGGGCCGATGATAGACGAGGTAAATTTACCAAATATCAAAAAAGTCTTTGATGAGGCTGCGAAGGCCACTGGCACAAAGGTCACTTGGGTCGATGCTGGCGGACTAAGTGATGGCAACATCAGCGCATCGGCAGGATGTCCTACGATAGACGGACTTGGTCCAACTGGCGGCAACATGCACACGAAAAACGAATATCTAGAGATAAACTCAGTTGTTAAAAAGTGCAACCTCATAGTTGAAGCGATCAAAAAACTTTCGTAGTTTAGGCAAGCTATATGCTTGCCTAATTTTTAAATTTATAACGAAACAGTAGTCAAAACCTACCCAAATATCTCAAATTTATGAAAAAGCTCTGGCTCATCTTTTACCACGCCACGCTTCACAAGCTCAGCCACCACTTCACGCTTGCAGTCAGTTTGCATAGGCCAGCCACGC
>CAUUZE010000042.1:0-13751 GCA_963549665.1 Campylobacter concisus | reverse complement strand
GTCGGGCTTTACTTCGACTTCGTCTCGTAACTGCAAGCAGACAGGGGATTGTTAAGGAGAGAGGGGAGCTTCTTTACTTCGCAAGCTCGTAACTGCAAGCAGAACGTAACTCGAGTCCCCTTGTCTCCCTTTTGAATAAAAAGAAATTTACAAATTTAGTCAAGCTGTCTTTGCAAATTTTAAAATTCCATTCGCTCACAAGGATTGACTACTAAAATTTGGGTTCGCTTACATCTTAGCTCAAATTTTAGAGCCGAAATTACTCGCTCATGAAATTTTAAAATTTACCCAAATGCACTAGCGTTTTTAAAAATTGTCAGCTACTTTTATCCTACACAAACGAAATGGCAAAAATTTCAGGTTTTGCGATCTTTTTTATCTCTTCTTTTGCCATGGCAAATTCTTTTGCACCCTCTATTTTTAGCGTGTGGCCGCTAAACTCAAAGCTTAAATTTAGCTTCTCACAGGTTATATCAAGTGCCTTGGCTAGCGCAAGGATGAAACTTAGCCACCTCACACACTCAGCCTTTGGTAATAAATTTTTATACTTTTCAAACTCATAAATATTTTTCTTGCCATTTGTGCCGATGACTGCGGCTATTAGTGCCTTTTGCTCATGCGAGAAGCCGTAGTTTAGGGCATTTAGTATGATATAGGCTGAGTTTTTGTGATCGCCATAAAAGCCTATCTCTTGACCGACGTTGTGGAGCTTTGCGGCAATTAGCAGCGTCTCAAGATAGCTCTCATTTAGCCCATGAAGCTTTTTAAGCGCCACAAAAATATCCTTTGCGTATCTTGCCACGGCTTTATTGCAAGAGAGGATGAAGCGGTCTTGTAGGCTTTTAACGCTTGGGTTAAAATTTTCTGGAAATTTAAGACTTGGGCGCAAAAAGTCTTTCAAAAAGACGCCCTCTCTTACGCCAACGCCACTTGTGATGACATTTTTGGCATTTAGCGCCTTGGCAAGGGCTAAAAATATATGTGCGCCCTCTCTGATGGTGTCATATCTATCTTTTTTTATAGGGAATTTATTTAGTTCAAGCACGCTAACGTTTGCAATGCTCTCGATGTAGGCTTGCTCGTCGTTAAGCTTGTAGCAAAAGCCATGCAGCGATGAGAGCGGATATAAATTTTTGCTCATTATGGCCGATGAGATCGCTCTTAAAGAGCCGCCGATCGCTATTAAATTTGGACACTTAAATCGCTCATCTATCTGCGCCGTGATCTGCGATAGAAATTTGGGTAGTTTGTTTAAATTTTTCTTATCAAAAAATAGCTCTTTTAGCCTAACTGTGCCTATATCAAGCGAGAGGACATCGACTATCTTGCCGTTACTTATCCTAGCAAGCTCGGTCGAGCCTCCGCCGATATCGACAGTGACGCACTCGGCTAGATTGTAAAGCAAATTTTTAGCCGCTATCGCTCCAAAAGTAGCCTCTTCTTTGCCGTCAATCACTTTTAAATTTATGCCAAGTTTTTTTCTTAAAAGAGAGATCAAAACGCCTGAGTTTGGAGCATCTCTAAGCGCTGAAGTACCGACACATAGGACTTTGGAGCATTTGTAGCTTTTTATGATGTTATCAAATTCGCCAAAAGCTTTGATCGCTTTTTGCATTGAAGCTTCTGAAATTTCGTTGTTTGAGCCGTATCCACCTTCGCCTAGTCGCACTTTGGTTTTGTATTCAGCTAGTATAAAAAATGCTAAGCGTGACGTGCGCTCAAATATCGCCATACGCATAGAATTTGAGCCAAGATCGATCACTGCGGTTCTCTTTGCCATTTTTTATCCTTTTAAATTTAAAACGAGGCTTGCAACTGCTCCGCTTGCACCCTCTCTATTTTTGATAGATATCTCAGCCCCAAGTGCCTGTGCTGCGCCTTTTGCTAGAAATAGTCCAAGTCCAGCACCACCTTTGTTGCCGTATCTTTTAAATGGAGCAAACAAGTCCTTGCTCTCGTCTATGCCCACGCCTTCGTCGGCAACCTCGATGATAAATTTGCTCTTTTCAACCCTTGAGCTAATCGTAATCGTGCTATTTTTTGGAGAAAATTTTATAGCATTTTGGACGAAATTTTGCACTATGTGAGTTAGTAGGCTGGTTTGGATATTTAGGTTAAAAATTTCAGGTTTTAGATCGAGTGCGAGATTTTTTTCTTCACCTTTTGCGAGCACCTCGTAGTTTTTGCCTAGTTTTTTCAAAAATGCGATCACGTCGGTATTTACTGGCTCTTCAAACTGCGCACCCTCTTGACGACCTATCTCAAGGACCGAGCCTATCATCGCATTCATGCCGTTGATCGCTTCGTTGTTTGATTTTAGCGCTTCTATGTATTTTTCGCTCTCGCGTGGTTTTAAAAGCGTAACTTCATTTTTGGTTTTCATGACGGCAAGTGGAGTTTTTAGCTCGTGTGCAACGCCTACAAAGAGCTCTTTTTGGTATAAGACGAAAGTTTGTATGCGAGTAATTAGCCTATTTATGCTATTACCAAGTGGCAAAAACTCGTCTGGTAAGCTTTTGGTATCAATCTCTTTTAGAAATTTCTCATCTAAATTTGTAAGCTTGTGACTTAAAATTTTTATAGGTATTAAAAGCATTCTTGATAAAAATAGTGCGTAAAATAGCACTAAAAGTATCGCTGTGACGTTTACGATTATAATATCTATAAAAATTTCTTCGACTATCTGGCTTTGAAGAGTCGTCTCTTTTTCTAGGACTAAGTAGCTACTGTCATCTAGCCTTGTTGTTAGAGTGGTTATGCTCTTATCTTTTATCTTTTGCATCACAAGGTAGGGCTTTTCACCTTTAAGCTCGCCTGCTTTTACGGTGGCTAGAGTTTTGTTTGGGATTTCTATAGTAAAAGTTTTTAGATTGTTAGGATTGAAATTTTGAGGATTGTTTTTGTAGTCTGCTGCTTGCTGGTTTAGCTCACTAACTACGCTTTGAAAAACGGTGACTCTTATGTAGTGATAGAGCATCACCGAAACAACGGCAATTAGCATCATCGCACCAGATGCTAATTGCAGTATAAATCTATTTCTTAAGCTTTTTTGGGAAAGCAAAATCTATATCCGCGTCTTCTAACAGTTTCTATTGTCGAAATATTTAGCGGTTTGTCCATTTTTTGGCGAATTTGGTTTATAGCAACCTCGATAACGTTTGGAGTTACGAGCTCTGGCTCTTCCCATATAGCGTCAAGTAGTTGCTCTTTAGAAACGATCTGGTCTGAGTGTCTTGCAAGGTGAGTAAGCACCTCAAATGGCTTGCCTTTTAGCTCGATGTCACGGCCAAGATATGTGATCTTCTCTTCGTCAGGGTTGATGATAAGCTCGTCTATTTTGATGATATTTGTGCCGCCAAAGCGTAGTCTAGCCTCTAGTCTAGCTACTAAAATGTCAAAATCAAATGGTTTTTTGATGTAGTCATCAGCGCCAGCTCTAAGCGCTTTTATCTCGCTCTCTTTGTCGTCTTTTGCAGAAAGAACTACAACTGAAGTGCGTGGAGATTTATGTTTTATAATGTTTATAAGATCAACGCCGTCACCATCTTGAAGCATCCAGTCAGTTAAAACTAAGTCATAGTTTCTGATACCGATGTAGTACTCAGCGTCTTTGAAATTTTCAGAGCTATCTGTCTGATAGCCAAACTCTTGCAACCCCTCAGCAATCGTCTTATTTAGCGTTACTTCGTCTTCTACTATTAAAATACGCATTTCTTTTCCTTAAACTAAAATTTATGGTCGATTGTATCATAAATTAAGAAATATTTCAAGATACTTTAATAAATTTTTAAAAAACAGTGCTGATTTTTGCACCGACGATTGCATTTGGTAAAATCTCGGTTTTTAAAATCTCCATATCTAAGCTAGTAAGCGAGCTAAACCTCTCTTTTAGCGCTTTGCAGGTTGCTTCTAGCGACTCTTCTACGCTTTGAAATTTCATTTCATTGTAAAATTCTTTTATAAAATCCGCCACCAAAACATAATCAATCAAGCTAGTTGAGCGAAATTCTAAGCTTACTTTTACCTCTTGCTTTGCAACTCGCTCAAAGTCAAACATCCCGATAACGGTTTGAAATTTATAATCCTTAATGATCGTTGTTATTTCACTTTTCATACGACTTTTTGCTCCTTGCCCGAAAGCAGGCGAACGATATTTGGTATGTGTTTATAAACTACCAAAAATGCAATGATAAGTATCGGTGCATGAGTGTAAATTTCATCAAGCTCTGGGTGGATGATAAAGCTTGATGCGATGAGAGCTATCAGCGCGCATAGCGAGGCTAGAGAGCTTATCTTTAAAAATTTACCGACCAAAAACCAAACGACAAGAGCGATTATTATCTCAACTGGCAAGAAAAATGCTAGCACGCCAGCTCCAGTTGCCACGCCTTTGCCACCTTGAAAGCCTAAAAATATAGAAAAACAATGCCCCGCAACGCTTAAAACTGCCATCGTCCAAAGCACGCTTTGGCTAGCTCCAAGCAAAGAGGCTACGATAAGTGGCAAAACGCCCTTTAATACGTCACAAACTACGGTTAAAATGGCTAGCTTTTTGGCGAGTTTTGGGTTTGTTTGCTTTAAAACCCTTAAAACATTTGTCGCGCCTATGCTTTTGCTGCCCTCTTTTTTTATATCAACATGTCCGAAAATTTTTGCTAATATGAGCCCTGATGGGATGCTGCCAAGCAGGTAGCTAACGGCATAAAGTATTAAATTTTGCATATTTTACCTTTTAAATTTAAAGAGAAATGATATTAAAAAAATACTAATTTTTTTATAAATCATCTCCACAAAAGGACGACTTTTTCGTCGTAGATGTCGCTTTTTTTTGGCGAAATTTGCGTTTCGTTTATCGTGATGTTTTTAACATCATTTGCCTCTTTTAGCGCATCGCACTCTTGTGCAAATTTCTCCTCAAGCTCGCTTATGGCCAAATTTATATCATTTACGCTTTGCTCGCTAAGCTTAACGTCGCTTCGCTCTTTTAAGACCTTGTTTGCGCTTCTTGCGCTTGATGCGATCTTGCCGGCGTTTTGGCGAGATAAGAGTTTGTTGCCAAATATCGCTCCAAATATGCTTGCGCCTATGCTTATAGCTGCGTCAAGGCCGCTTGCTGTCATATCTTTTTGCTCTTTATCAAGCTTTGCAAGGGCTTTGTTTAGCTTATCTTGCAAGCTCTTTTGCTCTTTTTCAAATTTAGCCGTGAGCTTTGCGGTTTGCTCCTCTAAAATTTCGTTGCACTTATCTTGAAGCCTTATGAAAAACTCCTCTTTTGACTCGTTTTCTTTTGAGTAAATTCCCATCGCCTCAAAGGTGTTAAATTTGAAATTTCTATACAAAAATTCTTTAAAATCTTTCTCTAAAGCGTTAAAATTTTTAGCGCTCGTTACGAAATTTGGCACAGCTGCAAAGCTTGCGCCGCTTGGCTCATTTTCGCTTGCATCAACGCGCATGCCTTCGCTAGCCTCACTCCAGTTTGGCTCTTTGTCGTTTTCACTAAGCTCGTAAAGATAGCTCACCTCACAAACGCTATCTATGCTTTTTTTGGCGTCATAAATTCTCACTTTTGCGCTTGCTAGTAAATTTGGTGTGAGGCTTTTTGAGCTAGCATAAAGCTGCGTGATCGCACTTGAGATGATAGGTTTTGCGCTAAATTTCATCTCACTTTTATCCACGCTTTGAGTGTTTAAATTTTCTTTTTTATCTTTCATCAAATTTGAAATTTGCTCACGGCTTAGCGGACCTTTTAGATAGCTAAGTGCCCAGCGAGTGGAGATGACATTTAGGCCGTCCTCGTTTATATTTTTGAGTAAGAAATTTCTTTTGGCTAAATTTGATATGAGATTTTCAAGTGAGGCTTTGTCTAAGCTTGAGCCTGTGATGCCGCTTAGTCCGTCGATCACGCGGGCTTTGTCCTGCGCTGTTTGGAGGCGGCCGATGAACCAAGTGCCGATGTTGCTAAGGCCTTTGTAGTCAAGATCGACTGGGTTTTGCGTGCTTAAAACACAGCCTAAACCAAATGCACGGGCTTGTTTTAAGAGTGTGAGCATAGGCGTTTTTGACGGCGGATTTGCGTTTGGCGGGAAGAAGCCAAAAATTTCATCCATATATAGGATCGCTCTAAGTGAGCTAGTGCCATCTGTGCCGCGCATCCACGCGATGATCTCGTTTAGCAAAAGGGTGACAAAAAACATCCTCTCAGCGTCATTTAGATGTGAGATCGTAAAGATATTGCACTTTGCTTTGCCGTTTTCGTCAAAGAGCATCTTTGAAATTTCTAGTCTAACGCCCTGCGTCCAGCCCTTAAAGCTTGGGCTTGCGATGAGTGCGTTTATCTTCATGGCAAGCTTTAGGCGCTCACCGCTTGGATAGAAGGTATCCACGTCAAAAACGCCTATCTTTTTAAACGGCGGATTTGCTATGAAATTTATGAGCTCTTCGATGCTGACGTCTTTTTGCTCTTTAAATTTGCTCTCAAATATAGTGGAGATAAGCAGCTGCTCTTTTGAGCTCATATCCTCAGAGCTCATGCCAATAAGCGATAGCACCGACGCTGCGAGTGAATTTATATAATTGCTAAAAATTTCTTCGTCACTAATATTTGGGCAGGCAAAGTCGCTAAGTAGCGCCACACCTATGCCAGCTGAGCTTTTTGGTGTGTAGATATTAAAGCTAGCGCTATCTTTTAAAATTTTTACTCGCTCAAGGTCTTGAAAGCTCGACTCTATGCCGTTTCTCCAAAACTCGGCCTGAGCGGCGGCAAATTCCTCCACGCTTTGACCTTTATTTGCCGCTTCTGCTTCATCGACGTATGGTAAAAAATCCTCCGCTCTCATCTGCGGAAAGGTGAGGGCTAAATTTGTGATATCGCCCTTTGGATCGATGATGATAGAGGGGATGTTGTCTATGCAGGCCTCTTCTAAAAGCGTGATACCAAGGCCTGTTTTGCCGCTGCCAGTCATACCGATAATGGCTGCGTGAGTGGTTAGGTCTTTGTTTTTGTAAAAAAATGGCTCTTTATCTTTTAGTCCGATGTAAAAAAGCTTTAAATTTTCTTGTATGGTTTTCACTAATTGCCTTATTCGTATAAATTTATGCGTGAGCGAAGCTCGTCAAGTGTCTCCTTGACGCGCTTTTGCGTGAAGTCTTTTATCGTTTTGTCATCATCAACTAGCTGCATGCAGTATCTGATGTAGCCCTTGTATGCTAGCTCTGTGACTAGCCTTAGCTTCAAAGAGATGTTTTTTACTTCATCTGGTGAGAGCATGATGTCAAAATTTGCCTCCAACTCTTCGCCGTCTTTAAAATTTGTAGCTTGTGAGCTTAATATGCTCATGCCGCCCTCTGAGATGTCATAAAGGCTGCCAACAAGTTCGCCTTGCTCTCCTTTTAGAGAAATTTTGGTAAAGCGGTTTGGCAAGACGCGCTGGAATTTTCTCTTGTTTGCATGCATGGTCGCTGTGCGTGAGAAATTTGAAAGGGTGACGCTTTTATCGGCGATATTGTAGTCAACGATATCGGCACGAAGCTGCTTTGAGAAAAAGCTATTTGGCAGGATAAAGCCCTTGCCATCTTGCTTCATAGCTAAAATTTGCATCATATCTACGCGAAAAACGACGCTATCTTCTTTAACCTCTAAAATTTCGGCTTCATATTTTATATTTAGTCCGTCGTATAAATTTAAAAACTCAGGGCGGACCTTGGCATTTTTCATGCGTGTAAATGTGTTGATCGGATCTTCGTAGAAAAATGAGCCAGTATCGATCATTGTTTTTACTGTGGTTTCTTGATGATCTTGTGTATTATATAAAATTTCTTTCATCCTTGAGACTGCATTTACAAAATAGCCAACATATACTGCATTGTCGCAGGCATGACTAAAATTTAGTGTCAAATTTAAGAGCAAGAAATTTACTAGCTCATCTTTTGCATTTAGTTTTGGTATTAGGCTGTTTAAGTCGTCGCGAATTTGTGTGGCATTTGGCTTTTGGATGAGTAGCGCATCAAAGATACTCTCAAGGCAAATTTTCATCTGCTCGTGTGGCACTACAAGGGTTAGTTGTCTGCAAAATTTGATGCCCTCATCTATAAATTTAGCTCTTAAACCAAGTATGCAATCCTCGCAATTTTCGACAAGTTCTTGCCTGCCCTTAAACTCCATTGGGTCTCCAAAAAAGGTTATTTATTAAAACATCGCTATCATATATAAAGTTATATTAAAAAAATATTTAAATTTGTGTAGAGAGGAAATTTCTAGGCAAAGCTGCCTAGAAATTTGAATAATTATAGTTTGCTTTCGTTGTGTGAAAGGTAGTCAGCAACACCTTCGGTGCTTGGTTTCATACCAGCGTCACCTTTGTGCCAGCCAGCTGGGCAAACTTCGCCGTGCTCGTTTGTAAATAGCATAGTATCTACCATTCTGATCATCTCGTCGATGTTTCTGCCAAGTGGTAGGTCGTTTATAACTGCATGGCGAACTGTGCCATCTTTGTCAAGCAAGAATGATCCGCGAAGTGCTACGCCAGCGTCTTCTAGAAGTACATCAAAGCCACGAGCGATTGATTTTGTCATGTCAGCTACGATCGGGAAGCGAACTTTGCCGATACCGCCTTTATTTACTGGAGTCTCTTTCCATGCAAAGTGTGAGAACTGGTTATCGCAAGAAACCGCGATAACTTCGATACCGCGTGACTTGAACTCGTCATATCTTTTATCAAACGCGATGATCTCGCTTGGGCAAACGAATGTAAAGTCCATTGGGTAGAAGAAGACAACAGCGCCCTTTTCGCCGATGTTTTTGTAAAGGTTGAAATCATTTACAATTTGATTGTTTCCTAAAACTGCTGCAGCTGTAAAGTCAGGTGCTTTTTTTGTTACTAACATATTTTCTCCTTAATAATAAATTTTATTGATTGCGAAATTATATCCATAAAAATTTAAATTCTAATTAAATAGATCTGGAAATTTAAAACATTGTAATTTTAATATGCATTTGAAAATGAATGGAAATTTTTAAAAATTTATAGAAGATGTTGTAGAAATTTTATTAAATTTAGAGTTTTGGATGCAGAAGCGGTTAATTACAGATCGCTAAAATTTCTACCGCCAAATTTTAGTATCGCCGAACCCCAAGTAAAGCCACCGCCAAATGCATCAAGAAGCAAAACAGAGCCATTTTTGATGCGTCCATCCTCGTAAGCATCATTTATCGCCATTGGGATCGATGCAGAGCTTGTGTTGCCGTATTTTGCAACTGTCAAAACGCACTGTTCGTCAGTGAAATTTAGCCTATTTTTTACGGCGTCTATTATCCTGATATTTGCTTGATGAGGTATGAAAAAGTCGATATCTTCGCTTTGCATTTTGTTTGCGTGTAAAATTTCTATCACGCTTTTGCTAAGCGTTTGAACCGCTATTTTAAAGACCTCATTTCCACTCATGTGGATGAAATTTAGTCTATTTTTTAGCGTCTCATCGCTAGCTGGAAATGCACTACCACATCCTGGGGTTATCAAAAGCTCAGCCTGTCTGCCATCGCTTGCAGTGTGGATGTCGATGATCTCATTTTCTTCGCTAGCGCTTATCACAGCAGCACCAGCTCCGTCACCAAAAAGTATGCATGTGCTTCTATCTGTGTAGTCGATTATCGAGCTTAGTTTTTCAGCTCCTATGATCAAGACATTTTTTTTAGCACCGCTTACGATAAGAGAATTTGCAATCTCTAAAAGGTAGATAAATCCTGTGCAAGCCGCACTTATATCAAAAGCTGTAATGCCAAAATTTAAGCCTAAATTTGAAGCTATCTTGCAAGCAGTTGAAGGCATGCAAAGATGATCTGGAGATATCGTAGCGCAGATTACCGCATCGATTTGTGATTTTTCAAGCCCTGAGCGCTTTATAGCTAGCTCGGCAGCTTTTGTGCCAAGATCGCTTGTTATCTCAGTTGTTGCAATATGTCTTTGCTCTATACCGGTTCGCTTCACTATCCACTCATCGCTCGTGTCAACCATTTTTTCAAAATCAAAATTTGTTAAAATTTTTTCTGGGACATATGACGCAATGGAGATCAATGAAGCTTTTGGCATATTTTACCTTGCAAAGTGTGAAAGTTCTTCTTCTATAACTTTATTTATATTCGAGTTAGCAAATTTAATTGCTTGAAAGATTGCATTTTTTATAGCTTTTGAGTTGCTTTTGCCGTGACTTATGATGACGCAGCCATTTACGCCAAGAAGCGGAGCACCGCCGTACTCATCGTAGCTGACCTGTTTTTTTAGAGTTTTAAAAACTTTCCTCATAAGCACTGATCCAGCCATAGCAAGGGGCGATTTTTTGACTCGCTTTTTGATGATCTTGCCTATGGCATCAGCGACACCTTCGCTCGTTTTTAGTAGGATATTTCCCATAAAACCGTCGCAAACCATGACATCAATGCTGCCATCAAAAATTTGATTGCCCTCTGCATTGCCAACAAAGCTATCAAGCCTAGAAACTAGCTTAAAAGCTTCTTTACTGACCTCGTTGCCTTTGCTCTCTTCTTCGCCGTTTGATAAAAGACCTACTTTTGGCTCTTTTCTGCCTAGAATTTCTTTTGCATAGGCTTCGCCCATTATGGCAAATTGAAATAAGTGTTCGCTTCTGCAATCAACATTTGCGCCAACGTCCAAAACCAAAGTAGCTGTCTCTTTTGAATTAGGCATAAGCGTAGCGATTGCTGGACGAGATACATTTTTTAATCTACCAACTCTTAACGTAGCTAAACTCATAGTAGCACCGCTGTGACCAGCAGAAACGACAGCATCGACTTCTTTTTCTTTTAAAAGCTCAACAGCTTTGTAGATCGTGCTATCTTTTCTTTTTAGTGCGTCTGTGGCTCCGTCTGACATCGAGATGACTTCAGTAGCTTCTATAAATTCTATATTTTTTAAATAGGGTTGTGGGATGAGTGGTTTTATGGCATTGCTATCGCCAACTAATACAGCTTTAAATTCTGCCTCTTTCAGTGCTTCGATAACGCCAGATATTATAGGCTCTGCACCAAAATCACCACCCATAGCATCAATAGCAATGCGAATCATATTTTAGTATTCACCTGTTGTTTTGTTTATGCGGTGAGGCATTTTCCAAGAACCATCTTTGTCTTTTACAGGCACTGGAAGTGTAACTTTGTAATGTGTTCTACGTTTTGCTGCACGAGAATGACTCACTCTTCGCTTTGGTACTGCCATTTTACTCTCCTTTATAAATTTTTACATTTTTCACAATAAAAATAATCGCTCTTGAAAGCTTCTAGCTCGCTTTCAAAAACTTCTTTTAAATCAATATTGCCATCAAAAAATTCAACCGTATCGCTAAGCTCATTTTCTCTGTCTTTATAGACACCATTACTTAAATTTAGCTCTACGTCTTGATCGATAGGCAACATAAATTCATCACCGCATCGATCGCAAATATATTTTATCTCGCCCTTTATAGTGCCTTGGCATTTTACCAAAAAAGGGTCTTTTCTTTTTAAAATTCCACTAAAAACTAGATCATTGTTTCTTACTAGCTCAAAATTTATCTCTTTGTTTGCTATTTTAGAAAACGGAATAATCAAATTTTAGTCCAAAATTAGCAAATTTCTCTTGAAGCAAAGAAGAAATTTATCTCATTTACAGCGTTTTCTAGGCTGTCGCTTCCGTGAACCGCGTTTGCGTCAATGCTATCAGCAAAATCAGCCCTAATAGTGCCAGGAGCTGCTTCTTTTGGGTTGGTTGCACCCATTAGCTCACGGTTTTTAGCAACTGCATTTTCGCCCTCTAAAACCATAACTACAACTGGTCCGCTTACCATAAAATCAACTAGATCGTTGAAGAAAGGTCTATCTTTATGAACTGCATAAAATGCTTTTGCATCGCATTTGCTAAGTTTTATTTTCTTTGCAGCTGCGATTCTTAAGCCATTGCTTTCAAATCTATCTATAATCTTTCCAACAACATTTTTCTTAACAGCGTCAGGCTTAATAATAGAAAGTGTTCTTTGCATAAATTTTCCTTAAAATTTAGGTTATTTAAATGAAGTTGGCAATTATATCAAATAAAGCTTAAAAATAAAATAGGCTCAAATTTGAGCCTAAATTTTGTAAATTTATTGGATAACTGGAGTGCTGCCAGTGCGAGCGTCAGCACCGATTTGATCACGTGAAGGTTGTCCTGCTACTACGGCATCCCAAACGATGCAACCATCAGTTGGACAGGCAGATGCACAGGCTGGCTCATCATTGTAACCTACGCACTCAACGCATTTGTTTGAATAAACATAGTATGTATCTGCTCCAGTTGGGTTGTCGCTATCATCAACAATAGCTGAAACTGGGCACTCATCGATGCATGAACCACAGCTTATACATATATCGGTTATTTTTACAGACATTTTTTCTCCTTAAATAAAATTTTGGCGTAGAATATCAAAAAAAACTGAAAATGATATAAATATACTCTTAAATTTTCATAGCACGCTTAATTTCTCTAAACTACTTTATAAATTTATAAAGTTTTTATCACTTTTAGACTAAATTTACAGATTAAAATTTTAAAAAGGTCGTATAAATTTAATGAATGATACTATAAAAATAACTGGCGCGCGCGAGCACAATCTTAAAAATTTAAACCTTGAAATTCCAAAAAACAAACTAGTAGTTTTTACCGGCCTTAGCGGCAGTGGTAAGAGCACGCTAGCCTTTGACACGCTCTATGCTGAGGGGCAGCGCAGGTATATGGAGAGCCTTAGCAGCTATGCTAGGCAGTTTTTAGACCGTGTGGGCAAGCCTGATGTTGATAAGATCGAGGGCCTAACGCCTGCAATCGCGATCGATCAAAAGACAACCTCAAAAAACCCTCGCTCAACGGTTGGCACGATCACTGAAATTTATGATTATCTAAGGCTTTTATACGCAAGGGTCGGCGTGCAGCACTGCCATAAATGCGGCAAACCTATCTCAAAAATGAGTGCGAGCGACATCATAAATGAAATTTCAAAGCTCCCACTTGGCGCAAAAGTGATCATCTATGCGCCGCTAGTTCGTGAGAAAAAGGGCACATGGGCAGATTTGATCGAAAATTTACGTCAAAAAGGCTTTGTAAGGGCGCAGATAGATGGCGTGGTGGTGAGGCTTGATGAGGAGATCGAGCTTGCAAAAACAAAAAAACATACGATAAAAGTCATCGTTGATAGGATTGCCATCGACGAGCAAAATCACGAACGCCTTGCAAGTGACGTCGAAAAGGCGCTAAATGAGAGCTTTGGTGAGGTCGAGATAGAGATCGCAAATGCCGACGAACTGGGCTTAAAAGAGAGTTTTATACATTACAGCGAGCACATGGCTTGTTTTGACTGCAAAATTTCATTTACGCCGCTTGAGCCACTAAGCTTTAGCTTTAACTCGCCAAAGGGCGCTTGCGAGCATTGTGACGGACTTGGCATAAGATATAGCCTAGATATGAGCAAGATCATCGATGAAGAAAAGTCGATAGAAAATGGCGCGATCAAGCTACTTTACGGCTACAACATGAGCTATTACTATAAATTTTTACTTGCTTTTTGCGAGCAAAACGGCATCGACATTAAAAAGCCATATTACGAGCTTAGCGAAGATGAAAAAAGGCTCGTTTTATACGGCAACGTCAAGGATGTTGAGTTCTTTTGGAAGCGAAACAAACTACTTAGAAAATTTGATGGCGTGGTTAAAATTTCACACGGACTTTTGAAGG
>CAUUZE010000041.1:0-14450 GCA_963549665.1 Campylobacter concisus | reverse complement strand
AGCTCAAATAGCCTTGAGGACAGTGAAAATTTAGCAGACAAACATAGCGCAAATGATGAGATTTTATCTGACTCAAATGAGCTAAAAGTAGATAACTCTTACGAGCATGCAAATTTTGACGCAACTACGATATATATCGAGATCGATAACGATCTAAATAAACTTTCATAAAATTTTAGCCTCTTGGCTCAAATCTTTTTAAAAACTCAAATTTAACTAACATCTCTTATAATAAGCCAAAATTTACAAAAGGAAAACGATGAAGAAAATTTTAATCATCGCAGGCTCATGCAATAGCGGCACAGCAGGACTTCAGGCTGATATAAAGACATGTGCTAGGCTAAACTGCTATAGCGCAACGGCGGTCACCTCACTAGTTGCTGAGACCACAGACGCGATAAAAAGTGTAGTTTGTCTTGAATCTAGCTTTGTTAAAGATGAACTTAGCACGCTTGCGGAGGAATTTAGCTTTGATGCCATAAAGATCGGTATGCTCTTTAGCGAGGAGATAATGGACGTGGTGCATGAGTTTTTACTCACCCAAAAGGCAAAAGTCGTGCTTGATCCGGTCTGCGTTTCAAAGAGCGGCCACAAGCTCATAAAAGATAGCGCAGTAGAGAAGCTAAAAGAGCTAATGGCGCTTGCCACCGTCGCCACGCCAAATTTAGACGAGGCAAATGTCCTTTTTGGTGGAAATTTTAAAGATCTGCCTTGCGATATCATCGTGAAAAAGCGAGTGAGCGAGGGAAATAGCATAGATACGCTTTATAGAAAAGATGGCTCACTGCAAAATTTCAAAACCCCGCTTGCTAGTCCGCTTGTGATGAGTGGCACTGGTTGCACTTTCTCAACGGCGCTTGCTTGTTACCTTGCAAAGGGCAAGAGCTTAGAGGAGGCCATAGGGCTTTCAAAAGAGTATATCTGCTCCATTATAAAAGAGAGTATCGACACAAAGCTAGGCAAAAACCGCCTACTTTGGCACGGAGCAAAGTAAATTTAAGCCTAAAATTTAGGCTTAAATTTGATAGTTTTAGCTTACGCCTCTAATATCGCGCCGTTGCTTGCGTTTGTGACTAGTTTTTGATACTGCCTTAGCCAGCGAGAGGTTAGCGCCTTATCGACTGGTTTAAATTTAGCCCTGCGCTCGGCGATCTCAGTTTCGCTTAGGCGAACGTTTATCTCGTATTTATCGACGTCTATATCGATGATGTCGCCATCTCGTAGCAGGCCTATCATGCCGCCTTCAGCCGCTTCTGGGCTTACGTGGCCGATGCTTAGACCTCTTGTCGCCCCACTAAAGCGACCATCTGTGATGAGCGCTACGTCTGCGCCAAGTCCTCGTCCCATGATGAGCGAAGTAGGGCTTAGCATCTCTTGCATGCCAGGGCCTCCGCGTGGGCCTTCGTAGCGGATGACGACGACGTCGCCTTTATCTACTTTACCGCTAGAGATGCCAGCTATGGCTTCATCTTGCGAGTTAAAGCAGACCGCTTTGCCGCTAAATTTACGCTCGCCAACGATGCCGGCCGTCTTGATGACACAGCCTTGTTCGGCTAAATTTCCAAACAAAATGGCAAGTCCGCCAACTTGAGAATAGGCATTTTCAACCTTATGGATGACGCTTTCATCTTTGATGTCACTTGCTTTTACGCGCTCGCCCAAAGTTTCGCCACTAACTGTTAGATTGTCCAAATTTAGCATGCCGTGGTCTCTACGTGAAATTTCTTTTATCACCGCATTCATACCGCCAGCTCTGCCGACATCCTCCATGTGCACGTTTGGCAAGCTTGGGCTGATCTTAGCGATATGAGCGATGTTTTGGCTGATCTTGTTTAGCTCTTTGATATCTAAATTTAAGCCAGCTTCTCTTGAGATGGCTAGCATGTGAAGGACGGTGTTGCTGCTGCCACCCATCGCCATATCAACGACAAGTGCGTTGCGGATCGCCTTTTCATTTAGTATGTTTCTTATCTTAAATTTCTCATCAAGGGCGATCTGGCAAATTCTACGAGCAGCCTGCCTGATGAGCTCCTCACGCTCCGGAGTTAGCGCTAGGATGGTGCCGTTGCCAGGGAGCGCTATGCCCATAGCTTCGCAAAGTGTGTTCATAGAATTTGCTGTAAACATACCGCTACAGCTGCCGCCACTTGGACATGCGTTGCACTCGATATCTCTAAGCTCAGCCTCGTCTATCTCTTTGGTTTCAAATTTACCAACAGCCTCAAACGCAGTCGCAAGATCGATCGGCCTACCATCTTTTGTGTGGCCTTTTCTCATAGGGCCGCCGCTTACGAAAATGGTTGGGACATTGACCCTTAAAGCGCCCATAACCATGCCAGGGACGATCTTGTCGCAGTTTGGCATACAAACAAGCGCGTCAAGCGCGTGCGCGTTCATCACGGTTTCGATAGAATTTGCGATGATCTCGCGGCTAGGCAAGCTATATAGCATGCCTCCATGACCCATCGCTATGCCGTCATCCACGCCTATGCAGTTAAACTCAAACGGCACACAGCCATTTTTGCGAATTTCATCTTTTAAAATTTGTGCGTATTTGTTTAAGAAAAAGTGCCCAGGGATAATCTCTATAAAGCTGTTTGCAACGCCGATAAATGGCTTGGCAAAGTCCTCGTCTTTTAGCCCTGTCGCACGTAAAAGTGAGCGGTGTGGGGCTCTTGTGTAGCCTTTTTTGATTATATCGCTTCTCAAATTTGATCCTTTTTTAAAATTTGAGAGGATTTTATCACATCTAAAGTATCAAAAATTTTAAAGCTTGGCCGCGCATGGCAGCCAAGTAAAATTTAGTATTCATCAAAGAATTTTTGAATTTCTTTGGTGTCGCTCGTCTTTGTGAGGGCTAGCATGAGTAAAATTCTAGCCTTTTGTGGGTTTAGATCGCTTGCGGTTATGAAATTTCCATTATCATCCATCTTTTTGTTGCTATCTACGTAGCCACTGCCAACGATCGCGCTTCTTACTATTTTTATGCCTTTGGCATTTGCCTCTTGAAGCACGGTAAATACGTTGTTGTGGATGCTGCCGTTACCTGTGCCTGCGTGGATGATGCCCTTTGAGCCGACATCTATCAGGTGTTTTGCGATATCGCCGTAGTCATTTGCATGTGAGTAGATGATATCGACCCTTGGTAAGGCCTCTAGCTTGCTTACGTCAAAGACGCTGTTTGCAGTGTGTTTTTTGAGGCTTTTTGTGCTGTAAACGACCTTGCCATAATAGACCCTGCCGATGGCGCCGGTGTTTCTTGACTTAAATGTATCAACTGATGAGGTGTTTGTTTTTGTAACCTCTCTAGCGGCGTTGATCTCGTCATTTAGCACGACCAAAACGCCATTACCTGCGCTCTCTTTGCTAGCTGCTACGCTTACTGCGTTATATAAATTTAGTGGGCCATCAGCACTCATAGATGTGGCACTTCTCATAGCTCCTACTAAAACTACAGGCTTGTCTGATTTGACGACTAAATTTAAGAAGTAAGCAGTCTCTTCGAGGGTATCGGTGCCGTGAGTTATGACGATGCCATCCACGTCCTTGCTGGCAAGTAGCTCATTTACGCGTTTTGCAAGCTTTAGCCAAATTTCATCAGTCATGTTGTTTGAGCTGATGTTGGCGACTTGCTCGCCTTTTACATTTGCTAAATTTGCTATCTCAGGCACGGCTTTGATGAGGATATCGACGCCAAGTTGGGCAGCGTCATACTGGGCATTTGTCGCACCACTAGCGCTTCCTGCGATCGTACCGCCTGTGGCTAAGATGACGACGTTTGGCTTTGCATAGAGCGAAGCAACTAGAATGCAGATCAATAAAACTAGCTTTTTCATAGCTATCCTCCTAGTAAGAATTTTTACGCATTTTTAAATTTTCGTAACACCAAACCAAGCAAATAGACAAAAAATAAAGTAGCTCAAATAAATTTTTAAAATATTTTTATAAATTTAAAAAATATTATTTTCGCTCATTTTATCACAAAAAGCACACGTTAAATTTAACTCTCGCTTAAAAGATAAGACAGATAAAATGAAATTTGCCTCATTTTGATCAAAATAATATATAAATTGATAACGTAAAATTGTCATACATGTGTCACAAATGCCGAATTTAAGGGCTTTATTGTACCTGGGTACAATATACATGAATTATAAAATTCATTAAAATGCGAGAAAAAATTTAACAAGGATGAATATGGCAGCAAAACTAGGAAGTATAAAATCAATTTCAGGTCAAACTGAAGTGATAGCAGTCGATAAAAGTGGAAACGAGAGAATTTTAAAAGTTGGCGATAGCTTGTATGAGGGCGAGAGCATAAAGACAACTTCAGCTGATGCAAAGGTAGTCATCGCTGCAAATGACGGCAAAGAAGTCTCTATAGTAGGCGAAGATACTATCTCACTTGATCCAAAAGAGGCGGCAAACGCACAAAGTGCCAATCCAGAGGTTGCAGCGCTTCAAAATGCTCTTTTAAATGGTGCAAACATCACTGATCTTGAAGAGACTGCAGCTGGTGGTAACGCAGCAGCTGGTGGTGCTGGCGGAGATGGCGTAAGTCTAGGCGCAGCTAGCTTTGCTGAGGGTGGCCACTACGCAAATATCAATGAAAATTTTAGAAATTTAACTGATGCAAATAGAGCTTTTGACTCATTTAATAGCCCAATCGGAGGCTATGCAGATGCTAACGACAATGGCGAGGGCGATAATGTTGCGCCGCAAAACCCAGCAACCCCAACAAATCCAACAACCCCTGTAACACCAGCAACGCCAGCAACCCCTGTTGCGCTAAGTGTATCACTTGATGGTAGCGGCGAGGCAAGAGAGGCAACTCCAAACGAGTATCTAGTCTATAACCTAGGCCTATCAGCTGCTACAAGCTCAACTACACCTACTGATCTAACGCTAAATTTAAGCGGTGCAAGTGCAGGCAGAGACTACTCAAACGCTATGGAGTATTCACTTGATGGCGGACATAGCTGGACAGCGATACAAAATGGCGGCACGATAAGTGGCGTTATGCCAAGTGATATCGCAAATGTAAAGGTTAGAGTGCAAGTGATAGATGACTACGGTCAAACAGCAGGTAATCAAAACGAGGGCACAAGCAGCGAGGATCTAGGCGCAAATATCGCTCCTGGCATAAAAGACTACGGCGTTTATAAAGAGGGCGTAACTCTTAGCGTGACTACAAATAACGCTGCCATCACATCTGGCGAGGCTGAGGGCAAGATCATCGATAATGATGATAATATAAATATCACAGAAAATATAGATGCATCTACAGAGGGCTTAAATCCTGCTCTTGTAAATTCTGACCCAGACAATGGCAACACCATGAAAACTATCATTGACACAAAAGATGGCGATGATACTATAACTATCAAAGAGGAAGTCTATTTTTCAAGTGGGTTATATGATCTAAAAGAAAATGCCAATGATGTCATAAAAATGGGCGATGGCGACGATGTGTTTAATACAGAAAAAGATGCTGTTGTAGAAAACACTAGGATAGACCTTGGAAATGCTGGCGGAGAGAAAAATCAAGATACACTCAATATAAATGGAACTGTTATAACAGATACAAGATTTACAAGTCATGATGGCAATGATGTATTTACTATAAAAGATGATTCTGGTCCAAGCCTTGGTAGTACTATTTTAGATAATGTCTTGTTTAAAACAGGAAGTGGCAACGACACTGTAAATATCGAAAAAAGTGATAATCATCAGCTTATAAAAAATACAAAAATAGACACCGGTGCTGATAACGATACCGTAAATATTAAAAGCGATATGTATGCTTACGTTACTAATAACGGAACAACTGACGAGACTGAGTATGCAGGAAGCAGAACAGATAGCTTTATAAAAACAGGTGAGGGCGACGACACTATAAATGTAACTGACGCAAGTATCAGGAGAGTTGATATCGATACAGGCGACTCAGATGCAGGCGATATGCTAAATTTCATCAGTGCAGGCATATATAACTCTGAAATAAAAAGTGGCAATGGTAATGATAAGATCGTACTTCAAGATACTAAAGCAGATGTCATGGATATCTACACAGGCGAGGGCAATGATAGCCTAACTATCAAAGGCAGCACTGAAATAAAAAATAATAGCGCCGTACATAATGACCCTATAAGCTCACCAGCTCACGTGGCAAATCCAGTAGCTAACCAAGCTGGAATTTACTCAAACTACATAGAGATGGGCAAAGGTCGCGATACACTAACTATTGAAAGAGGCGCTGAAATTTCAAACACTAAGATAAACACTAGCTCAGCTGATGCTGGAGTAGGTGACGATAGAGACAGCGTAGATGTTACTGGTGCTAAATTTAACAACGCTGCCATTGAGACTGGATATGGCGATGATGAGATAAATTTAAAAGATGTCACCATGATCTCAAACGATGGATATAGCACATATATCGGCGCAGGCGGCGGAAATGACACTATTAACGTCTCTGGAAATAGCTCATTTGACAAGGCTATCATCTACACAAATGGCGGAGATGACCGTGTAAATGTCGATGGTGACGTCTCTATGGTGGATTCAAACATTATGCTTGAAAATGGCAACGTAACGCTAAATGTCGCAAGAGCTACTGGTCTAGTTGATACAAACATAGAGGGTGCAGGCGTTGGAAATGCTGGCGTAAAAACCGTAACTATCGATAACGCTGAGCTTAGAAGGGTTACTATAAATACCGCGGATGACGGCGATAGCGTGACTATCGGAGCTGGCACTCATGATAACACCGATGTTAAAATTTTCACTCAAGGCGGAGACGATACGATAAATATCAACGCTGACCTAACTGGCACATCAAGTGTAAATTTAAGTCCAGCTGCAGGCGAAGCTGCGCATGACTACGATGCATCAAACATCAACTCAGGCAAAGGCAATGACACTATCAATATAGCTGATAATGTAACACTAACCAAAACCTACCTTTCAGGTGGCGACGGCAGCGACTTAGTCGATCTTGGCAAGGACGTAAGCCTAAATGGCACTGCTATAAATGGAGGCGATGGCATAGATACGCTAAAAGTTCATGACGCATCATTTAATACGACAAATGCTGGCAAGATAAGTGGCTTTGAGGTGCTTGATATGTCAGATATTAATGCTGATGCTAAATTTATATTTCATAATGCCTCAGATATCGCAAATTTCATAAAAAATGTCGGTGGAGAAGGTGCGACATCGTTAATCGTAAAAGGTGTAGAAGGTGTTGGTAAATTTGAAGAAGGCTCATCTGAAATAGCAAGTGCTGGTAAAGAAGATAGCAATGGAAACCATGTATATAGCGTAAATGATGGCGGTCAGACATTTACTCTTACAATAGAAAATGATATCACTATAAATCCTTCAATGTAAAATTTAGACCCATATTTTGGGTCTAAACTCCCCTTGCTTCATTTAATAAAATTTTTTATACAAAAAGCCTAAATTTAGGCATTTCTTTTGATAATCAATATAATTTATATTTCAATGTGATTTAAAAACGCTTATTAAAATCCAAAAGTCAATTTTTTTAAGAAAGGATTAATATGAGCGTAGAAGTAGCCGACAAAGAGGGGTTAAATTTAAGCGGTGGAGTGAGCCAAAATGGTGGGCAAAACGACCCTCAAGTGACTATCGTAGAGGAGATAAAGACGCTTGAGATACTTGAGCCCAAGAATTTTCTTGCTGAGCTATACGGACGAAGGGTGGCAGATGCAAGGCCAAAAGCGCAGGATCAAATTTTAAACATTGCAGACGCAACCACGAGTGCAAATGATGTGCGTTTTGACAATGGCAACGATATAGTCGATATGACAAGATCTATCGTAAATGATGCCAAGATAGACGCAGGAGATGGCGATAATAAGCTAAGAATTCACGATAATATCGAGGTTAGAGGGCTGAGATTTGACGCTGGAGCTGGCAACGACGAGATAGAGATAAGAAACAATGTCGGCATAAAAGATCATACGCTTTTATATACAAATGACGGCGATGATAGCGTGAAAATTTATGGTGCAACGATGGAAAATGCTGCCATTCATACAGGTTTAGATAACGACATTATAGATATCCAAAGATCTGAGATCAAAAACGGTGCGGATATAAGACTTGGCGGAGGAAATGACACTATAAATACCGACTGGGTGGGCTTTTTTGGTGAAACAAAAATTTCTCTTTCTAGCTTTACTAATCCAAACGAAGTAGATACACTAAATATGGACAACACTATCTTTAACGGCCACACTACGATTGAAGCAAACGACGGCGAAAAGACCACTATGAATATAAAAGTGTGCGGTGGAGACGGCGAGATAGATATAAGAGGCTCGCATGCAAATTTAGACCATACGCCGCTTTTTGATATGAATTTTCTTGGGCCAAAATTTATGGGTGACGTTAAATTTGACGGCAGAAATAACAAGGTCAATATGCACATAGACGACTCAGAATTTCATGGTAAAAATAACGAATTTTACTTCTCAGATAATCAAAATGATACTTTAAATGTGACATCAGCTATCATAAAAAATTCTAAATTTTATCTAGGTGGCGGAGACGATACAGTTAGTTTAACTATGACAAGAACAGATATAGATAATAATACTCAAATATTTGGTGGCAAGGGCTATGATACTCTTGTGCTTGATAATAATATCGACTTCTCAAAGGTCTCTGGCTTTGAAGAATTAAAAGTAACGAGCGGTGCTTATGTGACATTAAACGGCAATGATGTGGCTCATTTGAGTGACATTTTAGACAATGGCTCTAATGTAGTTAAATTTAGTGAAGCCCATGGTACTGTAAAACTTAATGGTTTTATCGAAACTAGCGGAGCAGAAAATGGCTACCACAGATATGAAAGTGCCTATAATACGCACTTAGCAGACGGTAGTGATCGTCAAGGCACAGTCTATATAGATATAAAAGAAGACATTCACGTCGATCTTTAAATTTTAGATCCCTTTTGGGATCTTGCTTATATTTATCAAAAATTTAATTTTTAAAACCCACTGCAACAGCGTAATCTTAAGAATTAACATCATATTTACATTACTTTATATTTAAAAGAAATATTTATAATGTGTCAAATTGATTTTAAAGGAGGCAGCGATGGCTGTTAAAGTAGGTGTTATCAAAAACATTCTTGGCTCCAAGGAAGTAGTAGTTATAGACAAAAATGGCAACGAAAGAGTTGTTGTCGCAGGAGATAGTTTATACGAGGGCGATGTCGTTAAAGCAAACGGCGCAAAGGTAACTATCGCATCAAACGACGGCAAAGAGTTTGAGCTAAAAGATGGCGAAACTCTAAATTTAAATAACGACCTTAGCTCAGACAAAGAGGTAGCAGCTATACAAAAAGCCCTTTTAAAAGGTGAAAATTTAGCAAATCTCGAAGAGAGTGCCGCTGGCGGCAATAGCGGTGGCAGAGGCGGAGATGGCGTGAGCCTTGGCGAGACAAGGTTTGAGCATGGCGGTCATGAAAGCTCTGATGTGTCAGCTAGCTTTAGATCACTTTCAGATACTTTTGGCGCTGTAAAACTAACCAACCAAGAGGTAAAAGGTGGCGGTAGTGATGTTTTTGATGGTTCAGATAGTGATATAAATTCTGCCATTGCACCTGTAGCCCCAGTTGAGCCATCACAACCAGAAAATCCAGCTCCAACTCCGCAGCCTAAACCGGTTGAGCCAGTTGAACCTAAACCAGAACCAAAACCTGACGAGAGCAAAGATATAGTTAAAAATATCTCAGTTGAAAACAAGTCAGAATTTGGCTATGAAAAGAGCTCAGACGACAAATCATACCTAGAGTACAACCTAAAAGGCGAAGTAGCAAAGGCTGATGCTGATAAAAAGGTAGATGTGACGCTTAAATTTAGCGGAGAGGCAACTGCTGGCAAAGACTATGAAAACGCAGAGTACTCGCTAGATGGCGGTAAAACTTGGCAAAAGCTAGATGATAGTGGCGTGATAAAAGATGTAAGAGCTGGCGATATAAATAAAGTAAGCGTTCGTGTTGAAGTGACAAACGATCACGACCAAAATGAAGGCACACTTGATCCATCGGAGAAAATTTTCACAGATGCAGATAAGGGCGTAGAAAATAATGGCTACTTTAAAGAGAGCGTTTCGCTAGAAGTTAGCATAGGAGATAACAAAGCTACAAAAGATAGCTATATAGTTGATAATGACCATAACATTACTATCACAAGCGAATTTCACAATGATAAATTCTTTGATGCTACGTTTAAAAACAATGGCAATAACACTTTAAGTTTTGAAAATGCAACTATAAGCCGTGATGAGAATAAAAAGATACCTAGTGACATAGTTTTTGGTGATGGTGAGAAGAATAATGGAATAGACGTTATAAACTCAAATAATTCAAATTTAAACTGGCTAAATATCAAAACCCAAGGCGGAAATGACACCATAAATATAAATGGCGGAAGACACGAGAGACTTCACGTCGAAACTGGTGCAGACAACGACACTGTAAATTTAAACAGCGGAACTTACATAGGTACCAAACCTTATCAAAGTGGCTTCACGCTTGATAGCGGAAATGATGTGTTAAATTTAAATGGTACAAAAGATGATCATGTAAAAATGACAGATATGTACCTAAGAACTGGCTCAGGCGATAAAGATGAGATAAATATCAAATACGCTGATATCAACTCAACATATAAAAATTTTGCCAACCATATCGAAGCAGGCTCAAATAACAACACCGTAAATGTTGAAAACTCAAATTTAAAAGGTATCAACATAGGTACAGAGACAAACACAGGCACCGATGTAAATAGAAATCCACTAAATTTCGATCTAAATTTAAAATCATCTACCCTAGATGATGTAAATCTTAACACCAACTACAAAACTCACGTAGTAGTTGAAGATACAAAGGTAAATGGCAGCTACACAGAAAATGCTACAAAGTGGAATTTCGCAGATACAGATGATACTTTAGAGCTAAGATCAGGCACATTAAACGATATGACGGTTAATCTTGGCAACGGCGAAGATAAAGTCGTCGTCTCAAAAGCTATGAAGCTTGATGGATACACTGCGATAAATGGTGGCACCAGCTATGAGACCGATACACTTGTGATAGACGGCAATGTTAATTTTAAAAATTTTAAGAGCTTTGAAGAGCTACAAGTGACTGGCAACGAGAAGGTCAGCCTAAAACTAGAAGATCTATATGATATGCTTGATATAAGAAATAGCGATAAAGAACAACATATCTTGGCAGTTACAGAGGCAGCTGGCGGAGTAGAGCTAGCAGGCTTTAAGCTTTCAGAGTCCGGAAGAGGTTTAAAAGAAGGCTTTACAAGATATGAGGGCGACTTTGGTCTTCAAGAAAACGGCAGATCTTATACTACCAAAGGCTATATAGATGTAAAAAATGGTATCAATGTCGATCTTGGTGCTAAGACAGAGCCTACACCAGTCGAGCCAGTCGAGCCTGTAAATCCAGCTCCACAACCAGAGCCAAAACCAGAACCAAAACCAGAACCTAAACCAGAACCAAAACCTGAGCCAACTCCACAGCCAACGCCTGATCCAGAGCCAGAATATATAAATGAATATGACTCAAAATATGTAAAAAATATAGGCATATATGGTAAACAAGGCTTTCAGATCGAAAACCATGAAAGATCGAATATGTGGGAACATAACAATTTAATATTTGAGCTAAGGGGTGAAGTGGCAGAGGCTGATGTGGATCAAAAAATCGATGTGAAGCTTAAATTTAGTGGCAAGGCGACTTACGGCAAAGACTACGATAAAATTCAGTACTCACTCGATAATGAAAACTGGATAGATCTAGATAGTAGTGGCGTCATAAAAGGTCTAAGAGCGGGCGATATCAACAAAGTAGTTGTTCGTGCAAATGTAATAGACGATAAAGAACCAAATGAAGGCAAGCTTTTATCTGAAGATGAAGATAGTGGAATATTTTATTATCAATGGGATAAAGAAAAGTTATTTAAAGATGCAGATAAGGGCGTTGAAAACAATCACTACTACAGCGAGAGTGTCATCTTAGAATTTAGTATAGATAACGCTAAATATACGTATAATGGTGGTATCATAGATAATGACCATATAACAACTGTAAATAGCGAATTTCACAACGACAAACGCTTTGATGTAGATTTTTTTAAAAATGGAGATAATGTCTTAAATTTCAACAATGCAACCGTAAGTCATAAAGAAGGAGAAGAACCTAGTAAGATCCATTTTAGTGAAGTATATAGTAACTCTGGAGACACTGAGGTCAATATCAATAGTTCAAATTTAAATTGGCTTGATATTAGAACTAATACTGGAAAAGATAAAATTGATATCAAGAGCTCAAATTTAAATAATATCACTATCAACACCTATAACGGAAACGATACTATAAATATAAATGGCGGAACGCACGAAAAAGTTGAGATCAATACAGGCTTTGACAATGATGTCATAAATATAAATGGTGGAGTTTTTAACAAAGAGACCATCTATCTTGGCATTAACAGCGATATCTTAAATATAACAGGTACAAAAGCTGATCATGTAAAAATGACAGATATTCACATAAGCACTAATACTAATAAGTTTAATGGTGCCATACAATGGGTTAGTAATGAATTAATTAAAGGCGATGAAGACGTTATAAATATCAAATACACCGACATTAACTCAACAACATCAGCAGAAAAAAGTGCGATCTATGCAGGATCATCAAAAGGTACTATAAATATAGATAGCTCAAACCTTGATAATGTAGAACTAAATGGAGGCAGTAGAGTCCCTTCATTTGGAGAAACTTATCATACAGATATAAATTTAAAGTCATCTACCCTAAAAGATGTAGATATCATGGCTTATATAAATGAAATGCATGTGGTAGTTGAAGATACTCACGCATCAGCTAGTGGTTTGCCAGCTGAACACCATGCGAACTGGATTTTGAGTGGACATGAAAATGCAAAAGATTATTTGGAGCTAAGATCTGGAAGCTTAACTAATATTAAAATAGATCTATCGGATGGCAGTGATAGTGTCTTTATATCTAAAGATATGAAGCTTGAGGGTGGCACTAGCATTCTTGGTGGATACTCAGACAATAGAAGTCGCTATGATCACGATACGCTTTTGGTTGATGGTCAGATAGACTTTACAAGGGTTAAGAGCTTTGAAGAGTTAAAGGTTACTAGCAATGAAAAGATCACTCTAAAAGCTCTTGATATAGCTGATATGCTTGATGTCGGACACGAACATAGCAATAATTTGCTTCAAATAACCGAGGCAAGTGGCGGAGTAAAACTTGAAGGCTTTAGTAAATCTGCTGCCAACGCAGTAGATGGCTTTGAAAGATATGAAGCGAATTACGGCACAACTACAGCTTATATCGATGTGAAAGAAAACATCCACGTCGATCTTTAAAATTTAGACCCTTTTTGGGTCTAAATTTCTTCTATATAAATTTACAAATCTTTTTTATAAATTCTATTATTCTTTTAAAATTTAGTACAATAAAATAAAAACATTTAAAACTTAAAATATCATTAATCAATTCTTGCTAGAAAATTAAAATTTATATAAGCGTCATAGAAATATCATCTATTAATTACAAAAAATTCTATAAATGTAACATATAATAAAATAATGTAACTATATTGTACTTTGGTACAATTTACAATTTCTCCTAATAGTTATAAAATAATGCCAAAATTAATTTAGCCCAAAAGGAATTAACATGGCAAAGAAATTAGGCACAATCAAGTCTATATCAGGTTCTGCTGAGGTTATCGCAGTAGATAAAAGTGGTAACCAAAGAGTACTAAAAGTTGGTGATAGCCTTTATGAAGGTGAGACGGTAAAAACAACTTCAGCTGATTCTAAGGTTGTGATAGCAACAAATAATGGAAAAGAGCTATCAATGATCGGTGAAGATACACTAAGTCTCGATCCAAAGGCAACTGCTGGTGATTCACAAGTAGCAGCACTTCAAAAAGCATTGTTAAATGGTGCAAATTTAGAAGATCTAGAAGAGACAGCAGCTGGTGGCAATAGTGGCGGCCGTGGTGATGGCATGAGTCTTGGCGAGACAAGATTTGAGCATGGCGGACACTACTCAAACATAAGTGCTAGCACAAGTGCGATCAATCCTTTAGGCGTTGCATCTTTTGCAGGTCCAGCTGAGGGCAAAAGCGGCGGTTTAGATAGCGGTCGTGGCGGCAGTGATGACGATACAGCAGGCGCTGGTAATACTATCAATCCAGAAACCACCAGAAAACCAAGCAACCCAGAAATTAAATTCCCAGAAGATACAAACAAAGATGGCAAAATTTCTGATGATGAAAACAAAGCTGGTGACAAAGATGCTGGCAAAACAACAGCTGAAGTAGTCATTCCAAAAGATGGCAGCGTAA
>CAUUZE010000040.1:0-14607 GCA_963549665.1 Campylobacter concisus | reverse complement strand
AAAGCAAGAAGAGCTTGAAAGGGAGAATTTAAAAAAAGAGCTTTTAGCAATAGAAACTACTGATGAGCAAGTGCTTGAAGAGCCAAAAGTAGAGGCAAGCGTGTCAAGTGTGCAAAGCGAGCCAGAGCCAAAGGTAGTGCAAATTTCTCCAAAGAGCAGGGAAATAAGCGAGGAGGAAATTTTCTTGGCAAACCTTGCTGAACGCATAGAGGTGCTTTTTGAAGGACTTAAGCAAACTAGCGAGCAAGACCTTAGTCAAAGGCTAGAGCTAACGACTAAATTTTTAGAATTTACCCTTGCAAACATCGAAAATAGACTTCAAAATCTCTCAAAATAATAAATTTGAGACAAAAACTGGGACAGAAATTTACAAAAATAGCGAACTAGACTTTTTTAGGTCGCTATTTGCCCCATATAGCAAGCGTGTCTATCTAGTCGGAGGCTGCGTAAGAGACGCGCTTTTGGGGCGAGAAATTTATGATTATGACATCGAAGTTTATGATATAGAGCCTGCTAAATTTGACGAGCTGATGGCTAGCATAAAGGCTAGTGGCGTTGGCAAAAGCTACTTCATCTACAAATACAAAAACTACGATCTTGGCTTGCCTAGAAGCGAGAGCAAGACCGGAAATTCGCACAAAGACTTTGCTGTAAGCTACATAAACGATCCTAGCCTTGCAAGTCTTAGGCGTGATTTTACGGTAAATGCCATGATGATGAATATCTTTGACGGCGAAATTTTAGACTTTCATGGTGGCAAAAAGGACCTTGCGAGCAAGACGCTAAGGCACATCGATAGTGAGAAATTTAAAGAAGATCCGCTAAGGGTGCTTAGGGGCGTGCAGTTTAGCGCAAGGCTTGATTTTAGCATAGCTGGCGAGACGCTAGAGTTTATGAAAACGCTTGATCTAGTGCATCTAAGTAAGGATAGGATAAATACCGAACTCATTAAATTTTTTCGCTCAGAGCATCTTGAAAAAGGGGCATTTTATCTTTTTGCGCTCTCTCTCTTTGAGCAAATTTTTGGCGTTCAAATTCGCAAGAATGATGAGTTTTTGAGCGAACTTAAAAGTGCTAGGAAATTTGTAGATGACGAGAGGCTGTTTTTGTAT
This sequence comes from Campylobacter concisus, assembly GCA_963549665.1. Classification (GTDB taxonomy): domain Bacteria; phylum Campylobacterota; class Campylobacteria; order Campylobacterales; family Campylobacteraceae; genus Campylobacter_A; species Campylobacter_A concisus_BN. The sequence continues at coordinate 13,495 of CAUUZE010000040.1, read as the reverse complement.
ATGCTTTTTGGTAAATTTGAGCTTGACGCAAAGGAAATTTTAGAGAAAATGCGCCTGCCAAAGAGCTACTTTTCTATCTTAAAAGAGCCATATTTTAAAGACATGCCAAGTGATAATGAGCTACTAGAAATTGCTCTAAATATGCCCTTAAAATCATGGCTGGGAGCTTATAACAAAGAGCGCATAGAGCGTGCAAAAGAGCTTGGGGTCTATGAAGCTAAATTTGACGCAAAGGTCGATGTGAGCGAGATATTGGCGGCTGGCTTTAAAAATGAGATGATCGCCGCTGAGATAAAACGAAGGCAGGAACTTGCTATCACAAAGCACCTTGAAACTCTTGCAAAACGCTAAATTTATAGATAAATAAAATTTAAATTTTAAAACTCTTAAAAGCCCATTTTGGCTAGAATAAGGCAGTTTATAACACTTTTTAAGGCAAGAAAAACTTATGTTTAACATAGTCCTAGTCCATCCTCAGATACCGCAAAACACCGGAGCTATCGGCAGAATGTGCGTAAATGCAAATTTAAAGCTGCACATCGTTAAGCCAACTGTCTTTGATCTGAGCGAAAAGGCTGTTAGACGTGCTGGGCTTGATTATTGGAAAATTTTAGATCCAAAAATTTGGGAGAGCCTGGATGAGTTTTTGGAGGTAAATTTAAGCCACAAAGAGCGATTTTTCTTTGCCACGACTAAGACAAACAGACTTTACTACGACGCTAAATTTGAGCCAGGAGATTTTATATTTTTTGGCGGAGAGAGCACAGGACTGCCAAGAGAATTTATGGATATAAATTTCAAAAACGCCATAACGATCCCGATGGGAAAAGAGGGCAGGAGCTTAAATTTAGCCATGAGTGCTGGCATCATCGCGTATGAGGCGATCAGGCAAAACATCTCTAAATTTGACTTTAGGAGTGAGGTTTGAGAGCGCTCTTTGCACTAGTCTTTGCCGTTTTGATGGCGTTTGCTAGCGAGATAAGCATAGCAACTTATAACGTGCAAAATTTATTTGACTGCAAGGACGATGGCAGCGAATATCCTGACTTTAAATCTAACACTTCAAAGTGGGACTGCGAGGCGGCTAGCTCAAAACTAAAAAGAACAAGGCAGGTCATAGACGCTATAAATACCGACATCATCGCACTTGAAGAGGTTGAAAACGAGCAGGTTTTAAAGGCTTTGGTTGATGGCAGCGAGTATAAATTTATAGCCTTTAGCAAGGCAAAAAACTCTCCAGTCGGGCTAGCTCTTGTGTCAAAAATAAAGCCAAGTGGCAGTGAAATTTTTGAAGTGCCAAATGTAAAAACTAGAAACATTTTAAAGGTTGTTTTTGAGGTGGAGGGTAAGAAATTTAGCGTTTTTGTTAATCACTTCCCAGCTTATAAAAACGGCATAAATATGCAAAAAAAGGCCGAAAGAACGCTAAGAGCGGCTCTTGGCAATGAGCAAAATGTCATAGTTTTGGGCGATTTTAACTCACCTTATGGGCAAAAATCTATCTTAAACGATATCATCGCAACTCGTGGATATTACGATCTTTATAGCTTTTTAGCCCCAAAAGATAGATACTCTCATGCAGTCCATGGCAAAAAGCGAGCCATTGATCACGTTTTGCTCTCGCCTAGCTTTATGGCAAATGGCGATCTAAGCTACATTGATGGCAGTTTTGAAGTCTTTAAGCCAAGCTTTGCGGTCGATGAGCATGGCTTTGCAAAGAGCGATCTTTACTCAGACCACTTTGCACTTAAATTTAAAATCTCAACCAAACCAAGTCCTGCTAAATCAAATGAAAATTTAAAAAAAGAAGCTAAAAAAGTAGAAGATCAAAACTATAAAAAAGCTGACATAGAGACGCTTTTTGAACGTCCTGAGGATGTGCCAGCACTTGTGGAGCGAGCCGTTGTCATCTTAAAAGATAAGCATGGCTTTATCATCTCAAAAAATCGCCGTGGAATTTACGTTTTTGATCCTAAAAATAGCGTCGGTGTGGGCGATGAGCTTGACATTTTGGTCAGGCGAGTGAAATTTTACAAAGAGGCGCTTGAAGTAAGCTCTTATGAGATCATAAATGAGCATGGCACAAAAGATGTGAGCGAAAATTTACTTGATAGCTCAAAGCTAAGCATTGCAAGAAGCGGCGATGTGATCGCTAAAATTTCAGGCAAGTTAGAGGGCGGCTACTTGCATACACCGCATGGCAAGATCAGAATTTATAGCAAAAAAAGGCTAAAAGATGGTGAGTATAGCTTTGAGCAGGTGAGGGTGAAAATTTATAAAAACGAAAAAGAGATCGTTGTGGAGTAGATGGTGCAAATTTTAGATATTTTTATGATCGCAGCGTTTGTTTTGTTTGTGATATTTATGATAAGAGGCGTCATTTTGCAGACGCAAGAGAAGGAGAGAGCAAGAGAGATGATAAGAGAAAAAAGAGAAAATTTTAATAAAAAGAGTGAGATATGAAAGAGTTGTTACTAGAGATCGGAGTCGAGGAGCTTCCAGCGATACCATTTTTAAGGGAGCTGCCAAACATCAATGCTAAATGGCAGGCTGTGCTTGAAAAATATAACATCACAAGCGAGTTTAAATTTTATTTCACGCCACGCCGTTTGGTCTTTTTCCATGAGAAATTCCCGCAGGCTCAGCCAGATAGCGTGGCTAGTTTTGTTGGTGCGCCAAAGCAAGTAGCGCTAAAAGATGGAGCTTTTACAAAAGCAGCACTTAGCTTTGCAAATAAATGTGGCATAGATGAGAGTGAGCTTAAATTTAAAGAGATAGACGGTAAAGAGGTGCTTTACTACGAAAAAGAGGTGAAGGGCGAGCCGGTTGCTAAGATAATGGGCGACATGGTCGAGGAGTTTTTAAAGAGCCTTAGCTTTGGCAAGTCTATGCGCTGGGGCAATGGTGAGTTCGAGTTTATCCGCCCGATAAGATCGTTTTTGTGCTTGCTGGGCGATGAGGTCATTAAATTTAACAAATTTGGCGTAGAGAGCAGTAACTCTACCTATCCTCACAGAAGCGTTAGCTACGACAAGATAAAAATTTCAAATATAAAAGAGTATTTTGATGGCTCAAAGAGCCGTGGGGTCGTGCTTGAAGCGAACGAGAGAGAGAAAATAATCCTTGATGAGTTTGAAAAGATCAGCCAAAAAAGTGGGCTAAAGATCGAGACCGATAAAGAGCTGCTAGCTGAAGTCGTGGCGATCACCGAGTATCCAACAGCGCTTCTTGGCTCGTTTGAAGAGGAGTTTTTGGAGGTGCCAAGCGAGGTCATCATCACTTCTATGAAAGAAAATCAGCGCTACTTCCCAGTCTTTAAAGATAGCAAGCTAGCAAATGGCTTTGTTGTCGTTAGTAACGCCATCACAAAAGACTATTCGCTTATCATCAAAGGCAACGAAAAGGTGCTAAGAGCAAGACTAAGCGACGCGATGTTCTTTTGGCAAAGCGACCTTAAGGCCGAATTTAGCCCAGAAAAACTAAAAAATATAACCTACCTAAAAGAGCTTGGAAGCATCTACGAAAAAGAGCTTAGAGAGCTAAAAGTGGCTAAAAAACTTGCTAGCAACTATGGCGAGCTACTTAAAAAAGAGGCTGGCGAGTACGGGGCTAAGCTAGAGCGAGCTGTGATGCTAAGTAAGGCTGATCTTACAACGCAGATGGTTTATGAATTTACCGAGCTTCAAGGCGTCATGGGTGCTTACTACGCAAAGGCCAAAAACGAGGACGAAAACGTCGTTTTGGCTATAAAAGAGCAGTATCTGCCAGACGGCGAGGAGGCGCAGTGCCCAAGCAAGGCCTTTAGCTCGGTTGTGGCACTTTCAAATAAGCTTGATACGTTAATGGGGCTCTTTAGCATCGGCAAAATCCCAAGTGGCACCAAGGACCCATACGCTCTAAGACGCGCAGCAAATGGCGTGATAAAGATCGTTTTGGCACATAATCTGAAATTTAACGTAAAAGAAATTTTAGAAGATATCGCAAAAGATTATAAGAAATTTGACGTTGAAGTGCTTATAAATTTCATCCTTGATAGGCTCTATATCTTCTTTGACGCAAACGCTTCTATCGTAAAAGCTTGCATAAAAAGCGGAGAAAAGGACATCTTGGAGCTAACTAAGATGATAGAGGCGCTTGCTAAAATTTCAAGTGAGCCAAATTTTAGAGAGAATTTCTCGACATTTAAGCGCCTTGCAAACATCATAAAAGATGATAAATTTAGCAAGGTCGATGAGAGCCTCTTTGAGATAGATGCTGAAAAGGCCTTAAATGACGCATTTAAAGCGGTTGATAAGGGCCTAGCGTATGAGCCAAGACTAAAAGCGCTATTTGCACTAAAACCGCAGATAGATGAGTTTTTTGACAAAGTTATGATAAACGTTGAAAACGAGAAAATGCGAAATAACCGCGTCGCGATCATCGGTCAAATTTATAGCGAGATACTAAAAGTAGCTGATATAAAAGAGATCAGCTTTTAAATTTACGCCAGCTTCAGGCTTTGCCTAGGCTGGCTTTTAAATTTACTCCCTAAAAATATCAAATCCTGGCTCGTAAGCCTTAGTTTTTACCCCAAAATATCCAAGAACTGAGCTAAAGATAAAATCATGCGAAAGACTTTCGTCTTTTCTAGCTTTTAGCCTTTTTAAAAGCTCGCTATCGCTTGAAAAGATGATGGCTGGGATGTGCTTTTGCTCATCTGGAGCGATGGAGTAAGGCAGTCCGTGTAAATATATGCCATTTTCGCCCAAGCTCTCTCCGTGATCTGAGAAAAAGAACATGGCAACCTCAAATTTATCTTTTCTTGCTTCAAGGGCGTTTATCAGCTCGCTTTGCAGATAGTCCTCATATAAAATAGTGTTGTCATAGGTGTTTGCTATCTCATCTGGCGTGCATTTGTTTAGCTCGGCAGTGTCGCATGTTGGGGTAAATTCTTTAAATTTGCTTGGATAGCCTTTGTAGTAGATAGGTCCATGTGAGCCTTGCAAATGTAGCACGATAAATGTAGTGGAATTTGCATCTTTTATGACCTTTTTTTGCCTCATCAAATATCACTTCATCAAAGCCAGCTGCTCTGTGCTCTGAGGTGTGGTTTTGATCAAGATTGTCGCAAACCACTACTCCTATTTTTTTCGCATCCGCCACTATTGTTGTCAAAAAAGTATGTTTTTATGCCAAGTTTATTGATGATATCAACTAAATTTTCACGAGCCTTAGCCTCGCGGTTGCTAAAATTTTCTCGCTTTAAGTCTGAAAATAGGCAAGGCACGCTAGTCTCTGTCGCGGTTCCGCATGAGTAGAAATTTGTAAAACTTACTACATCTTTTTGCTTGGTAAATTTGTTTGTATCATTTTTAGCGTAGCCATTTAGCGAGTAGTTTTTGCTCCTTTGTGTCTCGCCAACTATCAAAACTAAAATTTTCTTTTTATCGTTAGTAAGCGTTGCGTCATCTGCCACGTAGGTAAAAGGGAGTGGTTTTTGTGCCAAAGACTTTGCTAATCTTATGCCAGAGTAGATGGGGTAGTATGGGAGCAAAACGCTTATGATTGAGGCGTTGTGGCTCTTTAAAAAATGGTATAAAAATTTTAGACATGAGTGCATAGATTACAGCTGCACTTGCCAAAGTGCTAAGGGCTATTTTTAGCCTTGATCTAAGCCCATTTTTAAAATTTTCATAGCTAATCTTTACAAGCGCTACATATATGCAAGGCAGGATGGTTACAAAAATAAGCCAAAGAACTAAGCTGGCATTAAAATAGCTAAGTGCCTCTCTTGTGTCAGTGTGCAAGACGTTTAATAGCATGCCTTTATCTATAATGACGCCATAAGTTTGCATAAAGTAAGCAGAGATGCTGCTAATTACGATAAGAAAGATAGCAAGAGGTTTTAGTAAAAATGGCACAAGCAAAATGCAAAAAACTCCAGCAAAGAGCAAAAGAAAAAATATGCTAAGTAGAGCAAAAAGCAGTATAGAAAAAGACAAAGTGTCGCCCGATAAAAACCCTAAAAATACGCCCTTGAATAAAAATATGTAGTTTATGAAAAACATATAAGCTACAAATAAAATTAAAAATTTAACAAAGCTTATATGTCTTATTTTGTCGATGTTTAGCATTTCTAGCCACCTTCTTTCAGGGGCGTAATGATAGAGCTAAAATGTAAATGGCTAGAAATTTAGAAGAGAAAAACTATTTTTTCTTTTTCTTGCTTTTTAGCTTCTTGCTTTTTGACTTCTTTTCAGGCTCAGTCTTTTTCGCCTTTTGGCTATCTTTTATACTAAGCTTTTCTTTGACCTTTTGCATGTCGTTAAAGCCGATGCCTTGAACCTTCTCAAGCTCCTCGACACTTGTAAATTTATGAGCTTTTCTATACTTTATGACGTTTAGCGCCTGGCTTTTGTTTAGCCCAAGGCTCATTAGCTCGCTCTTGCTAGCTGTGTTTAGATCAGCGCCGTATGCAAGGCTTGCAAGCGCTAGACAAAGTAAAATTTTTAATCTTTTCATCTTATCTCCTAAAATAATAATCCATCGTTTTCTTGATCTTGAATGATATCGTTTGTTGGCGTATTTTGCGGCAACGGCGAGTCGTTTGTGTAGTACTCATCAGCGCCGTTATAGTATCCTTTATAAACGCCATCAGGCTGCTCAAACGCGCGTCTTAGAGTAGGATAGAGCTTGATGTAGCCCTCCATAAATTTCTTAAAGACCGGTGCAGCTGTCCTGCCGCCACCCTCGACCTTTTTCATAGGGCTGTTATCGTCGTTTCCGTACCAGATGATGGCCTCGATATCAGGCGAATAGCCGCAAAACCAAGCATCGATGTTATTGTTTGTCGTGCCAGTTTTGCCAGCGATCTGGATGCCATTTACCTTTGCGTTGCGTCCGGTGCCGTTGTTTACGACGTTTTGAAGCAAGGTAGTCATCAAAAATGCCTGCTCAGGTTTTAGCACCTGCTTCTTTTGTGGCTCATAGTCCATCGACGCGCCAAAGCTATTTTCTATATGCTTAATGAGCGTAGGCTCGACCACTTCGCCATCGTTTGGAAACATCGAGTAAAATTTCGCAAAGTCAAGTGGCGAAATTCCAAAGCTACCAAGTGCGATTGATAAATTTTCAGGGATGTCGTTAAAGCCCATATCTGTAAGCTGTTTGCGAACTGAGCTAAGACCAAGATCGTTTAGTAAATTTATGGTTGCGAGGTTGCGAGACTGGGTTAAGGCTGATTTTATCGTGATGTAGCCTTGAAAGCCGCCGCTATAGTTCTTCGGCGTCCACTCTTTGCCATTGCCCATGTCAAACGTCCTAGCGATGTCAGCTACCTGAGAGACGACTGAGTAGCCGCTATCAAGGGCTATTTGATAAATAAATGGCTTAAAGCTAGATCCTGGCTGGCGCTTGCTCTGGGTGGCGCGGTTGTAGCTACTTTTTGCGTAGTCGATGCCACCAATTAGAGCTAAAATTTGTCCGCTTTGTGGATGAGTGACGACGATAGCGCCATTTAGCATCTCTGGATTTGCCTTTTTATCTCTTTTTAAAATTTCATTGTAGCCATAGACTAAAGCGTCCTGAGCGATCTTTTGCACGTTTAGATCGACGGTGCTTTGTATCTTGTAACCGCCAGTTTTTATATCGTCAAATTTCTTTGAAGCCTCTTTTATGATCTCATCGACCACGTAAGGAGCTTTGTTGCGTGTTAGCGTATCGTCAAAGACTGCTGGCTCTTCAAGTACGCCCTTGCGGTACTCATCCTCATTTATCCAGCCGATGCTATACATCCTTTCAAGCACCCTGTTTGCGCGGCTAAGTGAGAGGTCGAGGTGCTTTGTAGGATCATAAGTACTTGGCGCTTTTGGCATGCCAACTAGCATCGCTATCTCTTTTATACTTAGCTCATTTAGCTCTTTTCTAAAGTAGCCCTCTGCAGCCGTTTTGATGCCGTAGTAGCCGTGTCCAAAATATACGTGATTTAGGTATCTTTCGATGATGTCCTCTTTGCTAAGCTCGCTTTCAAGCTTCATAGCGAGCACAACCTCTTTTATCTTCCTTGTAAATTTCTTCTCGCGGCTTAGGGCTAGGTTTTTTATGAGCTGCTGAGTTAGCGTAGATGCGCCCTCGACTAGCTTTCTAGCTTTGATGTCCTTTATCGCTGCTCTTGCCATGGCTTCGACGTTTATACCGCCATGCTCAAAGTAGCTCGTATCCTCGATAGCCACGAGCGCTTCGATGACACGTGGCGGGATGTCGTTATATTTTACGTAAATTCTATTTTCTTCAAAGATATTTGCGATGAGCTCGTTGTTTCTATCAAAAATTTGTGTCGCAAGCTTTGGCTTGTAGTCGATGATGGTGTAAGCGTCAAATCTCACCTGCGAATAAAAGTATAAAAACGCTCCACCAAGTGCGATGGCAACTACAAAGATAAATGCCAAGATATATTTCATAAAAATGCCTTTAATATTTTTAAATTTAGCCCCATTGCCGTGCTTGTCTCGCCGTGCTGGGAGGTGATGTATTTTTTATTAAAATTTTCTATCGTCATGGCTCCAGCTTTGCCTCGCCACTCGCCACTTTCTAGGTAGCTTTTTAGATCTTGCTCGCTAAATTTATCAAATTTATATGTAGTCTTACTCACATTTATAAGCTCAAATTCGCCTAAAAATATCATCGCCGTATAGACGCTACACTCATTGCCACTTTGTAAATTTAGCATAGCAAGTGCCTCGTTTTCATCCTTTGCCTTGCCTAAAATTTTATCCCCACAAGCCACGCAGCTATCTGCAAAGAGTAAATTTGTAAGCTTGCCATTTGCCTTTAAAAACTGCTCTTTTTTAGCTTTTACGACGTTTTGGACGTAAATTTCAGGTTTTAGCTCTTTTGCTATCATGCTCTCATCAAAGCTGCAAGAAATTTGTTTAAATTCTATCCCAGCATTTTTTAGTAAATTTGCCCTTGTTGGCGAGCTAGAAGCAAGTGTGATCATAAAAAGCCCATATAGCTCACGCCAAGATAGACAGCCGCAAGCGAGGCTAGTAAATTTAGCGGCGTGAAGTAGTAGATGATGACGATTAGACTTTCGTTTAGCTCGATCATCTCGTGTGATCTTAGAGTTTTTAAAGCCTTTTTGTATCTATAAAAGATGTAGCTTAAATTTAAGAGTAAAAATAGCTCTATCGCCCATTTGGTCGCTACTATGGCACTTGCCATCGGATTTTGCATTTTGCCATCATCAAAGTAAAAGATCATTATCAGGCTAGTTAGCGCTATGCCAAGAATTAGCGCAAATATGGCTAGTCCAAAGCGTCTTATGATGTGAAGCAAGATGTGATAGCGCTCTTTATCTTCAAATTTATTTTTTATAAAATAGCTTCCAGCAAGCACCAAACCAGCTTGTAGCCCTATAAAAAGAGCTACGAAGCTAATGTGCAAGAAGATGATTAGTTGATCAAATTTAAAAAAAGCGATCTCTTGATGAATCATTTTTCTAAAGCTTGCCTTGCATACTCAAGTGAGCTTTTTATGGCTTCGTCTATGGCTAGAGCGTTTTTGCCGCCAGCTGTAGCAAAGTCGTCTTTTCCGCCGCCATTGCCGCCTAGAATTTGCGCTGCAAATTTAACCCAAGCGCCAGCTTTTAGTGGAGCATTTTTCACGCCAGCTGCAAGAGAAATTTTACCCTCTTCATCTGTTTGGATCAGTAAAATAGCAGCTTTTTCGTGTCCATTTTTAAACTCATCTATCAAAGTTTTTATGTCGCCACCATCGATGTGTGCCACACAAAGCTTGGTATCATTTACATTTATAAAGGCTAGCTCCCCAGAGCTTTTAGCGTTTTTTAACTTATCTTTTAACGTTTTTATCTCGCCTTTTAGCTTTTTAATGGCATTTAGTGGTTCTGTACTTTTTAGCTCATCTTTTAGCTCTTCAAGCTCAGCTCTAAATGACCTTGCTAAATTTAGCGCAGCCCTTGAGCAAACAGCCTCTATACGCCTAACGCCGGCGCTTACACCGCTCTCTTTTGTGATGAAAAACGATCCGATCTCATCTATATTTTTCACATGTGTGCCGCCGCAAAGCTCTTTGCTAACATCGCCAAAGCTCACAACTCTTACTTTATCTGCGTATTTTTCGTTAAATAGTGCGATCGCTCCGCTTTTTTTGGCCTCTTCAAGCTCCATAACCTGCGTTTTTGCATTTGCACCATCTAAGATCCACTCATTTACAAGGTTTTCGACCTTTGAAATTTCTTCACTAGTAAGTGCCTTTGGATGAGAGAAGTCAAACCTTAGCCTATCTGCCTCAACGTTTGAGCCAGCTTGAGCGATGTGTGTGCCAAGCACGCTTCTAAGGGCTGCGTGAAGCAAGTGTGTAGCGCTGTGATGTCGTGCAGTCTCCGCTCTGTCGCTGCCCACTTCAAGCTCAACTTCGTCGCCAACTTTTAGCGCCGCGCTAGTTTTTACTAAAGATAAATTTAGCCCGTGGAATTTTTGCGTATCAAGCACATTTGCTTTACCTGCTATCTTACCGCTGTCGCCGCACTGACCGCCACTTTGAGCGTAAAATGGAGTGACATCAAACATCACCCAACCCTCTTTGCCAGCATCTAAACTATCTATATTTTTAAATTCCTCATCAAGCAAGGCTAGAATTTTACTTTTACTCTTAAGCTCTTCGTAGCCTATAAATTTATTTTCGCCAAATTTCTCAAGTAGCTCTTTAAAATCGCCCTTCGCACTCTTGTCGCCACTGCCTTTCCAAGCAGCTTTTGCACGTGCTTTTTGCTCGCTCATAAGCTCATCAAACCTTGCTTCATCTACCTTTAAGCCCTTTTCTCTAAGCATATCAGCCGTTAGATCAAGCGGGAAGCCAAATGTGTCATAGAGCTTAAACGCAGCCTCTCCGCTAAAAATTTCTTTTGTATTTTTTAGCTCACTCTCAAATAGCTCAAGCCCACTTGCGATAGTCGCTAAAAATCTCTCTTCTTCAAGCTTGATTTGCTCTTTTACAGCCGCTTTTTTATCGTTTAGATAGGTGTAGTGTCCGCCCATAAGCTCGCAAACTTTATCGACAAGCTTATACATAAATGGCTCTTTTATGCCTAGTAAGTATCCATGGCGGATCGCACGGCGTAAGATACGGCGAAGCACGTAACCACGACCTTCTTTGTCAAATGTCGTGCCTTGAGCTAGTAAGAATGTGACTGAGCGGATGTGGTCGCTTATGACGCGGTAGCTAGCGCCACTTTCATAGACGTATGGCTTGCCGCAAAGCTTTGCCACTTCGCTAATTAGCGGCATAAAAAGTGTGCTGTCGTAGTTGCTAAATTTACCCTGCAAGATAGCTGTAACGCGCTCAAGTCCCATGCCTGTATCGATGCTTGGCTTTGGTAGCGGGCTTAGTTTGCCATCAGCGCTTCTTTCATACTGCATGAAAACAAGGTTCCATATCTCTAAAAATCTATCTCCATCGCCGCCCATATAATCTTCTAGTGTGTTAAAGTGTTCAGCGCCTTGATCGTAAAAAATTTCACTGCAAGGGCCGCATGGTCCAGTATCGCCCATTTGCCAGAAGTTATCATGATCGCCAAAGCGGTAAATTCTCTCTTTTGCGATGTGAGTGCTCCAAATTTCAAATGCCTCATCGTCACTTTCATGAACGGTTACATAAAGCTTATCTTTTGGTAGTTTTAGCACCTCTGTGACAAATTCCCAAGCGTAAGCGATCGCCTCTTTTTTGAAGTATTCGCCAAAGCTAAAATTTCCTAGCATTTCAAAAAATGTGTGGTGACGCGCTGTGTAGCCAACGTTATCAAGGTCGTTGTGCTTGCCACCAGCTCTTATGCAGGTCTGACAGCTAGTGCGAATAGGTGGTGTTGGGCGTGGCACTTCGCCTGTGAAGATGCTCTTAAATGGCACCATGCCAGCATTTGTAAAAAGTAGTGTTGCATCGTTTGGCACGAGTGGTGCAGAAGCTACGACTTCGTGACCTTTTGATTTAAAAAAATCAAGATATGCCTTTCTTATATCTAAATTTTGCATTTTTATCCTCGTTAGTTTTAAAATTTTGCTTGATTTTAGCCAAAATTCGTTTGCGAAATTCTAAAAAGAGAAAAAATAGTGATATTTTGAAAACTATCTCTTGTTTTATCTATTTAAAAGCGATTTGTAAATAAAATAATTAAAAATTTCTAAAGTTTTAAAGGGTGAATGTGAAGCTAAAAATCGGCATTATCGGCTATTGCAGCACAGGTAAAAAACATTATTTAGAGCTTAGACGCTCAAACGAGTTTGAAATTTGTGGCATTTTTGACAAAGACAATGTTGATGAGTTTTGCAGAGCTGATTTTTATACTGATTTTAAAGAATTTATAGAGGTTGCCCAGCCTCAAGCAGTCGTGCTTTGCTCGCCAAGAGAGGAGATAGTGGAGGCATTTTGCCAGTGTGCAAAATACTGCCAAAACATCCTCATCTCACGTCCAGTTTTTAAAAGTATCGCAGATCTTAAAGAGATAAAATATGCCGCTAAAACGAACAAAACTAGGGTTTGCACGGGAATTTCTGAGCGCTTTAATCCAACTATCTTGTCGCTAAAAAAGGCACTTTTAAAAGAAGAGGAAATTTATAGCATTTCTATCGCTCATTTTAAGCCACTTTGCGATGGAAATATCATAAATGAACTCTCAGTTTCTGACATCGACCTAGCAAAAAATATCATAAATTCAGAAGTTAGTGACTTTTACTACACTCAAACAAACAAGACAAATGCCAAAAGTGCCGACAACGTGGCGATCAGCTTTAAGAGTAAAAATCAAATTCTGGTGCATATCACCGACTCATTTTGTGGCTCACTGGAGCGCTTTAAGATAGAGGTAAATGCAAAAAATGGCGTCTATTTTGGCGATCTCATCGATCACAAGCTTCATCAAGTGAGCGAAAATGGACAGATGAATTTAAAGATAGATACAAATAATAGCGAACTAAAAGCGCAATACGAAGCCTTTTACGATCTTTGCCAAAGTGGCGAAAGTAGCGAGCTTTCAAACATCGATGACGCGATAAAGATAAGAGAACTATTTTGATGAAAAAAGCTCTTTTGCTTTTAAATATGGGCGGTGCAAACAGCCTTGATGATGTCGAAATTTTTTTAACAAATATGTTTAATGACCCGTATATTTTGGGTATAAAAAATAAATTTTTAAGAAAATTTGTAGCTTTTATGATCACAAAAGGCAGGCTAAAAACTGCAAAACACAACTACGAGCAAATAGGCGGAAAGTCACCACTTTGCGAGCTTACTGCTAAGCTTTGTGAGAAAATTTCAAGCTTGCAAAATGAATTTGAAGCGGTTGATTTTGCGATGAATTACACTTCGCCATTTGTAAAAGATGTGCTTAAAAAGTATGAAGATTTTGGTGAGATAGTGCTTTTGCCACTCTATCCTCATCACTCGCAAACTACGATAACTTCGAGCTTAGCTGATTTTAAAAAGGCAAAAGAGGAGCTTA
>CAUUZE010000039.1:0-14679 GCA_963549665.1 Campylobacter concisus | reverse complement strand
GACGGCAAAGTAAGAAGTATCGACATCTACGTCACACCTTACTACTCAGCAAATGCTGGCAAGGTGGAGTACGTCAAGGTCTATGACAAGATAGATGAACTTTTAAAAAGTGGCAAAGAAGAGGACTTTAAAAAGGCTGAAAAGATCGTGCAAGATGCCCCACAAATGGTCTCTCCGATAACTCTTTTTGTTCTCTCAGCTCGCGCTTATGATCTTGGACTTCGCGATGATGCGGTATTTTGGTTTTATGCGGCAAAAAATCGCGCTATCTTGCTAAGAGGCGTTATAGACATGGAGGGCGAGAAATTTACTGACGTGGTGGCTGCGATAGGGGCGTTTATGAAGCTTGTTGGCGACGTGGTCAATCCTTATGCATTTTGCGATATCAAAAAGCAACAAGAGATCGCTGATAAAGCGCTTGAATGGACCAAGAAAAATGCCTATGAAGCGATGTTTTCGCCAGAATTTAGCTCACCTCACGAAGATAGAAAAGCAGCCCTTGCAAAAGGCATAGAAAAGCTAGAAGCCCGCAATAAAAAAGAGAAAGATTACTTTTTAGACAAAGACAATCTCGCTAACTTCAAAGCTATGCGCAAGCAAAATGGCACTGATGAGAAATTTTGCTTTTAAGTAGCGAGAAAAACTGAAAATTTGCTTGTAAATTTAGCTTTTGCTTTATGCTAAAAGGGCAAATTTACAAGCTATTTCTATTTTAGCTCACGATAAATTTGCTTAAATTTCGCTCTTTTTACAAGAGTAGCAAAATCACAAAAATGAGTATAAAAAATGACTTTGAAATTTGGCGAGCTTGAAAAAATAGCGACAGATGATGGCTTTATCTGGTATGCGGAGACTGGGCTAAAAAGTGAAATTTTTGGGCAGGTGACATTTTGCCTCGTTAGTAAAGACATGGCAGACGTAGATGATGAGACTACTTTGCTGGCAGAACGCATCGCCAAAGATATCGACCGATACATAAAAGAGGCGCTTGGTTTTTTAAAAGATGAGCTTAGACGAGGGCGCTTTTTGAGCGAGGACGAGCTTAGCTTGCTTGACGCGCCAGTTTCTGAACTGCCATTTAGCTCGCCGCAATGCACCTTTTATGCGCATGACAAGCAGTGGCTGATGAGATTTGCTGAGGGCGAGCTTGATATCTGCGAGCCTTACGGTATAGGGGTGATATTTGAGGATGAAAAGCCACTTTGTTTAGAAAATTTAGAGCTTAGTAGTGAGTGCTAAGCGCTTAAATCTTTAAATTTACGCAGTAAAAGCTAGATAAATTTAAGGTTTTCAAGCCTTGTAAAAAATGATGAAAATTTTGTTTTTAGGTATTGGCTGCGATCAAGAGGCACTAGAGTTTTTAAATTATTAAATTTTGCTGCCTTAGGTTTTGCGCCCAAAACAGCAAATTTATAAGCTATGCGTTGCAGCAGTCGCTTGGGTCTTTTTCTTTTGTGATCCTAGCTCTTAGGTCGTGGCGGATGATCTCTATCGACCAAAACCATACCATGTGACCTACAAACTCAGAGACATACTCATACCAAGGAAGTGTCCAAAGTGGCGGAGTGAGGCCAAGAAGCGGCAGTGAGATGTCATGAACTGCGATAGTTGCTAAGATACCAGCCATCACGCCTTGCCACATCGTGATCTTTGGAAATTTCTCAGCCATGACGCAGTAGCCAACGGCAAAGACTATTGAAAATATGATGTGCGTTAGCATCACGTAGTTAAATGCATGCCCCGCAAACTCGTATATAGCGGCGTTTGGATCGGTGATACCGACATAATCTCTTAAGAACACATAAGGGGGATTTAGAAAATTTCTCGAGCAGTCGATCGCACCAGCCGCTCTGATGGCACTTTCTGGTCCGCAAGCTGCGTTAAACATATCCATAGGGCTTCTTGGCGGAAGCGGTACTTCTGCGCCCCACTTGACAAAAGCTGAAACTACGCCAGCGATTAGGCCGATCAACGCAGCTAAGGCAAATTTTGGTTTGGTAGCTAAATTTGACATTTTGTCTCCTTGTAAAATTTGAGGCATTTTATTTCTATTTTGTTTATGATAAGGTTAATCATTATTATAATTTATAAATTTATCAAAGCTCAAATGCTTTAAAATCATAAAATTTTTAGCCATTTTTGGCTAGACTAAGAAAAAATTTAAAGGAGAATAGATGTCTAAAGAGTTTAAAGACGCAAACGAATTTAAGGAATTTTTTGAAGAATTTAGAAAAAAAGATGGCTACAAAGATCCAGTTGCTTTTGGCATCGCAAGAGTCGATCGCGGACAAAAAAATAGCGACAAAATTTTGCAAGCAAGCTTTGCCGTTGTAAATTATAAAGAGAGCTTTTTAAGTGCAGCTGCTTTTATCTACGCTTTGCAAAAGTGCGATGTTGAGGTTGATTTTGGCGCTCACGAGTTTGTCACTGATCTCACGCCAAAGGTAGCAAAAAAGGCTAGCAAGCTCTTTAGCGTCTTTGAAAAAGATATAAAATCGCATAAAAACGTGGAGAATTTACACGCTGTGAAGATGGCATTTGATGACGATCTTGAGCTAAATGAGAATAAATTTAAGCTTGTATTTTTATTTGATGACGCAAAGCCACTTAGCGTGGAGGCCGTCTATCTCAAGCTTTACTTGATCTCGCTTGGCAAGGTCGCACCTAGGACGATCGTGCTTGATGGAGCCTTTGGAGTGCTACCAAATGTCGCATGGACTAGCCAAAACATCCCTATCGAGCTTGAGTGGCTAAGAGAAAATGAAATTTCTCTAAAGATGTTTGGCGAGTATCCAGCGATCGTGAGCGTGGATAAATTCCCAAGATTTTTAAGTCACATCATCCCAGCTGATAACACGAGAATTTTAGACGCTGCCAAGGTTCGCATGGGCGCTGCCGTGCATCCTGGAACGGTCGTCATGCCAGGCGCTGCTTATATCAACTTTAACGCAGGCACGACTGGCGGCGTGATGGTAGAGGGTAGGGTCAGCAGCTCTGTCGTCGTGGGCGAGGGCAGTGACGTTGGCGGCGGAGCTAGCATACTTGGCGTGCTAAGCGGCACAAACGGCAACCCTGTAAGCATAGGCAAACACTGCTTGCTTGGCGCAAACTCAGTCACTGGCGTGCCACTGGGCGATAACTGCATCGTGGATGCTGGCATAGCGGTGCTTGAGGGCACAAAGGTCTATATCTCGGCAAGCGAGCGCGAAAAGCTAGCTAAGATAAATCCAGAGTTTAAATTTGAGGCTGAAATTTACAAAGCGCTTGAGCTTGGCGGGCTAAACGGGCTTCATTTTAGACAAAATAGCCAAACAGGACAGATCACCGCGAGTGCGAGCAAAAGGGCGATCAAGCTAAATGAGGCACTTCATTAAAAGGAGCTAACATGAAAGTTGGCATTTTGATGTTTGACAAGATGAATTTGTTAAGCTTTGCCAAAATTTATGATTTTTTGCATAAATTTGAAGGTTTTAACATCAAAACCTATGCCCTAAAGCCTGAGATAGTCGATGAATTTGGCATTAGACTTCATCCTGAAATTTACGCTGAAAGCCTTTATGGCGTGGATATCTTGGTCGTGCCAGATGGCATTGGGGCGCTTGGGCTAAGATATGATGAGATATTTTTAAGCTGGATAAAAAGCTCGGCGAGCGCGAAATTTAAGATCGGCTTTGACCTTGGCGTGCTCATCCTTGGCGGGGCTGGATTTTTAGAGGATAGAGAGGCCTGCATAAGGGGCGGATACAAAAACGCGCTGAGTGGCTACTGCGAGGTAAATGATGCTAAGATGTGCGAGAGCAGGGGCGTGATAAGTGTTAGCGAATTTGATGACGAGATCAAAGAGCAGCTCGCAAAAATCCTAAGTAAAGATAAAATTTAAGGGCTTTAGCTCTTAAATTTGATAGAAATTTTATCTTTTTAATGAGCTTATAGCTTGTTTTATGGCGCTATTTACCGCTTCTAAATGCCACTTTATCCACGCTGTGAAGTCAAAGTTTAAATTATTTTCAAGCTTTGTCGTCTGCTTTAAAATTTCATAATAATCTTTTTTATTTGCATAAATAATGCTGGTGATAGAAAAAAGCTTAATGCTGTTAGCTACCAAGCAGTAGTGCGCCAAAGCCCTTGCCATGCATCCGTTGCCGCCCTCATAAGGATGGATGATCACAAACCAAAGGTGCGCTAAGGCACTTTTTACATATGTGTTTTCGTGATTTTTATTGATAAAATTTAAAAAATTTCTCATCCTCTACGCGCTCTACTGACAAGGCTTCGTAGTGGATTTGCACATTTTTTGAAGGACCTGAGACGACGCTCATCTCATCATCTCTAAATTTAGCTCTTTTTATCTTGTAAATTTTGCTATGGCTATATTCAAACAAGGCATTGTGCAAGCCATGTAGCCGCTCGAAGCTCATAGGAGCTTTGTTTAAATTTGCTTCAAGCATTAGTGAGACTAGATTATCGCTGTGCCTAGTCGCATGAGTATCAGCTAACCAGTCAAAATTTTCATCTAGTCTCTTTTTTACCGATGAGCGAATGCTTGATCTTTTTAGTCTCTCGCCCTCTATGAGAGATTAGTAAAAGATCTCATCCTCTAGGGCGCTAATTTGCGCTTTTAAAAGATCGTTTCTACTGGTCTTGCTTGTTATCTCTTTTAAAATTTCATGATTTTGCTCTAGCTTATTTGCAAGGGTGTCTATTGCACTTTTATCGAAAGAAAAATTTGGATAGTTAGGATGTTGCCATATCCACAGGTTTTGCATCAAATTTCTTTAAAGATTACGGCTTTTATGCCTATCTATAAGGTCTTCTATACTCTCTTCTAGCGTCATTGTAGCCACGTCTATATCCACGCTCAAAACCATCATCGTAGTCGTCATCATTATAGTAGCCGCCGCGGTAACCACGTTGAAATCTATCAAATCTTTCGTACTCATTTTGATAGTATGGGCGGTAGTTAGGTGGATATGGCGCATAGTTTGGATCAACAGGATAGTAGCTACTCATGCGGCAACTATCCTCATCAAAATCTTTCAATCCAAAACGAAATTTATATCCGTCTATCTTTTTACTAAGGGCGTCATAGTTTCTCGTGTCGCCATAAAATTTAGCCATTTCTCTTTCGTTTATAAGTTTGCAAAGCCCGATCTCTATCTTTTTAGTATAGTTAGCAGCTAGCAACATCGTCAATGTACAAAACAAAATGGCTATAAATTTCATCTTAGTCTCCTATTTTTATATTTCCGCCTTTGCCAAGACCGCCTTTTACATTTTGGACTTTATAATCTTTTAGCGCGACTATAAGTTGGTTCATCGCGTCCATAAAGGCATTTACGATCATCCTGCCTTCTGGTGTCTTTGTGTAGCCACCAAGTCCAGCGCTCACACGTGAAAATGAATTTGACCCCATGCCAAAGAAGTCAAAGTTGCTATCACTGCCGACTGCACCAGCGATCTGTACGCCTGAGCGGTTGTCTATGAGAAGCAAAGATGTTTGTGTTTCGCTCTTTGAAAAGCCTCCGCTTACCTTGCCAGCAACGTTGCCAAAGACAGCGCCTACAAGTCCGCTGATACCGCCAGTATCTTCTTTGCTAAATGTGATTTCTGGCTGCATGGTATAATCAGCCGCTACGACTTGACCTTTGTGAAATTTAGAGCCTTTTCTTAGCTCGCCACTAGCTTCAAGCGCGCGCTCTTGCATCATATTATCCATACTTCTGCCACGCTCGACGATGACGAAGCAGCCAGTTTGCTGAGCTAAGATCCTTAGCACCGGCACTGTTGAGCCAAGCTGATAATCTCTAGTTAGATATGAGTACCATGAGCTACTTTGATCTTCGTAAAAAGATAATGTTCCTAGTGTTTGGCTGCAACGCTCGATTTTCGTGTTGGCATTTTTGGCTGTATCTCCTGCTGCGGCACCAGTTACACCGCTATTGCTGCTAGCGCATCCAGCAAATAAACAAAGAGCGGCAACGCTGCTAAAGACCTTAGATGCTAAAAATCTCTTTTTCATGAAGATCCTTTTTAATGTAATTAGAAGTGCAAATATTATAAGAAAATAATATTTTGTGAAAACTTAAATTTTAAAAGAAAAATATAAAAGTAAAATTTAAGCGGCCAGCAAGATGCCAGCCACATAAATTATTCGACAGTTACGCTTTTTGCGAGGTTTCTTGGCATATCGACGTTGTTGCCAAGTCTAACGGAAATTTCAAGTGCAAGTAGCTGAAGCACTAGCATCATCTCGAAAAATTCGCTCATATAGTGATCTTGAACGCTTGTTTTTACGTAGTCATCGCTTAGTTCAAACTCAAGTGGGCTTATCGCTAGGATGTAAGCATCTCTTGCAGCAAGCTCTTCGACGTTGCTCTTTGTCTTTTCATATAGTAAATTTTGAGGCATTAAAGCGATCGTAAATAGCTTCTCATCTGCAAGCGCGATAGGTCCGTGTTTCATTTCGCCTGATGGATAGCCCTCGGCGTGAAGATATGAAATTTCTTTAAGTTTTAACGCACCTTCAAGAGCTAGCGGATAGAAGATGTCTCTACCGATGAAGAAGAAGCCATGACCGTGCAAATAGTGCTTGCTTAGGCGGTGAAGCTTCTCTTGCAAAGAGTTATCTATATTTAAAATTTGTGGGATATGAAGAAGCGTTTTGATCTCGTGATCAAGCTCTTTTTTGCTGATAGATCCCTTTGCAGATGCCATTTGAAGCACAAGCATCCAAAGCACGATGATCTGCGTTGCAAAGGCCTTTGTGCT
Organism: Campylobacter concisus; assembly: GCA_963549665.1. Classification (GTDB taxonomy): domain Bacteria; phylum Campylobacterota; class Campylobacteria; order Campylobacterales; family Campylobacteraceae; genus Campylobacter_A; species Campylobacter_A concisus_BN. Next base: position 7,911 of record CAUUZE010000039.1, on the reverse strand, counting down.
TGCCACACCTTTTTCGATGCCAGCGCGAGTTAGAAGCGTATTATCAGCTAGTCTAACGATAGATGAGTTATCGACATTGCAAATAGCAAGTGTCTTTAGCCCAGCCTCTTTTGCGATCCTAAGCGCCTCAAGAGTGTCAGCTGTCTCGCCACTTTGCGAGATGACGATGAAGAGCGAGTTTTTGTTTAGATAAGGCTTTCTGTATCTAAATTCGCTTGCCACTTCGACCTTTGTTCTAACTTTAGCAAGCCTTTCAAACAGATAGCTTGCAACAAGTGCTGCGTGGTAGCTCGTACCGCACGCACAAAGCACGATATCATCGATGCCTTTTAGGTATTCATCGTCTAAATTTTCAAGGGTGACTTTGTGGTTTTTGACCCTGCCCATGATGGTTTCAGACACGACCGCGCCTTGCTCGTAAATTTCTTTCTCCATAAAAAATGTATAACCCTCTTTTTGGGCATAGCTCTTATCTTTTGGCAGTGCGTTAAATGTTATGCTAGCCTTTTTGCCGTGTTTAAAAACAGCTATCTCGTCTAAGCTCACGTAGCCGTAGTTGTTATCATCAAGGTATGCCACTTCGGTTGCGTTGCCGATAAGTGGGGCATCTGATGAGGCAAAATATAGCTCTTTTTTGTCGCTTTTGCCTATCGCCATAGGAGCGGCATCTTTTGCGAAAAATATCTTATCAGGTGCAGTTTTGGTGATAAGTAGCGTCGCATAAGCTCCTCTAAGCTTTGCGATAGTCGCCTCATAAGCCTTAAATGGGTCTTTTTTCTCTTTTAAAATTTCCTCAAAAAGGTGCACGATCACTTCGGTGTCGGTTTGGCTCACAAATTTCACGCCCTTTGCCTCAAGCTCATCTTTAAGCTCTTTGTAGTTTTCGATAATGCCGTTGTGAACGACAAATGAGTGCTCGCCAAGGTGCGGGTGAGCATTTATCTCGGTTGGTTTGCCGTGCGTCGCCCAGCGTGTGTGACCTATCGCCACGCCAAAACCCTCTGATGTAAAGTCCTTTGTCTTTAGGGCTAAATTTTCAAGCTTGCCAACAGCTTTGAAAAAGTCGATCTTGCCATCACTCATCACAGCCATGCCAGCGCTGTCGTATCCGCGATACTCAAGCTCTTTTAGCCCGCTTAAAATGACCTCTTTTTTCTCTTTATCTCCGATGTATCCTACGATTCCACACATGTTTTACTCGCTTATTAATAAATTTAATATCTCTTCGCCTTTACTCTCAAGTCGCTCGTTTTTCTCGATCAAAAAGAGATTTCTCGTTCTATTTTTAACCGTCTGAATTCTAGCACTCGTGACTTGAAAATGAAGCCTGTCAAAAACACTCATTACATAAGCCATTAGCCCGCGCTGATCTTTTGCGTTGATGCTAAGTTTGGCGTAATCTTTTGAGTGTTTTAGCTCGAAGTTTATCTCATCTTTGTTAATATTTGGTTTCAAAGGCTCTCTTAAAACCTCGCTATTTAGAGATTTTAGGGCTAAAATTTTAGTGTTTTCAAGCTCGTGATTTTTTACATTTTGGTTAAAGTCAAGCCTGATATAAAATTTCTTCTCAAAAAGCTCAAATATCTCCATATACGCAAGGTCAAATTTGGCAAATTCATAGAGCAGGGCGCTTAAATTTAGGCTCTTGTTTGTATAAATTTGAATGCTTAAATTTTTACTATTGTTTATGAAAATTTCTGTTTCGTTTAAGCTATCAGCCACTTTGCTTAAATTTATGATCTCGCTCGCGCTATATTTTGTAAAGACCAAATTTGATGTGATCTTAAAAATTTTCTCTTGCAGCTTTGGCTCAAGCGCCAAAAACTCGCTATTTCGTTTTATAGATTGCTCTTTTTTTACTCGCCTTGTCGCTTCATCAAGTAAATTTTCATCGCTAAATGCGCTAAGAGAAATTTCATAAAGCTCTCTTAAAAGCTTTGCTGTGTAGGCGTTGTAAAGCCTCTCATTTGTGGCGTTTATCACGCAGTAGCTAAGGATATAAAGTAGCTTTAAGACCTGTTTGTCGCCTAGCTTTGAGATAAAGGCAAAGATGACGCGCTGCGAGTAGATATCCTCTCTGTTTGAGACGTTGCTCATTAGGGTGTGGTATTTTATCAAGATGACGCCGACGTTGATAGCTTTTTGACTTAAATTTAGCTTGTTCGCGTAGGCTCTAAAGATGTTTGCGCCGATATTTGCGTGATCTTTTCCGCCAAGTCCTTTGCCAACGTCATGCATAAGCGTCACGATCTTAAGCATCGTTTTGCCCTCTAAGCAAAGCTCAGCGTAGAGATTTTTTATAAATTTATCTTTTATGTTTTCAAGAAATTTGACACTTAAGATGCTATGCTCATCAACCGTAAATTCGTGATAGCCGTCATATTCTGCTAGCTGGGAGATGTGCTCCATCGGTTTTATCAAAATTTGTATCATCTGCGCATCTAGTAAGGATTTTAAAATAGCATAGGAATTTTCTCTTAAAAATATCTTCTTAAACTCGCTGATAGCGCGCTCTAAGCCATCTTTTGTGATAATGGCTCGCTTGATATAAAAGATCGCGCTTATATCAAATTTATAATCCACATCTTTTAGCTCTAAAAGCTCATTTATGAGATCCTCGATGAGCGCTGGCTTTTTGTGAAGTGGCACGTAGATGACGCCATTTATCTCATAAAAGCCATTTTTTAGCCTAGCAAATTTTCTCTGCTCGAAGCTTAGCTCGCTTTTGAAAAATGGCCTGCAAAGCGAAGCTGCGATAAATCTTGAATAAATGGCTACGTTATTCATTGAGCTTAGCATCTTTTGGCTGATGACGCTCTCGTTGTCTTGCAACTTTTTGGACTTTGTCTGCATGAAATTTGTCGTGATCTCGACACTTGAAGCGCTGAAAGTATCGGTGTTTTGAGTTAAATTTAAAGCACTTAGCAAGCTTAGTAAAAAGTCTACATTTAGGTTAAAGCTAGCAATCTCTTTTTCATTCATCACTTTAAGGGCTTGCGATCTAACTGAAACGTCGCTATCAAGGCAGTTTAATATGCAGTTTAAGCGGTAAATTTCATCGATCCCGCCAAAGCCACTTTTTAAATTTGGCTCTTGCGCCAAGTAGCTTATGCTAGAAAATGGCAAAAATGCCTTTAAATGGTAGTTTAAAAAGGCTTTTTTATCAAATTCTTTTATCTTTATGATCTCGCTTTTTACTAAGCGGTAGAGGCTTTTTGAGCCGCAGATGTAGCGAAGTTGCGAGGTTTCGCTTTTAAATTTAAGGTCATCTTTGAAATTTATAAAAATTTCATCCACTTCGGCAATTTTTATCACAAATTTCATGCCAGAGCTATCTAAAATTTCAGAAAATTCTTTTAAGAAATTTTTTATATTATAGCCCTTTAAATTTTTATAAACTAGCAAAATTTCAAGCTCGCTATTTGCGCTAAGTAGCGTTTGAGCGTATTTGCCAGTGGCTAGAACGCTAAAAGCAAAGCTGTCATTTTGTGGCACAAACTCATCAAAAAATTCTCGCATAGTTTCATTTAAATAAGATTTTATAAAATCATCATACTCTTTGGCTAAGAAATTTGTGAAATTTCTGCCCTGGTTTTTTTGAAAATGTTTTGGCAAATTTGCCTTAAAATCAAGAAATTTCTCTTTGATTTTTGAATAATTATCGCTATTTTTGGCACTTTTATCAGCTAGCATTTAGTGTTTCCATTGTTAAAAATATCTTGGCAAATGTTACATAATTTTTGCAAAAACAAAGCTTTATTTGCTTATAATAAAGCCTTAAGTTCAGCTTTAGGACGATATAACTAATGAATCTATTACAAAAACTAGAAAGTGGCGAGAGATTAAGCAAACAAGAGGCTTTTTCGCTTTATGAGCTTGATCTTTTTACCTTGGCTAAATTTGCCGACAAAAAGCGCAGAAAACTGCACGGCAACAAGGTCTTTTTTAACGTAAATCGCCATATCAATCCAACAAATATCTGTGCTGACATCTGTAAATTTTGCGCATTTTCAGCCCACAGAAAAAATCCAAATCCATACTTAATGAGCCACGAAGAAATTTTAAAGATCGTTGATGAGAGCGTGAGCCACGGTGTAAAAGAGATACACATCGTCTCCGCTCACAACGCAACTAGCGGTTGGCAGTGGTACTTAGAAATTTTTAAAAAGATAAAGGCAGCTCATCCAGAGCTTCACGTAAAGGCGATGACGGCGGCTGAGATTGATTTTTTATCAAGGCATTACGGCTTAAGCTACGATGAGGTGATAGAAAAGATGCTCGAATACGGCGTCGATAGCATGCCAGGGGGTGGGGCTGAAATTTTTGATGAAGAGGTCAGGGCTAAAATTTGCAAAGGCAAGGTAAGTAGCGAGAACTGGCTAAAGATCCACAAAATGTGGCACGATAAAGGCAGGCAAAGTAACGCTACAATGCTCTTTGGGCACATAGAAAGCCGTGAAAATAGGATCGATCACATGCTAAGGATCAGAGACTTGCAGGACGAAACTGGCGGATTTAATGCATTTATCCCGCTTGTCTATCAAAGAGAAAATAACTATTTAAAAGATGTTAAATTTCTAGGATCAGCTGAAATTTTAAAGACTATGGCGATATCTCGCTTGGTGCTTGATAATGTCCCACATATAAAGGCATACTGGGCTACATCGACCTTAAATTTAGCGATGATCGCTCAGGAATTTGGCGCTGATGATCTTGATGGCACGATAGAAAAAGAGAGCATACAAAGTGCAGCTGGTGCAAATAGCGCAAATGGCGTCACACTAAAGACGTTTTGCGATCTTATTAAAACATCTGGTTTTACGCCGGTTGAGCGTGATAGCTTATATAACGAACTTAAAATTTACTAAAGGAGCTTGGGGTGAAATTTTTTGACTTAGCACAAAACAAAACGAGTGTGAAGCAGGAATTTGGAGCGGGACTTACGACATTTTTGGCGATGATGTATATCGTGCCGGTAAATGCGATCATTATGAGCAAAACTGGCATGCCTTATGAGGCATTAATCACTGCAACTGCGCTAATTACCATATTTTCTACTGTATTAAATGGTCTTTGGGCGAACACGCCAGTTGCGATGAGCGTTGGTATGGGGCTTAATGCTTATTTTACATTTGGTCTTTGCATCGGCATGAAAGTGCCTTGGCAAACGGCTCTTGGTGTTGTTTTTCTAAGCGGCGTGATATTTGTCGTCTTGTCTTTTACAAATTTTAGAATGTGGATAATAAGGTCCATCCCACTTGATCTAAGAAGAGCGATAAGCGCTGGCATAGGCACGTTTATCAGCTTTGTTGCATTTCAGCAAATGGGCTTTATCGTAAATAACGATGCGGTTTTGGTTGGTATAGGAAATTTCAGAGATCCAAACGTGCTTCTTGGCGTTTTGGGGCTATTTTTGGTTATTTGTTTTTGGGCGTGGAAGATAAAGGGTGCGTTTATCCTAGCAGTGCTTGTCACTTCAGTGATAGCTTGGGTGCTTGGCATCGCTCCTCATCCAAAAGAAATTTTCTCAACTCCAGCCTCTATCTCACCGATATTTTTAGAGCTTGACATAAAAGGTGCCTTTAGCCTAGCCTTGCTCCCAGTTGTTATCACATTTTTTGTAACCGATCTTTTTGACTCGATAGGCACGCTAGCTGGCGTTGGCACAAGGGCTGGGATATTTGACGAAAATAAAAAAGATGGCGTCGTAAAACTTGAAAAAACTCTTGAAGCTGACGCTGTTGCTACTGCAGCTGGCTCGCTTGTGGGTGTAAGTACGACCACATCGTTTGTAGAAAGCGCTAGTGGCGTAGAAGAGGGCGGTAGGACTGGCCTAACGGCTGTATTTTGCGGACTTTTATTTATACTTACATTATTTATGTTGCCACTTTTTAAAGCGATCCCTGGCAATGCCATCTATCCGATCCTTGTAATGGTCGGCGTGCTTATGTTTGCCGAGCTTGCTAGCATAAATTTCAAAGATCCAGCCATCGCCGTTGCGACATTTTTCATAGTTGTCTTGATACCGCTTACATACTCGATCACAAACGGCCTTGCATTTGGCTTTATGTCATACGTCATAGTTAAGCTCATAAAGAGAGAATTTAGCGATATAAATTTAGGTGTAGTCGTGCTAGCGCTCATTAGTTTTATCGTATTTTTAGTGCATTGATAAGGATGAAAGATGATATTTTATAGCTACGATGAATTTGCCGTTGATGCTAAAAAAATGGCAAAACAGATAAAAGATGAATTTGATCCAGAGGTGATACTAGCCGTGGCAAGGGGCGGTCTAACGCTTGGCCACTCACTAGCTGTTGCGCTTGAAAATAGAAATTTATTTACCTTAAATTCTATCCACTACGAGGATACAAACAAGCTTGATACGATACAAATTTTTAACGTGCCAGATCTTAGCAAATACACTAAAATTTTGCTTGTTGATGATATCATCGATAGCGGCGAGAGCATGGTCGAGATAAAAAGAGAGCTGCTTAAACGCTATCCAAATTTAGATATAAAGATAGCGACTGTATTTTATAAAGAAAAGGCTCTGCTTTTGCCTGAATTTAAGGTAAAAGAGGCTCATGACTGGGTTGAGTTTTTCTGGGATATACATATTTAAGGGCTAAATTTGTTAGAAAGAGTTAGAGAATTTGCTAGCAGACACATCGCTTTTAGTGTATTTTTGATATGTTTGATTGATTTTGTATTTCTACTTTATGCGGCAAACTCTCTTAGCATAAGCTACAACGAGGCTGAAATTTTTTTTCAAAAGCACAGCCTTCTTGGCTACATCTTAAAACTAAGCGCCCATTTTTTTGGTCAAAATGACCTTGCTGTGCGAGGCGTGATGATCTTTTTTCACATCGCAAGCGTAGTTTTGATGTATAAGGTGAGTAAATTTTACATCAAGCTCGAGTTTGACAGGATCGTAGCCGTCCTACTTTTTGTGCTACTTCCTGGCACGCTAGCTTCAGCCCTTATCATAAATAACGCTGGAATTTGCATCACTTTAGCGCTTTTGTGCATATATCTTTTCCATATTAAAAAGAAAATTTTATTTAGTCTCTTTTTCTGCCTAGCATTTTTCATAGATGGCGATTTTTTGATATTTTATGCAGGATTTTTTATATTTGCACTTTATAAAAGAAAGCCGCCACTTGCTTGGCTCAGTGCCATTTTATTTTTGCTGACACTTTACTTTTTTGGCTTTGAAACAAATGGCAGACCAAGTGGGCACTTTATCGATACTTTTGGCATATTTGCTGCTGTATTTTCGCCATTTGTCTTTATCTTTTTTGTATATACGATTTATAGAATTTGGGTTAAGGAAAAGAAGGATCTTTTGTGGTTTATCGCCATTTGCTCATTTTGCTTTTGTATGATAGTCTCTGTGCGCCAAAGGCTGGAGCTTGAGCAGTTTTTGCCATTTTGCGTGATCGCAACGCCACTTATGGTAAGAGTTTTTTTCAACTCATATCGCGTGAGACTGCCAAAATTTAGAAAAGGACACAAAATTTGCACTGGCTTAGTGATGCTTTTTTTGGTATTTAACTGGTCAGCGATCATATTTAATCAAGTTTTTTACCTCTTTTTAAGCGATCCTACAAAACATCTCACTTATAAATTTGACGTAGCAAAAGAGCTAGCAGATAAGCTAAAAGAGGCTGGAGTGCAAGATATAGCGACCGAAGATACAAGGCTTGCACTAAGGCTTAAATTTTATGGGATAAAAACAAAAAGCTACTCTAAAAATTTATTAGCAAGTGCCGATTTAGATGAGAAGTCAAAATTTAGTATAGAAAAAATGGGGAAAGTAGTTGCAAATTTCAATATCAAGGAACGATAAGCTATGAAAAAAAGAGCTTTTACGATGATAGAGCTTATTTTTGTTATTGTTGTTGTTGG
>CAUUZE010000038.1:0-14726 GCA_963549665.1 Campylobacter concisus | reverse complement strand
GAGTTCTAAAGTCTGGTACATCCCATGTGTCAGGAGCAGCATCAAAGTTCCATTTATGAGCTTCGCTGTTGTAGATATGTCCGTGCATTGAGTTGTTGAATATCTCAATATCTGGGTGATCAGGTCCAAGGTGACAAGACGCACAAGCAGCTGGTTTTCTAGCCTCAGCTATGCTAAATGTGTGTGCACTGTGGCATGATTTACATCCGCCTACACCGCCATCAGGATAAATGTTAGCTATACCATAGTTAGGCCATGACTCTGGAAGTGGTTTGTGATTAGCATCAAGTTTAATAACTGTACCGTGGCACTGTGTACAACCAGTAGCGTCTGGAGCCATTTTATATTCTGGATGATCCATACCTTCGTAGTGATACATTAGTTTTACCATCGCAGGGTTAGCATACATTTGCATACCGCCTCTTGCGTGACCACTCTTAGTAAATTCTTCAACCTCATTCTCGTGGCACTTAGCACAAGTTTTTGGGCTAACTAGCATTGAAACGTGGTTGTTAGAATCTTTTGGATGCACCTTAACTGAAGCCATAGGATTATCTGCATTTACAGAGTGGCAATCCATACAACTTACGCCAACGTGAGCGTGGCGACTATTTTTCCAATCGGCAACTATGCCGGGTGTCTCTTTAGCGTGGCACTCAACACAGCTTTTTGATAAATCTGACATTTTGTGAGCAACTTTAATGTTTTTTACAACATTAAGGTTTAAAGCGTCAGATTTATTTGCATCCATGTTTGCGGCAAAGCCAAAAGACATTAGACAGGCTAATAACATTAGCGACTTTTTAAACATCTCTCCTCCTTACTTGGTTTTATTGTTTTCTTGTTTTTTAATTGCTTCAAATTTATCGATTTGTAGTCCTAAATTCTTGTGACCAACATGCTCGTGGCAGTCAACACATGATTTCTTATTAGGATTTCCAAGAACGAAATAATCTCTATGTGGCAAGAATGATTTACCAGCTTGAATAACATTTTTTAAATTTGAGTGGCAAGTCAAACATCCACTATCATAGACAAAGTGAGATGCATGCTCACGTTTTTTACGCCAGTCGATCTTGTCTGTATCTGTAAAAAATGTCTTATAGCCATCATTTATCGATACTTTAAGTTTTGTAAGTACATAGGTATAGGCACTTGTATGGTTTAGGTGACAGGCTGAACATTCAGCTTTTATGCCAAGCTTGTTATTGCCGCCGTGCGCATCTTCATGATATGCAGCATTCATAGGATCCATCGTGTGGCAAATAGTACAGATGTAGCCGCTACCAGTCGCGTGAAGTGCATCAGCAATACCCATAGACGCAATAAGTCCGATCACAATGCCGATAACAACAGATGACCAAACAAAAAATTTCTTCTTAACTTCAGCCAAAATTTCCTCCTGAATTTATCAATATATCGTAAATTTTTACGAAAATTTTAGGTGAATGTTATCCAAAAAAATATAAATTTTTTCTTTAAGTAAATGAAAATATTTATTTGATATTAACTTTCAATAAGAATAAATTTCTTGTAGGCCACCTACATCTTTTTCCAAAATTTGGTTCTTCTCATCAAGTTTGACCAAACCATTTGTTTTAAATTTATTTAAAATCCTCGAAAAAGTTTCTGGAGTCATATTGAGTATTGATGAAATTTTTGTATGCTTTAGCTCATTAAATAGATCTTCGTGATTTAAAATAAATCTAGCCACCTTCTCTTCGGAGCTAAGTATTAGTTCCTGGTGGAGTAAATTTGTAGTTATTCTTATCTTTTGAGCCATTGATTTTAGAAATTTCATGCAAATTTCTGGCTTTGTTAAAAATTGTGCTTCAAATTTTTCATAATTTATCTTTAAAACTTCACCAGAGATAGTAAAAATGGCGCTTGCTGGATAAGGTATATTTTCAAAATTTACAACTTCAGCTACAAAATTCATAGGCGCAAGCTGATGGATAAAAATTTCCTTGCCATTTGCCGTAGTTTTATAAAGTTTAACCGAGCCAGTTATCAAAAATGTAAGCCACTTTGGCTCCTCGCCCTCTATAAATAAAAACTCGCCTTTTTTATATTTTTTAACAACGCTTATTGCTTCAAGTTTAGCTAGGTCCTCTGCATCAAGGCCTTGGAAAAATGGGATTTGTTCTATCATATTTTACTCGCTTTTAAGATGAAAAAGCATTTTAGCATAAAAAATAGGACAAAATTTAACGGATTTCAAAGGGAGCTTTCTCCCTTTGATTAAAAAATTTATTTTTTTAGAAGATCTCTGATCTCAGTAAGAAGTGCTATATCAGCTGGAGTTTCTGGCTCTACTGGTGCCTCTTCGACTGGTTTTTTCTTAAGTGAATTTAGAGCTTTAATGACACAAAAGATACAAAATGCGATGATTAAGAAATCAACCATTGTTTGTATAAATGAGCCATAGTTTATAGTAACTGCTGGCGCACCTTCTGCTGCTTCTTTTAGTGTTAGCTTAAGATCAGTGAAATTTACACCGCCTGTTATAACACCAACCACTGGCATGATAATATCACCAACCAGTGATGAGACGATCTTTCCAAACGCTCCACCTATAACAACACCCACTGCCATATCTATGACATTTCCGCGCATCGCAAATTCTTTAAATTCGCTTATAAAACTCATTCTTTCTCCTATAAATAGTTAAATTTTCGTGCGGATTTTATAAAAACTATGCTTTGCTTAGCCTAAAAATTTAAAACTACATAACTTTAAATTTATCAAGCGAGTGTTATAATCCAAACTTCAAATTTAACGTAAGGAATGAGCTTATGTATCGTTTTGCACCCTCTCCAACAGGAGATATGCACATAGGAAATTTACGTGCTGCTATTTTCAACTATATTTGTTCTTTGCAAGATAAAAGTGGCTTTATTTTACGCATAGAAGATACCGACAAAGAGCGAAATATCGAAGGAAAAGAGAAAGATATCTTAGACATTTTAAGCAAATTTGGCATAAAACCAGAGCAAATTTACATCCAAAGTGAAAATTTAAAATTCCACAGACAGCTTGCATCAAAGCTTCTCATCGATAAAAAGGCCTTTGCCTGCTTTTGCACAGAAGAAGAGCTTGAGGCAAAAAAACAAAAAGCAAAAGAGCAAGGCGTGGCATATAGATATGACGGCACCTGCGAGAGACTAAGCGACGCTGAAGTTTTAAACTGTGAGAAGCCATTTGTCATCCGCATGAAAAAACCAACACGCACGATGAGCTTTACAGATGCGATCAAAGGTGAGCTAAGTTTCGAGCCAGACGCAGTTGATAGCTTTGTCATCATGAGAGCGGACAAGACTCCAACTTATAACTTCGCCTGCGCGGTTGATGATATGCTTGAGGGCGTGACCTTTGTCATACGCGGCGAGGATCACGTGAGCAACACACCAAAGCAAGACCTCATACGCGAGGGACTTGGCTACACCGGCAAGATGAACTACGCGCATTTGCCTATCCTTTTAAATATAGAGGGCAAAAAAATGAGCAAACGCGAGAACGAATCAAGCGTAAAATGGCTCTTTGAGCAGGGATTTTTGCCTGAGGCGATCGCAAACTATCTGATACTTCTTGGCAACAAAACTCCAACTGAAATTTTTACGATCGAAGAAGCGGTAAAGTGGTTTGATATAACCAAAATTTCGCGCTCGCCTGCTAGATTTGACGTGAAAAAACTTGAGCAGATAAATAGAGAGCACATCAAGCTTGCTTCAAAAGAGCGCATAAAAGAGATCTTTGGCGTGGATGAGAGCAAGGTTGAGCTAGTTAAATTTTATACTCAAGAGAGCTCTCTAGTACCTGAAATAAAGGCAAAAGTAGAGGCTATATACTCACCAAAAATAGCTCCAGATGAGTACAAAAACGAATTTGAGATCATCAAAAAAGCAGCTCGTAGTTTAAAACCGTGCGAGAGCTTTGATGAGTTTAAAAAAGAGCTTATGAGTGCTACAAATTTAAAAGGCAAAAACTTTTTCATGCCGCTACGTGCGCTTCTTACAAACGACCTTCACGGCCCTGAGCTTAGCGAGCTCTATCCACTCATTAAAGATGATCTAGGCAAAATTTTAATCTAGGAGCAAAAATGATACTTTCCACTCTATTTTCAGCGATCGCAAACATTTTGCACCTTATCATCACGGTCTATACGTGGATCGTCATCGCAGCAGCTCTCATTAGCTGGGTCAAGCCTGATCCTAGCTCGCCAGTCGTGCAGCTACTTTATAGGCTGACTGATCCTGTTTATAGCTTCATCAGACGCTACATCAAAACAGAATTTAACGGTATCGACTTTGCCCCACTCATCGTGCTTTTAGCACTTCAACTCATAGATCAATTTTTAATAAGGCTTTTATTTGTTTTTGCTGCGTCACTTTAGTATCCTCTCTTTAGCCTGCGTTGCTCTTTTAGCTAAAATTTACACCTATGAGGAGCTAAAAAACGAGCCAAAAAGCCTTGCAAAAGACTACTATATAAACCGCCTTATAAACGAAGGCAGCTACACAAAGGAGCAGATAGCTGAGCTTTCACGCGACGTTTTTAGAAAAAGTGGCTTAGTTCAAAAATCAATCAATAAAATTTTACCTCCCAAAGCAGCCCCTAGCAAGTGTCCTGGCGTAAATTCAAGCAACATCACAAGTGCTAGCTTGGCTTGCCAAAATTTACTAACAACGATGAGCTTTTCTCTAAGACTTGATAGCAAAACTCGTGAAATTTTAGCGGCAAATCTTGCAAATACAAATCCAGAAAAAGCTAGAATTTTACGCGCTTTAAACGAGTCAAACCCAGCTCTTAGCTTTGCAAATGCAAATGATACAAAGAGCTTTTTAGAGCTTTTTAACGCTTCAAGTCCGCAAGGCAAAAGTGCTCTTTTTAGCGTAAATTTTGAAGCAAATTTTATGAACAAGCTCTACATGCAAAAGGGCTTTACAAATTTACTAAACGACGTCGTATTTAATAAAAAATATGAAGGCTTTAGAAGAAATTTACTTAGCATAGATCCAGCTGTAACTGAAAAAAGTGACGCATTTACACTTGGACTAAACGCTATCTTGCTTGGTCAAAATGACGTTGCATTTAGTTTTTTCACAAGAGCTAAAAACACCTTTGATAGGGCTTGGCAAAGGGACAATGCGACCTTTTGGCAGTATGAGCTAAGCGGCGATGAGAACTTTTTAAAAGAGCTAAGTGCTAGCAAAGATGCAAATATCTACTCACTTTACGCAAGAGATTTGGTCGGTGGCGAGCCACTTGAGGTGATCGTGCCAAGACCTAGCAAGCAAAATATCGAAAATTTTGACGTGAGCGATCCATTTTTATGGAACAAAACCGCTGCCCTTGCAAAGGATATGAACGCCACGCAAGCAAGCGAATTTGCGATGAAATTTTACACAAACGAGAGCATCGGCGCATACGCATACTTCATGCAAAAGGCGCACGGCTGGGAGAAGCAGTACTTTTTGATGCCAAGCTCACCAGAGCTTGAGGGCATTAGCACTGAGCGAAAGTCGATGATCTACGCACTAGCAAGACAAGAGAGCCTCTTTATCCCAAGCGTCGTTTCTACCTCTTACGCCCTTGGTATGATGCAGTTTATGCCATTTCTTGCAAATGCGATCGGCAAAAAAGAGCTAAAAATTCCAAATTTTGACCAAGACGATCTTTTTAAAACCGATGTTGCATTTAAATTTGCAAATCACCACCTAAACTACCTTGATAAATTTCTCTATCATCCGCTCTTTACCGCATACGCGTATAACGGCGGTATCGGTTTTACCAAAAAAGTCATCACAAGAGATGATATGTTTAAAGAGGGTAAATTTGAGCCGTTTTTATCGATCGAGCTAGTCCCAGTGGCTGAGACTAGAAACTACGGCAAGAAGGTGCTTGCAAACTACGTGATCTATATGGCGCTTAATGGTTCCAGTATAAAGATTTCGCAACTTTTCGAAAATTTAACAAAACCGGCTTTGACTGATAAATTTCGAAACTAAGCGCAAGATCGTCACTTTGCTTACTTGGTGCAGTCACTTCATAATAGACCGCCCAAGGCATAGAAAATCCAGCAAATTTAAGCATCTCGTCACTTTCATCAAGCAGCCTTGCACTTGTGGTATTTGAGTCGCCATTTACCTTTATGTTGCTCAAATTTTGCGCATGCTCTTTTGGGTTTATAGCTACTAAAAAGTGCTCTTTGCTCTCGTCTAAATTTGAGTTATATATAGGATTTAGATAGGTTGCGATTATGAGCGTTCTATCGGTGCCATCAATGATCTCGCTCTTACTTGTGTAGGCTAAAAGCTCATTTTTTAGTGGCTCATGCACGATCACTTTTTGATCGGCGCAGCCAAATATCATCAAAACAAATATAAAAAATAGTGTAAATTTTCTCATAAAAAACTCTTAAAACATTAAATTTTCTCGCATTTTAGCATTTTATTTTTTAAATTTCACTCATAAATTTTAAAGCCAATATGAGCTATAATCGCAAGAAATTTTAACGAAAAAGGCTCTTATGAAAAGACTTGCCATTGCTTTTTCTGGCCCTTCAAATAGCGGAAAAACGACGCTTATCTTAAAAGTCGCAAAAAAATTTATAGATGATGGGCTAAAGGTCGTTGTGGTCAAGCACGACCCAGGCGACAAGGCCAAATTTGACGTTGAAGGCAAGGATAGCTTTAAATTTTCTCAGGCAGGAGCTGACGTAGTCGTGATGAGTCCGACTAGAACGACTTATTTTTCACAAAGCTCGCAAGGCATAGACGAGGTCATAAGGATGATCGGCGAGTTTGACATGCTCTTAGTCGAGGGGCTAAAGACACTGCCACTGCCAAGACTAAGCGTCTTTAGAGGCGAGATCGATGAAGCTTATCTTAGCTTTTCAGATGCGATCGCCACTTATAAAAAGCAGATCCCCTACGAGATCACAAATCTAAATTTAGACGATATAGACGCCATTTGTGCGTGGATAATCAAAAATGCAAAGGCTGTATAATGCAAGAACTAAACCAAATTTTTAACACAATAAAAGATATCGCAAAAGAGATAAGCGAGGTCATAAAATACGCCGATCTTGGCTACACAACTCACGAAAACGCAACTGGCGACACCCAGCTAAAGCTTGATGTTAAAAGCGACGAGATCATCACGGCTAAATTTAAGCAGCTTTCATGCGTAAAAGCGCTAATTAGCGAAGAGAAAGAGGACGAGCTCGAGATAAATAAAAATGCTAAATTTATCATCGCTTACGATCCACTTGATGGCTCAAGCTTAGTTGATGTAAATTTTGCTGTTGGCTCGATCTTTGGCATATACGAAGACGAGGTAAAACCAGAAAATTTAATAGCCGCAGCTTACAGCATCTATGGTCCAAGACTTGAGCTAGTAATTGCCGAGAAAAAGGGCGCTTTGCCTAAATTTTATAGACTTGGCAAAGATGGCGAGTTTAAATTTGTAAAAGAGCTTGAGCTAAAAGAAAAAGGCAAGCTAAACGCCACGGGAGCTACGCAAAAAGGCTGGAGCCAAACGCATAGAAACTTCATAAACGAGCTATTTAACGAGGGTTACAGGCTAAGATACTCAGGCGCGATGGTGAGCGACTTGCATCAAATTTTACTAAAAGGAGGCGGTCTTTTTAGCTACCCAGCAACGAGCGATCACCCAAATGGCAAGCTAAGGGTTGTCTTTGAGGTGCTCCCTTTTGCCTTTATATATGAAAACGCAAAGGGCGCAACCTCAAACGGCAAAAACCAAACACTTTTTGATATAAAAATAGAAAAAATTCACCAAACTACGCCATGCTTCTTTGGCTCACGTGATGAAATTTCTCTTTTGCATAAATTTTACGAGCAAAAATAATGCAAGAAGCACAAGCAAACGAGCCACTTGACGCATTTGAGCTAGCCCTAAAGCAAAAGGCTAAAATCATGCAAGAGTGCCAAGAGCAAAAAGGTCGCAAAAGCTGTTTCAACTGCGAGGCATTTTTTGACTGCGAGACGAGGATAGAGTATGTAAATAGCTGCTACAACTCGATGTCAAAAGGCAACACCGGCAGTGACGGCGGATTTGATTTTTAAATTTAAAGGAAAAATATGAAAGAAAAAGCTTATATAACCACTCCGATTTATTACGTAAATGACGTGCCACACATCGGTCACGCCTACACGACTATCATCGCTGATACGCTAGCTAGATTTAACCGCTTGCAAGGCAAAGAGACCTACTTTATGACTGGTACAGACGAGCATGGTCAAAAGATCGAGCAAGCAGCTCGCGCTAGAGGCAAAACGCCAAAAGAGTACGCTGATGAGATCAGTGCGAAATTTAGATCGCTTTGGGACGAATTTGAGATAAGTTACGACCACTTCATAAGGACAACCGACGAAGAGCATAAGCAAACCGTGCAAAATGTCTTTGAAAAGATGCAAGCAAACGGCGATATCTACAAGGGCGAATACGAGGGCTTTTACTGCGTTAGCTGCGAGACATTTTTTAATCAAAGAGACCTACTTGAGGACAACCGCTGCCCAGACTGCGGCCGCGTGACATCTTTGGTTAAAGAAGAGAGCTATTTTTTCAAGCTTTCAAAATATGAAGACGCGCTTTTAAAATGGTATGAAAACGACGAGCTTTGCGTCATCCCAAAGGGCAAGAAAAACGAGGTCGTAAGCTTTGTAAAAGGCGGACTAAAAGACCTCTCTGTGACAAGGACGAGCTTTGACTGGGGCATAAAGCTACCAAAGAGCGCAAACGACGACAAACACGTTATGTATGTCTGGCTTGACGCGCTCATAAACTACCTAACAACACTAGGATACTCAAGAGATAACGCTAGAATGGACTTTTGGCCACACACCACACACATTGTCGGTAAGGACATTTTGCGTTTTCACGCAGTTTATTGGCCGGCATTTTTGATGAGCCTTGGCTTGCCACTACCAAAACACGTCGCAGCGCACGGCTGGTGGACGATAGATGGCGAAAAGATGAGCAAAAGCAAGGGCAACGTCATCAACCCAAGAGAGGTCGCAAACGCTTATGGACTTGAAAATTTCAGATACTTTTTGCTTAGAGAGGTGCCCTTTGGTCAAGATGGCGACTACAGCCAAAAAGCCTTGATCGAGCGCATAAACTCAGAGCTTGGCAACGGACTTGGCAACCTGCTAAGCCGAATTGTTGGCATGAGCGCAAAGTATAGCGACTACAAGATCGACTCAAAAGATGTGATCAAATTTCATAAAGCCGAGCTTGATGAGGCGAAGGGCTATCTTGACGAGGCGATTAAAAATTTAGAAAATTTAGCGACAAACCGCTATTTAGAGGATCTTTGGAAGGTCGTAACGCTTGCAAACGCAGCCGTTGCGAAGTATGAGCCATGGTCGCTTGTAAAAGCTGGCAAAAGTGACGAAGCAAACGCACTTGTGGCACTTTGCGCAAATTTACTTGCAAAAGTGGCGATACTGCTTAGCCCAGCTATGCCAAAAACTTGCGCTAAGATAGCTGATACGCTTGGCTTTAGCATAGATACGGCTTCTTATGAGAGCCTTGTATTGAAAAATGAAATTTCAAATTTTACTGCAAAAGCTACTGAGCCACTCTTCCCAAGGATAGAAAAAGAGCTAATGGGCGAGGCAAGAGACCTAAAAGAAGAGCCAAAAGTAGAAGCAAAGGCTGAGCCAAAAGAGGAGAAAAAAGAGGAAATCATTAGCATAGATGATTTTGCCAAAATTGTGATAAAAGTAGGCGAAGTGCTCGAGTGCGAGAGGGTTGAGGGTAGCGAGAAACTGCTTAAATTTAAGATAGATCTTGGCGAGGAGCAGCCACGTCAAATTTTATCTGGCATCGCCAAATACTACGAGCCTAGCTCACTTGTGGGCAAGCAAGTTTGCGTTTTAGCAAATTTAAAAGAGCGAACGATGATGAAAAAATATGTCTCGCAAGGCATGATCCTAAGCGCATCAGACGGCTCTCTAACGCTTCTTGGCACGCAGAGCAAGGTCAAAAACGGCGCGATCGTTGGCTAAATGACGATAGAAAATTTAACCCACATAATAAATGGGCAAATTTTAAATAACCCAAGCATCTCAAGCGTGACTAGCTTCGCGTTTGAGGCTAAAAATATAAAACGAGGCTACGCTCTCATCGCCACGCAAAGCGATCAGATCGCACCTGCGATAAAGCAAGGCGCCTACGCTATCATTAGCGAAGATGATATCACGCCAAGCGACGATGAGATAGCCTTTATCAAGGTAGCAAGCCTGCAAACGGCTATCATTAAGCTCATGCGCTTTGAGGCGATACACAAAAATATCAAATTTTGCGCGGTCAATCCCTTCATAAAAGCACTTTTAGAGAAGTCGCACCTTGAAAAAAATGCCCACGTCATACCTGAAAATTTAACCGAGCTTTTTTACAAAATTTTTCATGCAAATTTGTTTGACACATTTTTTAGCGACGATACGAGGATACTTCAAAGGCTCTCGCTACTTTACGAGACAGCATGGACTGATACAAATATAAGCGTGCTAAATCCAAGCTCGATCTTTTTTACAACGCTCATTTACGATGACAAATACTATCAAAATTTAAGTATTCCAAGGGTTTTTGCTGGGATGTTTTGCGGACTTCTTGGCTATCTTAAGAAAAATAATATCGGCTTTAAAGTGACAGAGAGCAGAATTTCATCGCACTTTGACCCAGTCTTTATCGACAAAGACTTTAAGCCAGTTGGTTTTGGTAGTAGTTTTAGGGCTGTGATAGCCGAAAACGATGAGGAGCTATTTTTGACTGAAAGTATATTTCTAAGACGAAATTTCAGCGAAAGCGAGCTTAAATTTTGCCTGCCAAAAGATAGCACACTAAAGGTTGAAAACGCCATTTTTTATGAAAATTTAGACGAGATAAAAGAGCTACAAAATTTCGTCTACGCCCTTGTGCTTTGCAAAAAAGAGGATCTGCTTGATAGCTTAAGTCAAAGCAAAGAGCAAAGCGGACTCTTTTAAATTTAGAGCCAGAGCCTAAGCCCTGGCAGTTTTTTTACTCACCCAAAAAATATTTTAGATCAGCTTGAGCGTCGCCACTGATCGGTCTAACATTAAATTTATCCACTAAGAAATTTATGATCTCTTCATTGAAAAATTTAGGCAAGCTAGGTCCTACGTTGATGTTTTTGATACCAAGGCTAAATAGTGCTAGCAAGATGATGACCGCTTTTTGCTCCATCCACATTAGCACGATAGAAACTGGTAGGTCATTTACTGCGATGCCTGTTGCCTCGCTTAGTGCAAGAGCGATCTTAACTGCGCCGTTGCTGTCGTTGCACTGGCCAAGGTCGATGTAGCGTGGTAGCTCGGTGCCTGGGACGTTGCCAAAGTCGATATCGTTAAATCTAAATTTACCGCAGCTTGAAGTAAGTATGACGCAGTCTTTTGGAAGGCTAGCAGCTAGCTCTCTATAGTACTCACGTCCCTTGCCAGGTGCGTCACAGCCAGCGATCACGAAAAATCTGCGTATCTTGCCAGTCGTGATCGCGTCTAAAATTTGTGGGGCTAAAGTTAGGATAGTCTTGTAGTGGCCGCCAGTTACTAGGCTCTCGTCGCTATCAAAGCCGCTAACGTCGCCACAGGCTAGTGCGCACTCGATAAGTGGTGTGAAGTCGTCGTTTTCGATGTGTTTTACGCCGTTTGTGCCTGCGATCGAGTAGCCAAATAGCCTATCAGCGTATGTGCAGTTTGAGCGTAGTGGCACGATGCAGTTTGTGGTCATCAAAATCGCGCCTTTAAATTCGTTAAATAGCTTAGTTTGGTCAAACCACGCCTTGCCGACGTTGCCCTTTAGGTGGCTGTACTTGCGTAGTTCTGGGTATCCGTGAGCTGGGAGCATCTCTGAGTGAGTGTAGATGTTGATGCCCTTATCTTTTGTCGCCTCAAGTAGCGCTTTTAGAGCGTGCAAGTTGTGACCACTTACTAAGATTGCCTTACCTTCGACCTTGTTTTGGCTCACTCTAACTGGTGTTGGGATGCCAAATTTAGCCGTGTGAGCTTCACTTAGTAGGTTCATCACCTCAACGCCAGCACCGCCTACTTCAAGAAGCTGTTTGATATGCTCATCGAAGTTGAAATTTGAGTTTGTAAGCGTAAAATAAAGTGTATCAGCCATAACGCGATCAACATTGCTAGTATCAGCACCAAGCTCGTGCGCGTGGTGGCGGTATGCACTAAGGCCTTTTAAGCCAAAAACCATCGTATCTTGCAAAAGCGCTAGCGTGTCGCTCTTGCCACAGGTGCCCATAGGCTGGCCCTTTGCACCGCATCCGTCCTCAGCGCTCATCTCGCACTGATGGCAAAACATCTTCATATCTTTCATCGTCTCTCCTTGTAAATTTAAAAATTTAAGCGGATTTTATCCTAGGTGGCTAGCCATTTTGGTTGATAGCAGTCAAGAAAAGTTAAATTTAAATTTTAGTTATTAAATTTAAGGTTTTATGATTATGGATATCAAAATATAAATTTGAAATTTAGCGCAAGGAGTTAATAAAATTTACAAAAAAACGATTTACATTTAAATTTTATTTAAAGGATGAAAATGAAAAATTTACTACTAGTGGTATTTGCTGCCTTTATGCTTTGTGGCTGTGCTCCAAAGGGGATATTTGTGACCTTACCAGACGAGCAAGCACCTTCAAATGTTAGCAAAAAGACAAAAATTTACATCGAAAGCGTCAAAGATGTGAGAGCCTTTGAAAACGACCCAAAACAAGCAAGCACCCCATCTTTATACAAGCACAATGTAAATGAAGTTAGCGCAAAAGAGAAGCAAAAATATATCGGTAGGACTAGAAACGGCTATGGCAAAGGGCTGTGGAACGTCATTTTAGAAAACAACCAAAACGTGAGCTCAGTGCTAAAGTCGCACATAGAGGAGGCCTTTAAGGAAAACGGCTATCAAGTCGTAAAAGACAAAAGCCTAATCGATGAAAACACGCTCACCGCAAGCGCAAGGATAGTCAAATTTTGGTCGTACATATCGCTTGGTTTTAGCAAAGTTGGGCTAAATATGGATATAGACACACTTTTAAGCGTCAAAGACAAAGAGATAAAGACCGATCTTAAGCGCTCTGAGTTTTATTTTCTAGTGACAAATGATGACTTTTCAAACATCATAAAAACATCTTTAAAAGAGTATAAAGAGAAGCTTACAAAACAGATAAGCGAGCTAAATTTAGAGTAAATTTTAGGCTAGCTACTAAATTTATAGTGGCTAGCTTTTAAATTTTTAGGCAAATTTCACTTTTTATAAGGGATTTTATCAACGGCGTTTGCTTTTTTAAAGCCATTTAGCCTTAGCCTGCAACTATCACAAAGTCCGCACGCCTCGTCCTCGCTCTCGTAGCAGCTCCATGTAAGCTCTATTGGTGAATTAAGCTCAAGCGACTTTGAGACGATGTCAGCCTTACTTAAATTTACAAGTGGCGTGACGATCTCGCAAGAAAAATCAGCCGACGTGCCTAAATTTATCGCCTCATTTATGCTTTTTATAAAGCTCTCTTTGCAGTCAGGATACCCAGAGCTATCCTCCTCGACCACGCCTATGTAGATCGCCTGCGCTCCCTCTTTTTCAGCAAGTGCTGCGGCGATTGAGATAAATACGCCATTTCTAAACGGCACGTAGGTGTTTGGCACATCCTTACTAACGCCATCTTTTCTTATCTGCATGCTAGTGTCTGTTAGCGAATTTCCGCCTATTTGAGCGATGAAGCCAACATCAAGGTTTATCTTTTTAACCACACCAAGACGCTCACAGATCTCGTCAAACGCACGCTTTTCTCGCTTCATAGTCCTTTGGTTATAGTCAAAATGAAGTGCGACCACATCATACCCAGCCCTCTTTGCCATCACAGCGCAAAGCGTGCTATCCATGCCGCCGCTCATTATACAAACTGCTTTTTTCATATTTTGCCCTTTAAATTTGCTAAAATTATACAAAAATTTACTAAGGACAAGCCAAAAATGATACTTTGCGAAGAGAGTTATCCAGAAATTTTAGATCAAATTTGCTCATATCTAACGCCTGGAGAAGTTGAGCTTTTATTTATCAATAAAGATGAGATGAGAGAGCTAAACAGATCTGAGCGTGGCATAGACAAAACCACTGACGTCTTAAGCTTCCCCCTTGAGCTTGTCATCCACGCCCCACTTGGCTCAATCGTCATAAACAAAGATATGGTAAAAGAAAAAGCTGCCGAGCTAAATCACAGCGAAGAGGCCGAAACTGCGCTACTTTTCACACATGGCTTGCTGCATATCTTAGGCTTCGATCACGAAAAAGATGACGGCGAAATGAGAGAAAAAGAGTGCGAAGTGATAGCTAAATTTAACCTGCCAAAAAGCCTAATCGTAAGAAGCGAGGACGTTAGGCTAATTGATCTCATAAACAAAAAGGGCTGATCTAGCCCCTGCTCTAAACAGCTTCTTTTTTCGTCTCTAAATTTTCAACTTTTGGCGCAAAAGCCTTGTTTATCTTTCTTATCCAGATAACAAGCGAGATAAATAAGATGAAGTAAAAGACGTAGCTAGCGATAGGCCAGCTGGTGTTTGTGCCGCTATCTTTTATAGAGATCGCGTTTCTAAACTCGTTTAGCATAGAAATTCTATATCCGTAGTATTTGATAGTGACGTTTTTATCGCTATTTGTAAAGCCTTGAGCCTTGGCTT
>CAUUZE010000037.1:0-15174 GCA_963549665.1 Campylobacter concisus | reverse complement strand
AAACTACTTAGAAAATTTGATGGCGTGGTTAAAATTTCACACGGACTTTTGAAGGATTACAAAGACTTTGATGAGTATATGAGTGAGAAGATTTGTGACGCTTGTAATGGTCACAGGCTAAAGCCTCAAAGCTTAGCAGTCAAGGTCGCTGGCCTTGGGCTTGGTGAAATTTTGGATATGAGCATAGAAAACTGCACCGCTTTTTTCTCAAATGAGAAAAATTTTGCTTACCTAAGTGACTACGACAAGGCGATCGCAAAGCCTATCTTAAAAGAGATCAACGAAAGGCTTTTCTTTTTGTACGACGTGGGACTTGGCTACTTGTCGCTTGGGCGTGATGCTAGGACGATCAGCGGCGGCGAGGCACAGCGCATCAGGATCGCAAGCCAGATAGGAAGTGGGCTAAGTGGCGTCATGTATGTGCTTGATGAGCCAAGTATCGGCCTTCACGAGCGAGATACTCTAAAACTTATAAAAACACTTAGAAATTTGCAAGCCAAAGGCAACTCCGTGATCGTCGTCGAGCATGATAAAAAGACGATAGAGGAGGCTGACTATATCGTAGATATCGGACCTGGAGCTGGTAAATTTGGCGGTAGTGTGGTCTTTGCAGGCACGGCAAAAGAGCTTTTAAGCTCAGACACTCAGACTGCACAATACATAAATGGTAAGAAAAAGATCGACTATCAAAAAAATAGAAAAGCTGAGAAGTGGCTTGAAATTTCAAATGTAAATATCAACAATATCTCAAATTTAACCGCTAAATTTCCGCTTAGAAATTTAGTTGGTATCACTGGTGTCTCAGGATCTGGCAAGAGCTCGCTAGTGCTTCAGACCTTGCTCCCAGAGGCGCAGGAGCAGCTAAATAGAGCCAAAAAAGTAAAAAAAATAGCTGGGGTAAATTTAAGCGGACTTGAGAATTTAGACAAGGTCATATACCTCGATCAAAGCCCGATAGGCCGCACCCCACGCTCAAATCCAGCGACATACACTGGCGTAATGGATGAGATAAGAAATTTATTTGCGCAGACTAAAGAGGCCAAGCTTAGAGGTTATAAAATAGGGCGCTTTAGCTTCAACGTCAAAGGAGGGCGCTGCGAGAAGTGCCAAGGCGAGGGCGAGATCACGATCGAGATGCATTTTTTACCTGATATAAACGTGGTTTGTGACGTTTGTAATGGCGCTAGATATAATGCTCAGACCTTAGAAATTTTGTACAAAGGCAAAAACATCGCCGAGGTGCTAAATATGAGCATAGATGAGGCGGTTGAGTTCTTTAAGGCTGTGCCAAAGATCGCTTCAAAGCTCACCACACTGCAAGACGTGGGGCTTGGCTACATCACGCTTGGACAAAATGCAGTCACACTTAGTGGCGGCGAGGCGCAGCGCGTGAAGCTAGCAAAAGAGCTTAGTAGAAGTGACACTGGAAATACGCTTTACATCCTTGATGAACCAACGACGGGACTTCATTTTGCCGATGTTGATAGGCTAGTAAAGGTGCTAAATCACCTGGTTGATCTTGGAAATTCGGTCTTTGTGATCGAGCATAATATGGATGTCATCAAAAACTGCGATTATATCGTAGATATGGGACCAGAGGGTGGCGCAAAAGGTGGTAAAGTGATAGCGTGCGGCAGTGTCAAAGATGTAGCTAAAAACTACAAAAAAACTGGTAGCTACACAGGGGAATTCCTAGCGCAAGAGCTTGAAGAGATGAAGAAAAAATAAGACCAGCTTTTATGCTAGTATTATGAAAAAATTAAGGGATAAATTTTGAAAATATTGCTTTATAACGTGACAACTGCACTAAAAATTGGCGGTGTTGAGACATTTTACTACTCAGTCGCAAAGGAGCTTATCAAAGAACACGAGGTGACTATTTGTACTGGCAGAGGTAAATTTATACCAGCATTTTTAAAAGACAGTAGCATTGATCTAAAGATGTTTGGTTTTTGCCCTAGAGAAAAGGTCGTAAAAATTGGCAATAGATTTAGAAAATTTATTGAAAGAGTTAGTTTTTATTTTAATGCCAGAAAATTTTTAGAGTCTGAGAAATTTGATATTTTAGTTGTACATAAGCCATTTGATTTTTTTGTTGCATGGGCTTTAAAGAGGCGTGATAAGAATTTAAAAGCAGTCTTTGTAAGCGGTGGTGAGGATTTTTACTTTTTTGATAAATTTTTTATCAAATTTATAGATAAGATCATTAGCGTTAGCGACGCAAATGCAGAGATTTTAAGAGAAAGATATGGCAGAGAGGTTAAAGTCGTTTATAATGGCGTAGATAAAGAGAAGTTTTATCCAGATGCGTCACTAAAGGAGAAGACAAGAGAGAAATTTGGTGTAAAAAGTGATGAAATTTTGATAGGAAGCGTTGGTAGAGTAGTTGGTTGGAAAGGCTTTGGCATGATGGTAAAAAATATAGACAAGATCAAAAACGCCAAATTTATGCTAGTTGGTGATGGAGAAAATTTACAAAGCCTAAAAGAACTAGCAGCTAAGCTTAACTTAAATCAAAAGGTCATTTTTGTTGGTGCTATCGGACATGATGAGCTAAATGAGTATTATAACGCTTGCGATGTCTACTTGCAACCAAGCATTGGCCATGAAGCTTTTGGTATAACCGTCATTGAGGCATTAGCAGCTAATAAGCCTTGCGTAGTTAGCTTAAACGGTGGCATGAAAGAGATCATAAAAGACAGAGTAAATGGGTATAAATTTAAAATTTCTGATGAAAGTAACATGATAGAAAAGATAAATTTAACGCTAGAAAATATAGAAAATTTAAGACCAAGAGAGAGTATAAAAGACATGTATGAGTGGTCAAAATTTGCACAGGAGCTAGTTGAGGTATGAAAGGATTTTTCCAAGAAAAGCTAAAAGCTAGCAGATATTTAAATATAGCAATTTTAATTTTTTTATCTTTGTTTCTAATAGGTCAGTATAACGAACACATAACTGCTATTAAAAATTTAGCCATATATTTAGCTCTATTTTTAACATTGATCCTTTTTGCAGTCGATACTAAAAATGTTGTACAAAATATAAAAAACAATGCAAAGAACAATAAAGCTATTTTATTGCTATTTTTGCTTTTAAATTTATATGTTTTTGGCATATCATTTTTTCCTTATGATGCTACGCAAAATGCAGCACTTTCAGCGCTTAATGAATTTAAAAGAGCGTTTATATTTATTTTTATTGTTCTTCTTTGGCATGATGGTAGCTATAAAAACTCAAAATGGTTATTTTTTGCTATGGTTGCAGCACTTAGTATAGATAATATACATTTTTTTATAAAAGGGATAGAAGATGGCACTCTTTTAAATTTAAAAAATGAAAAAGACCAATGGACGCAACCTATAGATAGATTTTATGCAGGCTTTTTTGATAGTTTATTTATTTTTTCTTTGGTCTCAATATTTTTTATCAAAAATAATTTTTACAAATTTTTTATCATAGTTTTTAACATTATTGTTAGTTTAATTTTTATTTTGCTTACAGGTGCTAGGGGCTCATGGCTTGCACTTGCCCTAAGTTTGATGGTTATGTTGGCTCTAACTTTTAAAAATGAAAAAATTAATCTTATAAATAAAAAATCCGTGATATTTTGCCTATTTTTACTTGTCGCCTCTGCTTGCGTCTATCATAACTCTACGCTTTTGCAGTTAAAAGTTGCACAAGGATTTTATACTTCTGGTAGAGGAGATATTTTAACAAAGAGGTTGCCGCTTCTTTTTAACTCTGATAGAGCTTATATAGGTATAGGCTTTGGTGGTAAACAATATACTAAATTTTTAAATGATAAAAATGTTAATAATGATGACCTTGGCCCAACTGGTGTAGGCGCTGATGGAACTAAGTATCCGCATCATGACGAGCCAGTATTTATTGGTCAGTATTATCATTACGGTGTAGTAGGTACTGCTTTTTTTGTTGCGCTTGTTTTTTATATGCTTTTTGTTTCTTTTAAAAGGTATTTGTCAAACAACAAATTTTATATAGCAATATTTGGAAGCATACTTTGCACTTATATATTTAGGGGATTATTTGAAACTATGTATTTTACTCATCTTTATGTAATGCTTGGTCTTTTTATAGTGTTTTTGTGCAAAAATAAGGAGTGATTTATGAAACTGTTTTACATATATCCAGAACAAATTCCGCAAGGTAATGCAAGAGAGATAGCAATACTAAATACATTTTTTGAGCTTAGTAATATGTGTGATGCTAAGCTGGTTTTACCGCAGTCTCCTTTAAATTTAAATGAGGTAAATGAGAAATTCGCTTTAAAGCTAAAAGCTAATGACTTATTGTTTGTAAGAAAAAAGATTCTATTTTTAAAAAGTAATAAAATTTTTAATTTCTTTCTAAAAAAAATAATAAATATCTACTCAAATAAAGACGCAATATTTTATACGAGACATTTAAAGATAGCTAAATTTTTACTAGAAAATAAAATGCCTGATCAAAAGGTTGTATTTGAAGCGCACGAGTGTTTTACTTTGGGTAACAAAGCACTTTATGATATGGAAAAAGAGATACTACAAAATGCCGATTTTGTATTTTCGCACAATAGCAGTACGCTAAACGAGCTTAGAAAATTTTTCGGCTTACAAATAGCAAATTCGGCAGTTGTTTATAACGGTTGTAAGCAAGATTCTGATTTTAAGAAGAAAGATTTTGATTTTTCAATTATAAACTATTATGGCTCATTCTTGTTATGGAAAGGCCTTGATTTGATGCTAGATTTTGCCTTAAAAACTAGTATAAAACTAGAACTTTATGGCAAAAATAGCGGAAATAGTTTTATGACTTTAAAAAACACTCTTAAAGAAAGAGAGATTGAAAATTTGGTATGTTTTAAAGGACTGCTGCCTCAAAATGAAGTTGTAAAAAGTCTTATTGAAAACAATACTATTTTGATAATACCTAGTGTAAAAAGTGATTATTCGCTTTATAGCACTCCATTAAAGCTTTTTGAATATATGGCAAATTCAAATGTCGTCTTAGCTCCAAATTTCCTACCAGTTGCTGAAATAGTAAAAGATGGCGAAAACGGTTTTTTATATGAAGCGGGTGATGAAAAAAGTTTAGAAGAAAAATTTAACTATATAAAGACTTTAAGTAATGAAGAACTAAATAAAATTTCAAAAAATGCCTATGAAAGTATGAGTGAAAATACTTGGAAAAATAGAGCTATGAAAATAATCAAAGAATTAGAAAAGATAAATTAAATTTTGAGTAGATTTAAAAATAAAAAGGGGCGAATGCCCCCTGGGGTTATGCAGCTGGATAAACAGATACTTTTTTTCTGTTTTTATCAAGTCTTTCAAATTTTACAAAGCCATCGACTAATGCAAAAATAGTGTGATCTTTGCCAAGACCTACGTTGTTTCCAGCGTGAGTTGCTGTTCCTCTTTGGCGGATGATTATATTTCCAGCACGAACGAACTCGCCACCAAATTTCTTAACACCTAATCGGCGTCCGATACTATCACGGTTATTTTGGGTTGAACCTTGACCTTTTTTGTGTGCCATATCTTATCTCCTTAAGCTGCGATACTTACGACTTTTACACGTGTAAATTGTCTTCTAAAGCCGCGTTTTAGTTTTGAGTCTTTACGTCTGCGTTTTTTGTAGATAACTACTTTTTTGTCTTTGCCTTCATTAACGACCTCAAGAACAACTTTTGCACCCTTAACAAATGGCGCACCTACCTTTACTTCGCCGTCGTTTACAGCTAAAACTTCTGTAATCTCAACGGTTGATTTAGCTTCAGCGCTAAAGTGATCTAGCTTAAGGAATTCGCCTTCGCTAACACGATATTGCTTGCCGCCATGCTTAAATATAGCGTATTTTGACATACTCTACCTTTCTAAAATTTGGTAAGACCAAAAAGCACTTTTTTGCAAAAGATTTATGGAGCTTTGTTGGTTGTAAAGTGTGAATATTAGCCAAAAGTTTATAAATTCTACTTTAATGCCCCTGATCTTATGATCTCATCAGCTAAATTTCTTATCATAGAGCTATGATCTAAGAAAAATGTTTTGTCACTTGGCAAATGTGGCTGATATACTAGCGTTTTAGCTACTGGCGCACTTAAGATCACATTTATCAGCTCAAGCTCAGGTGGAAAAGTAAAATAAAGTTTTGGCTTGGGAATTTCATTTTGAAAGAGTCTCTTTGCGTAAAATTTACTGAAATTTTCATTTTTCGGTAGCTTTATCTCTTTAAAGAGTTCAAGCGGTAAAAAGTAGCGCGCTAAGGCATGAAGTCCGTGCGCGAAAATGTAGAGGCGTTTTTCAAATTTAGGTGCATCTGTCCTGCCAAAAGTGGAGCAAAATTTCTGCAAATGCTCGCTCATAGCAGCCGTATCTTTTTTATGCAAGGCAAGCACAAATTTAACCGCCTCTCTTTCATTTGCTGGCTTTTTAGACTCTGCAAAGGTGTGAGCCTTTTCTAGGGCAGGGGCAAGTAAATTTTCATCTTGCCAAAGCATCGCCGTGAGCAGATCATGCATAACACATAGAAATTTATAGCCGTTTTTGCTAGGTGGCAGGCCTTTTGGAAAGATGCTTGCCATGCTATCTGTGTCGCCACAAGCGATAGCAAAAAATGCCGGTATGAGCTTCTCGCACTGATCATATCCACCGCTGCATCCTGGGAGTAAATTTAGCTTAGCGTATTGAAAAATGAGATCATTTAGTGCCTCGGCATCGCCATCAGCTAGGCACTTTTCAAGGCAAAAGTCGTAGCGTCTAGCTCTTGAAAAAGAGAGTAATCGTATGAGCTCACATAAAAAGTCGTATTCGTTTAAATTTTTCTCTTTTATCTCGGCGTAAATGCTTGCATACTCGTCTAAAAGTAGCTCTTCATCGCTTTTTGGTGGTTTTTTGGTTTTGAAAATGTTAAATAAGCCTTCTAAAAATGACATTTTGCGTGCTCCTTATTTTTGCTAATTTTAGCCAAAAACGCCTAAAACGGCTTAGTTTTTTTGAATTGCAAAATTTAAATTTAGCGGATAGTTTAACCGCATTTTGGTTATAATCGCCCAAATTTAAGCGAGCTTAGGACAAAGATGGCAGGCGAAGATCAGGAAAAAACCGAAGAAGCGACCCCCAAAAAGATAGAAGACGCCAAAAAGGACGGCAACGTTCCCAAAAGTCAGGATCTATCAGGCTTTGTGACCCTAGTTATCGCTATTGGCGTGCTGCTTGCGATGCTAAATTTTATGAAAGATCAGGTCATCTCGCTTTACATCTACTACTCTAAATTTATCGGTCAGCCACTGACTTTGCCAACGGTAAAAATGATCGTTGTAAATACCTTTGGCAGGGCGCTTTTGATGATCCTGCCAGTTTGCATCTGCGTCGCGGTTGCTGGCATAATCGCAAATGTAATGCAGTTTGGCTTTATATTTACCACAAAGCCCATAACGCCAAATTTTGGCAAGATAAATCCACTAAAAGGGCTAAAAAATTTATTTTCAATGAAAAAGGCGATCGAGAGCGTCAAGATCGTCGTTAAAGTAAGCATCGTCTTTGGAGTTGGATTTTACTTTTTCTTGCAGTTTATAAAAGAGCTTCCGCACACGCTCTTTTTTTCTATGTTTGACCAGCTTGCGTGGCTAAAAGAGAAGCTCATCATTTTAGTTAGTGTCATGCTTTTTATACTTTTTGTGATCGGTCTTGCTGACCTGCTCATCGTGCGTTTTCAGTATTTTAAAGACCTTCGCATGAGCAAGCAAGAGATCAAGGACGAGTATAAGCAGATGGAGGGTGATCCGCAGGTTAAGGGCAGGATCCGCCAAGCGCAAATGCGTGCAGCCAAGCGCCGAATGATGCAAAATATCCCACAAGCTGACGTCGTCATAACAAACCCAACTCACTATGCCGTGGCGATCAGATACGACAAAAGCCGTGACGAAGCACCGATAATACTTGCTAAAGGGGTTGATTTTTTAGCGCTTCAGATAAAAAAGGTAGCGGTTGAAAATGGAGTGCAAATTTATGAAAATCCACCTCTTGCAAGGGAGCTTTATAGAGTTTGTGAAGTCGATGACACGATACCAGCACACCTTTTTAGGGCTGTGGCTGAAGTGCTAAGCTTTGTTTATATGAGCAATAAGCAGAAATTTCAAGATAAACTTTGATGAAGAAATTCCTTGCCACCAAAAGGCAGCAAGAAATTTATCTATTATAGATAGCCAAACGCAGTAGCGAAGATATAGCCAAATATACAAGAGACTATAACGCCGATAAGGCCTGGGAAGATGAAGCTGTGGTTGATAACAAATTTGCCAATGTGTGTCGTGCCACTTCTATCAAACTGAATAGCCGCAAGGTCGCTTGGGTACGTTGGTAGGATGTAATATCCATAGCAAGCTGGCGCAAAGGCTAGGATTACAGCAGGGTTAACGTCGATGTTTAGTGCTAATGGCACGAACGCAACCAAAGCTGCAGCTTGAGAGTTAACAAATTTAGAGATGATAAGTAGCATAACCGCATAGGTCCAAGGATGTTCTTTTACGATGCCACCTAGTGCTTCTTTCATCATCGGAGTATGCACTGCAAACATAGTCTCAGCCATCCAAGAGATACCAAATACCGCAACAAGAGCGATCATGCCTGATCTAAAGATCTCGTTTTTACCGATCTTACTAGCATCTGTTGGAGTAAATATTAAGATGATTGCACCTGTTAAAAGCATGAAAATTTGGATAACATGAACCATGCTTAGGCTCTTTGAAGAGGCTAGTTTGTTGCTTATGTTGATATAAGCACCTTGAAATTCCTCTTTTGCGCCTTTTTCATTTATATATGTTACTGCACCATCAGCTGTGCGAGTAAGAGTTTGATTTGCATCTTTGCCGATGATTTTGACTGATTGAGCTTTTTGATTTGAGTTTAGCTTGTCGTTTGAAACTTTTAGCTCAGCAGCTTCAGTTTGGATGCTGGCGTCTTTTATCTTTAAGGTTTTTAAGACTTTTTGCTCAGTTGGAAGGTTTGCTACTATTTGAACGACTGTTGCGTCTTTATAAGTAGTCCAGCTTGGGCGAAGATCTTTAAAGTATCCAAGAAGTGCGACTACGAGGATAGAGCCTAAAAATATCCACATTGCAGCCCATTGGTGCATAGGAAGTTTTTTGCCTAGAAGTGTTGCGCTGTCGCCATAAACGTATTTTTTAAACTCAGGGTCTTGAAGTTTTGCTTGAAAGACTTCGTCTTTATCAAGGTCTTTACCTCTAAACCAGCTAAAAATTCCTATCGCCAAAACGCCACAAAATGTTGATGGGATAGTGATCTTTAAAAGGTCTAAGTATCCATCGAAACCAGCTAAGTGAGTTTTAGCGTTGATAAGAAAGCTAGTAAGGGTTACAACAGCGACAGAAACTGGGCTAGCGATGATACCCATTTGTGAAGCGATAGAACTTGCAGCCATAGGACGCTCTGGGCGGATACCGTTTTTGATAGCGATGTCATAAACGATAGGAAGCACAGTATAAACAACGTGTCCAGTTCCGCATAAAATAGTAAGCGTACATGTTACAAATGGAGCTAAGATACTTACATATTTTGGATTTTTTCTAAGTATGGTTTCTGCTATTTGAAGCATGACGTCAAGACCACCACTAGCTTGAAGTGTAGCACTTGCCACAACGACAGCAAGGATAGTTAGCATAACATCGATGGCAGGCTTACCAGGTTCGATGTTAAATCCAAAAACTAGAACTATAAGACCGATACCGCCTAGCATACCAAGCGCTATACCGCCTTTTTTAGCTCCGTAGAACAAACAGATAAGGACGATGAGAAGCTGGATAGCAAACTGCACGCCTTCACTTAAATTCATGAGAAAATCCATGAAACCTCCTAAGTTAAATGTAAATTTAATGTTGATTATATCTCTTATGAATTGAGATTAAACTTATATTTTAAGATTAATTTGACAAAAGCGAGAGTTTTGCATTAGATAAAAAGCTTGTGTTAGGTATTTTGAGCTGAAATTTTGCATCATATCTACTTCTTTTAATTTTATAAATTTTACTTTGTATAAACTATAAAATCTAAATTTTTCATGCTTTGTTTTTAAAAATTATTAATAAAAAAATTTAAGTTTTATTTTATAATATTGCAAAAAGTTGTGAAGTATTTTCATCTGTGTTAAAATCTTCGATATAAATTTAAAAGGATAAATTTGAAAGAAGATGCTAAAGAAACCATAAATTTGCCTATAAAAAAAGATGAGTTTAGCCAAAAAAGAAGAGTAGGTTGGGCGGTGATCGGCGTTATTATTTTGGCGATAGAAATTTACATCGCTATCTTTATAAAAGGCGGTTTTATAAGGCACTATATCGGCGATGTGCTAGCTACTGCGATGCTTTATGCGTTTGGGCGAGCTATATTTAGGGTAGCTCCTATAAATTTAGCCATTGTTGTCTTTATCATTTCACTTTTTATAGAAGCCTTGCAATACCTCAAGATTCTTGAAATTTTAGGTGTCAAAAGCTCAATTTTACGGATAATCTTTGGTGGGACCTTTGACTGGGCGGACATTATTTGCTACCTGGCTGGCTGCATTTTGGCTTATCTGTTTGAAAATTTATCTATGCAAAAAAACAAAGCTTGGTAAATTTAGATACCTATTTATATATGCTTTTTATTTTAAAATCAAATTTGACTAGCTCGCTCAAATTTAAATGAGCTAGCCAAAATTTGCTCTATTTTAGCTCACCCCAGTTTTTGGCGATATTTAGCGATGTTTTAAGTGGCACATTTAAGGTGTAAATTTCCTCCATCGTCCTTTGCGTCGCCTTGCCAAATTCCTGCGCAAACTCGTCTTTTACTTCAAAGATCAGCTCGTCGTGGATCTGAAGCAACATACTCGCTTTTTCATCTAAATTTGCTCTAACTTTTACCATCGCCATCTTAACTAGATCTGCCGCTGAGCCTTGAAAGACTGTATTTACCGCCTCGCGCTCAAACATAGCTATTTGCATAGGTGTGGCACTTTTAAAGTCAAAGTAGCGCCTTCTGCCAAGTAGTGTCTGCACAAAGCCGTCGTTTTTGGCTGAAATTTTTATGCTCTCTAAAAACTCTTTGATCGTCGCAAACGCCTTAAAATAGCGCTCTATATACTCTTTTGCCTCTGCTCTTGTGATATTTACTTGATTTGCGAGCTTGCTTGAGCCCATGCCGTAAATGAGGCCAAAATTTATACTCTTTGCCACGGCTCTATTTTGTCCGTCGCTGCTACCAAATATGCTAATAGCCGTCCTTGCGTGGATATCCTCGTCATTTTTAAACGCCTCAAGCAGCGCAGGATCACGGCTAAAGTGAGCTAGTAGCCTAAGCTCGATCTGGCTGTAGTCAAGCCCCACGAAGCTATAGCCTTCGCGCGCCTCAAAGCACTCTCTGACATCCTTTGCGAGGTTGCCACGAGCTGGGATATTTTGCAAATTTGGATTTTTACTTGAAAGCCTGCCAGTGCTTGTGCCAGTTTGCAAAAAGCTCGTGTAAATTCGTGAGCCATCATCCTTTTTCGCAAGCGCTAAAAGTGGCTCGCAGTAGGTGCTTTGCAGTTTATATAGCTCTCTGTAAGCTAAAATTTTTTCAATCACCGGATGAGCGTCTATGAGCTCAGCTAGCACGCTCTCATCGGTGCTATATCCTGTTTTTGTCTTCTTTTTGGTAGGGAGTTTTAGGTGCTCAAAAAGTATGACGCCAAGCTGTTTTACGGAGTTTATGTTGAAATTTTCGCCGCTTAGCTCGTAAATTTCACTTGTTAGCGCCTTTAGTTTGGTGTCGTTTTCAAGGATGAGCTTTTGCATCTTAGCTTCGTTTATCTTGATGCCGTTTTGCTCCATGTCAAAGAGCGTGAGGATAAAAGGAAACTCGTGCGTATCGGCAAGGGCTAGTAAATTTGGATCTAGCGTGTTTTGAAAAGTTTTATAAAATTTAAGCGTTATCCAAGCATCTTCAGCGGCATATTTAGCGGCATTTTCTAGAGGCACATCGCCAAAAGTCTGCCCCTTTTTGACCATATCTTCAAATTTGATCGTGTCGTAGTCATAGAGCCTCTTTGCCAGTGCGTCCATGCCAACGCTCGAGTTTGGATCGCTAAGCCACGCAAGTATCATCGTGTCTTTGAAATTTGCAGGCGGGTTTAGCCCAAGGTTGTTTTTCACGATCTCAAAGTCATATTTTAAATTTTGTCCGATCACACAGCCTTTATAAATTTGCCCTACCGCCCAAGTGGCAAATTTTAGGTCTATTTGCTTTGGCGCGCCTAGGTAGTTGTGAGCTACTGGCACGTAGTAGGCGTCCTCGTCGTTAAAGCAAAAGCTAAAGCCAACGATCTTTGCGCTCTTGCTATCAACGCCCGTGGTCTCGGTATCAAAGGCGACGATGGTCTCTGGAGTGATGTCGGCAAGCAGTTTCTCAACACTCGCCTCGTCAAGTAGTAAATTTGCTCTAAAGCCAAGTTTAAATTCAGCATTTTCCTCTTTTTGCAAGCTCTTAAGAAGCCTGTTTAGATCGTACTCTTTTAAAATTTCTGAGATGTTTATCAGAGGATTTTGCTCTGGAAATTTAGAGTGTTCAAGATCAAGCGAAGTGATGGCGTCATCAAAGAGCGTGGCTAGTTTTTTGCTCAAAAACGCCTCGTCCATTGCGGCTGCTAGCATATTTTTGGTGCGCTCGTTTCTAACAAGGGCTAAATTTTCATAAATTCCCTCTAAGCTACCATACTCGGCCAAAAGCTTCTTAGCTCCCACTGCGCCGATACCTTTGACACCTGGGATATTATCCGAGCTGTCTCCTGCGATGGCTAAAAAGTCTCTCACTTGCGCTGGATAGACGCCATACTTTTCAAAGCAGCTCGCACTATCGTGGTCGATCTTGCTTTGTGGGCTGTAGATGCTCACTTTGCCGTCCTCTATGAGCTGGTAAAGGTCTTTATCGTGCGTGACTATTCGCACAAATATATCTTTATCTTTGCAAATTTTAACCGTGCTTGCGATGATATCATCAGCCTCGTAGCCCTCGCGGCTAAGGCTGTAAAGTCCCATTTTTTCTATCATATCTATACAAACTGGCAGCTGCTCTTTTAGCTGAGCTGGCGGCTCGCTCCTGTTGGCCTTGTATTCGCCCAAAATTTCATGGCGCAGGGTCTTGCCCTTGCTATCAAGTGCGAAGATGAGGTAGTCGCTTTGGTACTCATCTTTTAGGCTCGCTATAAAATTTGCAAAGCCACTTATCATGCCACTTGGTTTGCCCTCGCGATTTTTAAGCCCGCTCATAGCATAGTAAAGCCTAAAAAAGAAGCCAAAAGTATCAATAATCGTAAGTGTTTTCATTCTCTATCCTTTTGCGCCATTTTATGAAATTTAGGCAAAAATTTGGCTGATTTTCTAAATTTATGATGTGGCAAGAAAAAAATAACATTTTGAATACAAAACAAATTTTAATCATTTAAAAGATATAATCTCGCCTAAAATTCAAACTAAATAATAGATAAATTTAAGGTAAAAAATGTTTATAGATAGCGTGAAATTAACCCTAAGCTCAGGGCATGGCGGAGCTGGTGCAGTAAGCTTTCGCCGCGAAAAGCACGTCATTTTAGGCGGCCCAGATGGCGGAGATGGCGGTGATGGCGGAGATGTATATTTTGTCTGCGACAACAACACCCACACACTGGCAAACTACAAGGGCAAAAAGGCGATGAGAGCAAGCGACGGCGAGGCTGGCATGGGAAAAAGAATGACTGGCAAAAAGGGCGAGAGCTTAGAGCTCATCGTGCCACCAGGAACGGCAGTCTATGACGCGCAGACAAACGAGCTGCTTTGCGACATGGTAGAAGAGGGGCAAAGGACGCTATTTTTAAAAGGCGGCAAGGGCGGACTAGGAAATTTTCACTTTAAAAACTCTATCAACCAAGCTCCAGAATACGCTCAAAAGGGTATGCCAGAAGAGAGCGTAGAGGTAAGGCTCGAGCTAAAGCTAATAGCTGACGTGGGCCTTGTTGGCTTTCCAAATGTGGGCAAATCAACCCTCATCTCAGCCGTCTCAAACGCCAAACCACAGATAGCAAACTACGAATTTACCACGCTTACACCAAAGCTTGGACTTGTTGAGGTCGATGAGTTTAGCGGCTTTGTCATGGCTGACATCCCTGGCATCATCGAGGGAGCTAGCGACGGACGCGGCCTTGGCGTGCAGTTTTTAAAGCATATCGAGAGAAATAAAATTTTGCTTTTTATGATAGATAGTGCAAACTACAGAAGCATGAGCGAGCAGTTTAGCGTGCTAAAAGAGGAGGTCGCTAAATTTTCAAGTGTGCTTGCTAGCAGGGACTATGCTATCGCGCTCACCAGAGTCGATGCGGCTGAAAATTTAGATGAAAATATAAAAGAATTTATGAAAAGCATAAATTTAGAGCCAAATCAAGTTGGTAAATTTGTCTATAAGCAAGACCTATATAGCTTTGACGCGAAAAAACCATACTTTGTTTTGCCGATCTCTTCAGCGACAAACGAGAATATCGACGAGATTAAATTTGCACTGCTTGAGCTGTTAAAAAAGGAGCTTTGAGTTGCGAATTTTTAGTGCTTTGAACAGAGATTTTTAAGAGTATAAAATGAAGAAAGTTTTTTGCATTATACTATTTTGTCTTGGTGCATATAGCTGTGATCCAGCGGATCCAATATATATGTTTTTAGATTTTAATGACATAGATCGTGACGGCACGCTAAATTTAGATGAGTGGAGAGCATGTAAGGCACCGTCTGAACTAAAAATAGCGCCAGATCTATGCACTAGTGATGAATTTAAAAGGCTGGATCTTGATCGTAGTGGCAAAGTTAGCGTTAATGAGCTAAGAAATTTGGTATTGCAAAAGATTAGCTGGCAGAAAGATCCATGCGCCTCTTGGCTGCCAAGCAGCAAAAACGCAGATCAAAATAAAAGTCGTTGAAATTTAAAGGAAAGTAATGAATGTAGTTTTTATGGGGACGCCTGACTATGCCGTTAGGATACTTAGGCACCTAAAAGAGGCTGGCTTTAACATAAAAGCGGTCTTTACCCAGCCTGATAAGCCAGTTGGCAGAAAGCAAATTTTAACTCCAAGCGAGGTTAAAATTTACGCACAAAATGAGCTAGTAGGCGTGCCAGT
>CAUUZE010000036.1:0-15243 GCA_963549665.1 Campylobacter concisus | reverse complement strand
AATAAATCAAAAAGATAATCAAAAGACAAATTTAAAAACACAAAATCAAAAGGATAAAAAATGACAAATAAAGAGGCATTTAGCGAAGCTAAAAAATATATCCCAGGCGGCGTAAATTCTCCAGTTCGTGCATTTGGTAGCGTTGGAGGCGAGCCTGTGATGATAGATCATGCAAAGGGCGCTTATCTATACGATGTCGAGGGCAAAAAATACCTTGACTTCATCCAAAGCTGGGGTCCGCTCATCTTTGGTCACTGCAACAAAGATATAGAAGAAGCGATCATCTCTGCTGTAAAACAAGGCGTATCTTACGGCGCTCCCTCACCAAAAGAGACCGCTCTAGCAAAGCTAATATGTGATGAGTTTAAACAAATAGATAAAATTCGCTTCGTTAGCTCTGGCACAGAGGCTACCATGAGCGCTATCAGAGTGGCTAGAGGATATGCCAAAAAAGATGGCCTTATCAAATTTGAAGGCTGCTACCACGGACATAGCGACGCACTTCTTATCAAAGCAGGAAGTGGCGCAACGACATACGGCAACGCTTCAAGCGGCGGTGTGCCACAAGATGTTGTGAAAAATACATTTTTAGCTATCTACAACGATATAGAGAGCGTAAAAGCCATTTTTGAGAACAATAAAGACAAGATAGGTGTCGTCATAATCGAGCCAATCGCTGGAAATATGGGGCTTGTGCCAGCTGATAAGAAATTCTTACGTGAGCTTAGAGAGCTTTGCGATAAATTTGGCGCTGTGCTCATCCTTGATGAGGTTATGAGCGGTTTTAGAGCTTCTCGCCTTGGCTCATATCCGTTTCACGAGGTGGATGCTGACCTTGTCACATTTGGCAAGGTTATAGGTGGAGGCATGAACGTCGCTGCATTTGGCGGTAAGGCTAAGATCATGGACTGCTTAAGCCCTGAGGGTGCAGTATATCAAGCAGGCACGCTAAGTGGCAACCCAGTGGCGATGAGCGCTGGTATAGCGGCTATTTCAAAGATAAATAGCGACGTAAATTTATACGCTAGACTTGAAAAACTAGCGAAAAGACTAATGGAGGGCTTCAAAGAGGCAGCAAAAAGTGCTGGCATCACCATCCAAACCGAGGTTCGTGGCTCTATGTTTGGCTACTTTTTTACAGACCATGCAGTAAAAAACTACGACGATGCGCTAAAGAGTGACACAAAACTCTTTGCTAAATTTCACCAAGCGATGCTTAGACGCGGAATTTATCTTGCACCTAGCCAGTTTGAGACTGGATTTATCTGCGATGCGATGAGTGAAGCTGATATCGATCTAGCGGTAAATGCAGCTAAAGAGGCATTTTTGGAGATAAAAGCTTAATGGCAAAATTTAAGATAAAAGATATCGTAGCAGGGGCTGAGCAGCTAAGTCTTGGCGTTTCAATCGTAGTTGCGATCTTGCTTGGCACTGGGCTAGGATATCTTGTAAAAAAGGCTACAAATTTCACGCCAGCGCTTTGGATAGGCTTTGCTATTGGCATCGCAGCTGCTATTTTAAATGTCTATAAAGCCTATAAAGCGCAGGTTAAAAGCCTAGATGAGCTAAAGGACGAGACTAGATATAAAGGCTACACAAAAGACGATGATGACGAGGACGATTAGCAGGCTTTTTATTTGCTACTTTGCGCTTTGGCTAGCTCTTAGCGTGGTTGGCAAATTTATATCAAATCAATTTTTTATAAGCTCGCAAATTTCATTTTTTGCCTCGCTTATCATCCTAACAGCTAGCTTTTTTGCCTATAAAAACCGCATAAACTCGAGGCTAGAAAATGCAAGAGAGGAAATTTTAGCCAAGATAGAAGAAGAGGATGAAGAAGATGATGAAATTTTGCCCCAAAATGAGGCAAAAGAGTTTAGCCTAAAAGATGAAAAAGCAAGGCTAAAAAAGCAGAAATTTTCATTTAAAGATAAAAGCTTTGCAGCGGCATTTATGCCTTATCGCTTGGTTGCGTATGCGATACTTTTTTTTGGATTTATATTTTTAAAAAATGAAAATTTACTAAACGTGCCTGGCTTTTTAGTGGGGCTTGCTCCGATGCCTATTGGAGCTTTTATCTTTGGGATAATGCAAAATAATTTAAGAAAGGACGCAGATGGCAAGTAGTTTTAGGATCATTCGCTCGATGGGACCGCTATTTTTGGGCATGAGCCTACTTTTTATAGGCAATGGCCTAGTCATCGCATCTTGTAGTGCGCTTCTTAAACAAAATGGCGTAGGCGAGCTTGCGATTGGACTAATTAACACTGGATTTTTTATAGGAGCGTTAATTAGCACGATCACAGCGCACAGGATCATCTCAACCACCGGCCACATCAGAGCTTTTGCTATCTTTTCAGCTATATTTGCAGTCTCAGCCATGCTTCACGCCATAAGTGAAAACTTGATCTTTTGGGCGATTTTGCGAGCCTTTTTGGGATATTGCTACTACGCGCTTTTGATGGTTATAGAAAGCTGGCTAAATGCTAAGATCCCAAACAAGATAAGATCGCGCGTCATCGCCTTTTACGAGTGCGTTTTCTACACGAGTTTTGGCCTTGGAATTTTGATCTTAGCGCTTGATCTTAGCGCATTTGAAATTTTCATCATCAGTGCAGCCTTTATCATGCTCTCAAGCATACCTTTAAATTTAATCCGCATCAATCAGCCTCAAATCCCGCAGCGCCAACCCATAAACATCCCAAAAATTTTTGGTATCGTCCCGCTAGCACTCGTGGGAGC
The DNA here is from genome assembly GCA_963549665.1 of Campylobacter concisus. GTDB lineage: Bacteria > Campylobacterota > Campylobacteria > Campylobacterales > Campylobacteraceae > Campylobacter_A > Campylobacter_A concisus_BN. The sequence continues at coordinate 12,501 of CAUUZE010000036.1, read as the reverse complement.
GCTCGTTGCAGGACTTGCTATAAATGGCTTTTTTTCTATGGCAAGCCTCTTTGTCTTGCTTCAAGGATATAGCGCAAAAGAGGCGTCATTTTTTATGACTATAGCGATGGCTGGGGGCTTTTTGGCTCAAACATTTATCGGAGGCTTTTCAGATAGATACGGCAGACGCCCAGCGCTCTTGCTTTGCAGCGCCGTGGCATTAGTAAGTGCAGTCTTATTTTTACTAAATGGCTCAAATTTGATCATTCAATACATCCTTTCGTTTTTCTTTGGCGGTGGAATTTTTTGCACATACGGACTTTCGCTTGCTAGAGCAAATGACGAGATCACAGACAAGACAAAGAGCGTCCAAGTGGCACGCGCGCTGCTTTTTAGCTACTCTTTTGCCTCGCTTTTCTCGCCGCTTCTTATGAGCTATGCGATGAAAATTTTTGGCGCATTTGGCTTTATCTATGTCTATTTGGTGCTTTATGTTGGGCTCATTTTATTTGCGCTAACGCAAAAGACCATACCACAGCACATGAGAAAAGAGTACAACGACAGGCTCGTTGCAAGGACGGCTGGTATCGCGACTATTCAGCAAAATGGCAATTTTGCCGATAGAGAAAATAAAAAGTAGAAAATGGACGTAGCAAATTCTCTAAACATATCAAATACCTCGGTTCAAACTGGGCAAAACGCCGCCCAAAACGCGCCTGTCCGTAAAAACGAGGGTTCGCTTTTTAAAAATCAGCCAGCTGGGACGCCAAGCGAACAGAGCGTCTCAAACGCCCTTGATAACGTTGGCAAGCTAGTTGCAAGGGTGCTTGATGATCTAAAAAGCGCTTCAAGCCTTAGCAAAGCTGAGCAAATTTTATCTCAGGCAAAAGATACGAAGATCGCTCCAAATTTAGCAAGTGAGCTTTCTGATCTTGCTAAAAGCTTAGAGGCTGAAGCTGCGCAAAATGAAAGCGCTGAGATAAAGAGCCTTGCACTAAAACTAAAAGAATTTCTAAAGCCAATAGCCGACCTAAAAACTGGCTCGCTAAATGATCAGATCAAAAACTCAGGTGTCATGCTTGAAGCAAATTTAAAAGATGCGCTTACCCCAGAAAAACTGCCAAGCTCGATACAAAAGCTACTAAGCGATATAAAAAATCTCTCAAATCAAAATTTGCTTAGTCAAATTTTAACTCTAAATGATGAGAGCTTGGATAATCAAAACTCATTCATGAAGCTTACTTCTATGCTTGAAAAAGCGAGCGGTGACGCTAAAAATCTCCTTGATAACTCAAGCATAAAAACGCTTTTAAAAGATGTGGATAAGCTTGATAATGTGGCTAAATTTCTAGATAAAAACTTCTCAAAAGAGCAAAGCGCAGACGCTGTTAAAAGCCAGATAGTCAAGATGGAGAATTTCATCTCAAATTTAAGCGAGAAGGTGGCAAATTTAGCTAGCGAAAAACTAAATCAAAACTTTGGCTTTACACAAAATCACAAAGAACTAAAAGCTATCCTTGAGAGCCTAAAAAACGATCTAAAAATGCTAAATAACATAGGCGATGAGGCAGGACTTGTAAAGGCGTTTAACGAGGTTAGCGACGTCTCAAAAGAGGGCAGCTTGCAAGATAAGCTCCAAAGTGCGGCAAGACGCCTAGCTCACAGTCTAAGTCTGGCTGATAGTGAAGCTAGCACGGCTAAAAGCGATCTAGTCGAAAGTAAGGCGCTTTTAAAGCAGCTAAAACTTGCCACAAACGACATAAACAACATCACTACAAAGAGCCAGAGTGAAATTTCAAAGGTGCTAAATCAAGATGTAAAAAGCACGCTTTTAAACATAAGCGAAAAGAGCCAAAACGCCCAAACCGTCAATGCTGCAAACAAAATGATCTCTCAAATCGAGATGCACCAGATGGTCTCAAGCTTGCAAGGGGGCATACAAACTTATATGCCTTATATTTGGGACGGCGTGGAGGGCGGAAATGTCGCATTTAAACAGGGCAAAAAGGATAAATTTTACGCTCAGATCGATCTAAATTTTAAGAAATTTGGTCAGATAAACGTGATGGTTGGACTTGTGGATAAACGCTATATTGACCTTTCAGTTGCCACGCAGACAAATGAGTTTAAGGAGCTGATAATATCTAGCTCGAGCGAGCTAAAGCAAGCTATCTCAAAGCTTGGACTAATCGTTTCAAATTTTAACATCAAAACCTTGCCAAAGGTGAAGTTAAACGATAGATTTAAAAATTTTGGTGGCCTTGATGTGGGCTTTGATAAGAAAATTTGATGCAAGTAAATAAGAAAAAAGCCGTCGCCCTTGGCTACAACAGATCGCAAGATAACGCTCCAAAGGTGCTTGCAAGCGGTGCTGGCGAGATAGCAAATAAGATAATAAGCCTTGCAAAAGAGCATGACATACCGATCAAAGAGGATCCTGATCTCATTGAAATTTTAAGCAAGGTCGAGGTCGATCAAGAGATACCGCCAAATTTATATAAAGCGGTGGCTGAGATATTTAGCTTTTTATATAAGATCACAAATAAAAAGTAAATATTGCACTTTAATAGTGCTATAATCTCAAAATTAAGGAAATTTAAACATTAAAAAGGAGGTATTATGAAAATTTCATTAAAAGTGACGATAATGATCGTCTCGTCCCTGCTGGTGCTTGGAGCCATCTTAGTCTTTCTAAACATTTACGAGCAAAACAAAGCGATAGAATTTTCTACCAAACAGCTAACTGAAACGGTCCTAGCCGATAAAAGGGCAGCTTTAAGTGAAGAGATGGATATCGTTTCAAGCATTTTGCTAAAAATTCAAGAGGTCTATGACGATGCAAATGAGACCATTGAAGATCAAAAGGAAGATATCATCGACTATCTCTCAAGGGCTAGATTTGGCGATGGCAAGCTTGGCTACTTTAGTCTCTCAACAATAGATGGAGTGGTTATTGCAAACCCTGGCATACCTGCATTTAATGGACAAAATAGGCTTGACGCAACTGATGCAAATGGCTATAAATATGTAAAAGAGCTTATCGAAAAGGCTAAGCAAAATAGTAATGGAGACTTTGTAAATTTTGTTGCGAAGTCAAAGGATGGCAATACTATAAGAAAGATAGCACGTGGACAAAAGCTAAATTTATTTCATGAAGATGTACTTTTGATGTCTGTTGTTGATCTTGAGGGTATGTATAAAGAGATAGATAAAATTTCAGCTACCATGCAAAATGACGCCAATGCAAACACTACAAATTTCATCGTCATAGCCGTCGTGGTTTTAATCATCTCACTAATAGTTGCCATGCTCTACTCTAAATTTTCTATCACAAAACCGCTAAATGAGCTAATCTTGCGAGCTACAAACCTCTCAAGTGGCGATGGCGATCTAACAAGAAAACTAGAAGTCGTCGGCAAAGATGAGATAGCCAAAGCAAGCGAAGCTATAAATAAATTTATAGAAAAAGTAAGGGTTTTAATAGCCCAGGCAAAAGATATCTCAAATGAAAATAGCTCCATCGCAAACGAGCTTAGCTCAACCTCAGTCCAAACTGGCCGTGGGGTAGAAAACTCAAGCAAGATAGTTCAGAGCGCTGGGAAGGATTGCGCTGAGATACAATCATATATGAAAGATTCAATCGAAGTTGCAAAAGGTGGCAAAGATGATCTTCAAAAGGCGCTAACCTACGTTGATGAGACCTTAAATACCATCTCAAATTTATCTTCAGAGATCGCTCAGACATCTGATATTGAGAACCAAATGGCTGGCAAGATCGAGCAGCTTAGCCGTGACGCTGAGCAGGTAAAATCAGTCCTCGTGGTTATAAATGACATTGCAGATCAGACAAATTTACTAGCTCTTAACGCAGCCATTGAGGCAGCAAGAGCAGGCGAGCACGGACGTGGCTTTGCAGTCGTTGCCGATGAGGTTAGAAAGCTAGCTGAGCGAACTCAAAAGAGCCTAACAGAGATAAACGCAACTATCAATGTCATCGTTCAAGCTATAAATGAAAGTAGCGAGCAAATGAGCATCAACTCTAAGCAAATAAGCGAGCTAACAGGCGTAGCAAACAACGCGCAAAACACCATAAGAGATATGAGTGGTATCATGAGATCAGCCATAGGACTATCTGATAAAACTATAGAGGACTATATAAAGACTGGCAAGGATATTGACGATATAGTAAAAAGCATGGAGGGCATAAGTCAAATTTCATCTCAAAGTGCAAGAAGCGTAGAAGAGATAGCTTCAGCTGCTGAGCATCTAAACAAGATGACAGATGCGCTAAATGCAAAACTTGGCGAATTTAGAACTTGATTTGTGTAGTAAATTTTAAATTTAAAGGCAATTAGTGGCTCAAAAACTGGTCTTAATAGGGGCTTCTACAGGAGGCCCAGGTCATATAAAAAAACTATTAAAAGATATAAATTTAAATGGTGCGATGGTTGTCATCGCTCAGCATATGAATAAGATGTTTATAAACTCATTTGTCACGCAAATGGGCAGGGAGTGCAACATAAATGTTGAAATTTTAAGCGAAAAGACAAATTTAAAAGAAAATATCGTCTATATCTGCGATCAAAATTTTGAAATTTCAGCGACTTTGCCAGTTAGCGCAAAGCCACAACCTGAGATAAAAACGATATACACGCCAAATGTTGATGTGCTTTTTAACTCAGGCACGCAGATAGCCAAAAATGTAAATTTACTAGCGATCTTGCTAACTGGCATCGGCGATGATGGTGCAGCTGGGCTTGATAAGCTCTATAAAGCAGGCGCAAAATGCATAGCTGAAAACGAAGAGAGCGCGATAGTTTATGGCATGCCAAAGCGCGCTAAGGAGCTAAATCAAAATTTAAAATCGTTAAATTTAATGATGATAAGAAAAGAGCTTGAGGAGTTTTTAAATGCTTTTTAACAAAGTGGATAAACAAAGCGAAGTTTTAGAGACAAAAGCACCAAGCGATATGGATGGATTTAACGAATTTATGAGCACTATAAAGACGCTTTGCGGGGTTGATCTGGAGCCAAAGAGAGACATCACTCTGCAAAGAGTTAGTATATTTGCTAAAAATCGCCAGATAAAAAGCTTTAAAGATCTAGTTTCGATGATAAGATTTGACACGCTGCTTAGGCAAGATCTTTTAAATTTAGTCACCGTAAATGAGACATATTTTTATAGAGAGCTAGCACAGTTAAAAGACGTGATCTACTACGCAAAAGAGCTTGGGGAGGCTAGAATTTTATGTGCGCCTTGCTCAACTGGCGACGAGGTCTATTCGCTTGCTATGCTTGCTTATGAATTTGGCCTTAAACAAAGTGATATCCAGCTAACTGGCATCGACATAAACTCAGAAGCCATACAAGCTTGTAGTGTCGGATGCTACGGCGATAGGAGCTTGCACAGACTAAGCGAGTTTCAAAAGGAGAGATTTTTTACAAAAAAAGATGATAAATTTTTCATCAAAAAAGAAATTTTGCCAAGGTGTGAGTTTAAAATTTTAAACGTTTTTGACGATGCGATGTTTAATCTTGGTAAATTTGACATCGTTTTATCTCGAAATATGATGATATATTTTGACGATGCGTTTAGACTAAAATGCGTTGAGAGGCTGCACAAACTACTTAAACCAGAGGGCAGGCTCTACGCAGGACACGCTGATCTTGTGCCATACACCCCACTTTACACAAAGCGTTTTTCAAACGGAGCTACATATTACGAGCGTGCTTAAGGGTTAAATTTAACCCAGGCCGCTTTGCCCTTAGCAAGTTTTTATCAATTTTTAGCTAAAATCCCACAAGCTAAATTTAAGGATAAAAATGAAAGACAATCTACTTGAATTAACTCAAGATATCGCTTCAGTTGATATCGAAGATTCTATAAAAAATAGCTATCTTGACTACTCTATGAGCGTCATCGTCGGACGTGCTTTGCCTGACGCTAGAGACGGACTAAAGCCAGTTCATAGAAGAATTTTATACGCTATGGATAACCTCGGCGTTGGCAGCAGAAGTGCCTATATGAAGTCAGCTCGTATCGTCGGTGAAGTCATCGGTAAGTACCACCCACACGGCGACACAGCGGTTTATGACGCACTTGTTCGTATGGCTCAGAAATTTTCTATGCGTTATCCAGTCGTTGATGGACAAGGAAACTTTGGCTCGATTGACGGCGACAGCGCAGCTGCGATGCGTTATACCGAAGCTAGAATGACTATGCTTACCGAAGAGCTTTTAAAAGATATCGACAAAGACACGGTTGATTTTGTACCAAACTACGACGATAGAGAGGTCGAGCCAGATGTTTTGCCTAGCCGTGTGCCAAATTTATTATTAAACGGCTCAAGCGGTATTGCTGTCGGTATGGCGACAAATATCCCGCCACACAGCCTTGATGAGCTAATAGATGGTCTTTTGCTACTTCTTGAAAACAAAGAGGCGACACTTGAAGAGGTGATGGAATTTATAAAAGGTCCAGACTTCCCAACTGGCGGTATCATCTTTGGTAAAAAAGGCATCATAGAGGCCTACCGCACAGGTCGTGGTAGGGTAAAACTAAGAGCCAAAACTCACATAGAAAAAAAGCCAAACAAAGATGTCATAGTAATCGACGAGCTGCCTTATCAAACAAACAAAGCAAGGCTTATCGAGCAGATCGCTGAGCTTGTAAAAGATAAGCAGATAGATGGCATAAGCGAGGTTAGAGATGAGTCTGATAAGGACGGCATTCGCGTAGTCATCGAGCTAAAACGCGACGCAATGAGCGACATCGTGCTAAATAATCTCTTTAAATCAACCACGATGGAGAGCACTTTTGGCGTTATTATGCTTGCTATTAATAACAAAGAGCCAAAGGTGTTTAACCTTATCGAGCTACTTAAGCTATTTTTAAATCACAGAAAAACAGTCATCATTAGAAGAACGATATTTGAGCTTGAAAAAGCGCGCGCAAGAGCCCACATCTTAGAAGGTCTAAAGATCGCACTTGATAACATCGACGAGGTGATCGAGCTTATTAGAAATAGTGCCGATACGGCAGTTGCTAGAGAGGGCTTGATGAGTAAATTTAACCTCTCAGAGCTTCAAGCAAACGCTATCCTTGATATGCGTCTAAGCAAGCTTACAGGCCTAGAGAGAGAAAAACTAGAGGCCGAGCTAGCCGAGCTTATGGCTGAGATCGCAAGACTTGATGAAATTTTAAAGAGCGAGACATTGCTTGAAAATTTGATCAAAGAAGAGCTTCTTGAGATCAAAAACAAATTTAAAGTACCAAGAGTTACTGAGATCGTTGATGACTACGATGATATCGACATTGAAGACCTCATACCAAATGAAAATATGGTAGTAACCATAACTCACCGCGGCTACATCAAGCGTGTGCCAAGCAAGCAGTACGAGAAGCAAAAACGCGGCGGCAAGGGCAAAGTAGCGGTCACGACATATGATGATGACTTTATCGAGAGCTTCTTTACCTCAAATACCCACGACACGCTTATGTTTGTGACAGACCGCGGACAGCTTTATTGGCTAAAAGTTTATAAAATTCCAGAGGGAAGCCGCACAGCAAAGGGCAAAGCAGTTGTAAATTTGATCCAGTTGCAGCCTGACGAGAAGATAAAAGCGATCATTCCAACGACTGACTTTGATGAGAGCAAATCGCTAGCATTCTTTACTAAAAACGGCATCGTAAAACGCACAAATTTAAGCGAATTTAAAAACATCCGCTCAGTTGGCGTAAGAGCTATAAGCCTTGATGAGAACGACGAGCTAGTAACTGCACTCATCGCTCAAACATACGATGATATGCCAGTGACTGACCCTGAAAATGAGCTAAGCGTAGAGACAGAGGTGCTTGAAGTTGAAGAGCTTCAAAATGAGATCGATGAAGATAGTGCAAATTCTGAAGAGGACGCAAACTCAGGCGATGAGATAATGCTATTTGTAGTTACTAAAAAAGGCATGTGTCTTAAATTTAAAATCAGTAAAGTTCGCCAAATGGGAAGAACAGCACGCGGCGTAACTGGTATTAAATTTAAAGAGCCAGGCGACGAGGTCGTAGGTGCAGCAGTCATCGAAAGCAATGATCAAGAAATTTTAAGCATATCTCAAAAAGGTATCGGCAAGCGCACAACTGCTGATGAGTACCGCTTGACAAACCGCGGCGGCAAAGGCGTCATCTGCATGAAGCTAACAAATAGAACAGGCGATCTAGTGGGCGTTGTGATGGTTGATGAAGAGCAAGACCTTATGGCTCTAACATCAAGCGGCAAGATGATAAGAGTCGATATGCAAAGCATCCGCAAAGCAGGACGTAACACAAGTGGCGTGATCGTCGTAAACGTCGATGGCGATGATGTTGTAAGTATCGCAAGATGCCCTAAGGCAGATGATGGCGAAGATGAGGACGAAGCACCAAGCGAAGATATGGGGCTTTTGGAATAAAATTTGCTGTTAAATTTTAAATAAAAGCATAAAAAAGGTTGTTTATGAAGATTAAAATTTTGTTTTTTGCTGTGATGGTGGCGCTTTTTAGTGGCTGCACATTTAATGGCTTTATGGGCGAGCCAACAAACACATCAAACCGCAACGTAGTCATCCAAAAGGTCGATAAAGACGATCTTAGAGAGGTGATGAAAAAAGAGAAGATGATATATGATAGCGCTCCAAGAGAGACTACATTTAGAGCCACAGGCGAGGGGATAGCTCCGCTAAATTCGCTCTCGTACGCTCAGTCGGTTACTCTTGCAAAAAGAGCAGCGATGGCTGATGCTTATTCGCAGCTTGCAGGTAAGCTTTACGGCGTAAAGATCAATGCTGAAGATACCGTTAGAGATGCGATGCTAAACGACTCATCTATCACTTCAAAGGTTCAAGGTCTTGTCAAAAACGCAAGGATCGTGAATGAAAATTTCAAAGACGGGCTTTATAAGGTAAATATGGAGCTTAAGATAGACGAAGATAAGTGGCGAGAAGTCTTTTCTTACTAACGATACTTTTAAATTTCGCCTTTTGCCTGGAGGAGTTTATCTTCTGGGCAAAGGTCGATACGGCAAATCATATCATCGCACATGAGGAAATTTCTTTCTCAAAGGCGATGACTCTAACACCAAATCCAAAACCAAAATTTCTTTGCCAGATAGACGCTTTTAAAGATGAAAACACCACAACTCTTGGCTTTTTAAATTTACACAAAGATGAAATTTTTGACTGCTTTGTCTTAAAAAAAGTGATGATAAAAAATGAGCTTCATGTCAAAAATGCACAGATATCAAACGCTTCAAATTTGAAAATTTTACCAGTTAGATTTATGGTGGAATTTAAGCCAAAATCCGCTATCATCGGCACACTTCAATAAAAAAGAGATCAAATGAATATCGTCATAGTAGAAGATGACATCAATATGCGAAAGTCGCTTGAGATCGCGCTTGGTGAGTATGATGAGCTAAATATCAAAAGCTATAAGAGCGCAGTTGAGGCTCTAAAAAAGCTAGGCGACGACACTGATCTAATAATAACCGATATAAACATGCCAAAAATGGACGGACTTGAGTTCATTAAAGAGCTAAACGGCAAATTTGACGTCATCATAATGACTGGCAACGCGACACTTAACAAAGCAATCGAAAGCGTCAGGCTTGGCGTGAAGGACTTTTTAACCAAGCCATTTGACGTCTCAACGCTTTACGAGGCGATAAAAAGGGTAGAAGCGCTAAAGCAAAAGACTCCAAAAAGCATAAAAAAAGTTGAAAGCAAAAGCGAAAATAACGGTTTTTTAGCTACTTCAAAAGCACTTGAAACCACGCTAAATATCGCTCTAAAAGCCGCAAGAACGGACGCTTCTGTTATGCTTAGTGGCGAAAGTGGCGTTGGCAAGGAGGTCTTTGCTAAATTTATCCACGCAAACTCACCAAGAAAAGACGCTGCATTTATAGCTCTAAACATGGCTGCGATCCCTGAAAATTTGATAGAAAGTGAGCTTTTTGGCTTTGAAAAAGGCGCCTTTACTGACGCAGCGACCACAAAAAAAGGGCAGTTTGAGCTGGCAAATGGCGGAACGCTATTTTTAGACGAGATCGGCGAGATGCCTATAAATTTACAGCCAAAATTGCTTCGTGCCTTGCAGGAGCGCGAGATAACAAGACTTGGGGCTACAAAGAGCGAAAAGATAGACGTTCGCATCATCTGCGCTACAAATGCAAATTTAGAGCTTGCGATGAAAGAGGGCAGGTTTAGAGAGGATCTTTTCTACCGCCTAAACACGATCCCGCTTTTCATCCCGCCACTTCGCGAGCGAAAGGATGAAATTTTGCCTATCGCGCAGGATGCTTTGGACAAATGCTGCAAAGAGTATGGCTTTGAGGCTAAAAATTTCTCAAAAGCAGCCAAAGAGGAGCTTTTGGGCTATGATTATCCAGGCAACATAAGAGAGCTCATTTCGGTCGTGCAGCGTGCAGCGATACTAAGCGAGGGAGATGCAATTTTGCCAAAAGATCTATTTTTGCAAGCAAGAAGTAAAAAATAGGTAAAAATTTAAGTTTTTGGCTAGTAAAATTATGCAAATTAAGAAAATTAAAAGAAACCAAGGAGAGCAGATGAGAAAATTTAACGTAGCGGTCGTTGGTGCTACTGGTGCGGTCGGCGAAGAGCTTTTTAGAGTTATGGAGGAGGTTGATTTCCCAGTTGGTGAGCTTTTGCCACTTGCAAGCGCAAAGAGCGTTGGCATGGAGATCGAATTTAAGGGCAAACACTACAAAGTAAAAGAGCTAACCGAGAAAGTTTTTAGCGAGCACGAGATCGATATCGCATTTTTTAGCGCAGGTGGCTCAGTTTCAGAGAAATTTGCCAAATTTGCAGCCGACAGCGGCGCGGTAGTTATCGACAATACCAGCCATTTTAGGATGGATAAAGATATCCCGCTAGTCGTGCCTGAGTGTAATCCTAGCGACATCGCTATGTGGAAAAACCGCGGCATCATCGCTAATCCAAACTGCTCAACCATCCAAATGGTTCAAATTTTAAAGCCACTAAATGACGCTTTTGGCATCAACAGGGTCGATGTTTCTACCTATCAAGCAGCAAGTGGCGCTGGCAAAGAGGGTATGGAGGAGCTTGTTGTTCAGATGCAAAAGTTTTTTGAATTTAAGCTTGATGAGTGCGAGCCAAAGGTCTTTGCGCACCGCCTAGCGCTAAACGTGATCCCACACATCGACGTCTTTTTGGACAACGACTACACAAAAGAAGAGATGAAAATGGTCAATGAAACGCAAAAAATTCTTCACAAAGATATCGAAGTGAGCGCTACTTGCGTGCGTGTGCCAGTGCTTAGAAGCCACTCTGAGGCGATCACCATCCACTTTGACAAAGACGTGAGCGCAGATGCGGCAAGAGAGGTTTTAAGCAAAGCTCCAAGCGTCGTCGTAGTCGATAATCCAGCGCAAAAAGAGTATCCGATGCCTACTATCTCAAGCGATACAAACGAGACTTACGTTGGCAGGATCAGGGTTGATAACTTTAGATCAAATGTGCTTCACCTTTGGTGCAGTGCCGATCAGATCCGCGTGGGAGCTGCGACAAATGCCGTCAGGATCGCACAAAAATGGACCATGATGCAGGAGTAGTTTGTAAATTTATTTTAGGCTAGAAAGGATCAAGCTCTAGCCTAAATTTATCTCGCAAGCTCGTCTAGCAAGTCTTGCAAAGTAACGCTTTTTAGCTCGTTTTCTAGGGCAGTTTGTGCTCTTAAAAAGTGCCCGCTCAAAAGCTCCTCTATCCTACCGCCGACTGGGCAGGCTTTTGGTGAGTCAGAGTGAATTTTAAAAAGTTTTTCTTTGTCGTTTACTGCGTTAAAAATTTCAAGTAAATTTATATCTTTTGGCTCTTTTGCAAGGCTCACTCCACCAACTCCAGCTACGACATTTACGAGCCCTGCAGCCTTTAAAGTGCCAAGCAGGCGCCTAACGATAACTGGGTTTGTGTTTATGCTGCCAGCTATAAATTCGCTTGTAACCTTCTCATTTTCAAAAAATTTAGCACACAAAAGCGCGTGTATCGCAGTTGAAAATTTAATGCCAACTTGCATAAGCTCCCTTAAATTTTTTCGTGATTATACTTAAATTTTCTGCCAAAGACAGCCAGCTAAATTTGACTTACGAGCCTTCGCTAGCTGTCAAATTTATAAACTCACGCTCTCTTGCCGACCGTAGTGAAGCGCTTTTGGATAAATTTCTTGTTTTTTAGCTCGTCAATGATCGCAAGCGCAAGGTCTGCGTAGCTGATGTAGCTCTCATTTTTTGAGTTTAGTATGAGATCATCTCCGCCAAGCACGTATTTGCCCGTGCGAGCGCCGTTTGCGTCGTAGTCGCCTGCTGGACTTACATACGTCCAAAGCACATTTGTGCTACCTTTTAGCTCAAAATAAGACTCCGCCGTAGCCTTTGCCACGCCCATATATGCCGCTGGGAAGTCTGGCGTATCCATGAGCATAGTGCCTTTGCTATCAACAAATAACGTACCAGCGCC
>CAUUZE010000035.1:0-15588 GCA_963549665.1 Campylobacter concisus | reverse complement strand
CTATTTTGTTTTAAAAACCTAGCCACCACGCCGCTTCCACTAAAGAGGTCACAGCAGCTAAGCTTCTCTTTTTTAAGCTCATCTTTTGCGTATTTTACGCCTCGCTCGATAAAGCCTAAAAGAGAGCGTTTGTTACCAAGATAGGTTAAAATTTGCTCTTTTAGATAGGCTTGATTTTCTTGTTTAGCTGGCTTCAAATCAGTGCTTTTTTAGTCCCATAGCGTCAAGATCGAGTTTGATCTCTTCGTTATTTATGATAACTAGACCCTGATCTAGAATTTTCTTTGCTATGGCGTGCGCTTCATCAAGTGAGTGCATCTTGTAAGTGCCACATTGAAATTTATTTAGCTCTGGGATTTTATCTTGATCTTTGACTTCTAAGATATCATTCATAGAGGCTAGCCATGCCTTTTTTACAGCTTCTTCGCTAGGTGTGCCGATCACACTCATATAAAAGCCAGTCCTACAGCCCATCGGTGAGATGTCTATGATCTCCACGCCGTTGCCATTTAAATGGTTTCTCATAAAACCAGCAAATAGGTGCTCTAAAGTGTGAGTGCCTTTTTCTGGCAAAATTTCCTCATTTGGCTTGCAAAATCTCAAGTCAAAAACGCTGATATCATCGCCCTTTGGGGTCTTCATGCTCTTTGCTAGTCTAACTCCTGGGGCTTTCATCTTCACATGATCTACGCAAAAACTATCAAGTAGTGGCATATATTCTCCTTTAAATTTTTGGTAATTTTAGCGTAAAAAAGATTTAAAAATTTAAAGGCCCACGTAAATTTACATGAGCCTAGTAGTATTTTTGGGTATTAAAATTTATTTTTTCTAACGTCTGTTAGTATGACCTTTGCCATGCTGTCTATCTCGCTAGTTACTTCATTTGTGTTACTAACGACGCTTCTATTTTCTTTTGTGACATTATCTATTTGAGCGACACTTCTATTTATCATATTTATGCCCTCAGCTTGCTCTTTTATGCTCTCACTCATCTCGTTTATTGATTGAGCTAGCACATTTGTATTTGCCTCGATCTCGCCTAGACTTTTTTGTGTCCTTTCAGCTAGTTTTCTAACCTCATCGGCCACGACCGCAAAGCCACGTCCATGCTCTCCTGCACGAGCAGCTTCTATGGCAGCGTTAAGAGCAAGTAAATTTGTCTGATCAGCGATGTCACGGATGATAACGATGATATTTTTGATCTCATCGCTTTGTCTTATGACGTCCCCTGTCTTTTGTGAGATGGCATTCATAGAGCTTGACATCTGCTCAACCGCAGCCGCGCTCTCTTGGATAGAGTCAGCTTGTTTGCTCGCACCATCAGTTAAATTTCTCATAGAGCCAGCAAGCATCGTTGCCTTTTCTTCTAAAATTTGAGCTTGATTTAGGTTGCTATTTAGCATAGCGCTTATAGCATCACCTGCGTTATTTATACCAACCATCATAGCTTTCAAATCAGCCTCTATGTCATCTCTTAGCTCGATCTTAGCGGTGTAGTCGTTCTTTGAGTATGAATTTAAGATATTTATGACGCTGCCTAAATTTTGACTGATAGAGCTAAAGAAAGTGTTTAGTAGATCTTTTAGCTTGATAAGTGATGGGTTGTTTGGATTTTCACTTAGTTTGACACCTAAATTTCCTCTTATCATGTTATTTGCAGCTACATTTAGCTCTTCAAGCATGGTGTTATCTTTTTTGATGCCAGCTATGACTTTGTCGATATTTTTATTTATCTCTTCACTCATCACGCCAAATTCATCAGTTGTGTGGATGTCAAGCTTGCTTGGAGCGGTGCTGCTCTCATAAGTGATAAATTTAAAGGTATCAGAAAGCTTCTCTTGGATAACCCCGATAGGTTTAAGCGAGCGTTTTAGTAGCACGAAAACAATGGCTGAAAGTATGACTATAAAGAGCACTGCAAGGGTTAGCTGAGCTTTTAAGATAGGCATAGTATGCTTTGAAAAGGTATCCGCACCTACTGCGACTGTTGCAAGCCAGCCATCATCGTTGATAGGTAAAATTTTAGCCGTTACATCTTGGTTTTTAGAGTTTTTATATGAGATCAGACCATTTTCGTCAAATTCTTTATTGGCATATTTTTCTGAGACGACCTTTGTAACAGGCAAGATAGTGCCAACCTCTGAAGCTACGTCAGAAAAGAGCATAGTGCCATCTTTTCTCATCACATAAGCATATCCACCATCGCCAGTGTTGCCTATCTCGATGATCTTGTCACTAACTTTTTTTACATCTATATCTATACCAACAACGCCAACAAATTTACCATTTTTAGTAACAGGAGCAGTAAAACTCATAACAAGATCATTTGTAGAAGTGACCCTTGGCTCGGTATAAATTTCTTTATTTTTCTCTTTTGTGCTCTTATACCAGCCTCTAGTTCTTGGATCGTAGTTATCAGCTACGGTTGTTCTTTTACCATCTGATTGGAAGAAGTGTCCATCCTCATCGCCGTAATAAATATAGCTCACTGCAGAGTTTGCGACCTTTTTCTCTGATAAGACAAAGTTCATTATCTCATCGCCACTTTGAGCGCTCTCAACGACTGATGAAATTTTCTTGATATGCTCTAAATTTTCATCAAAAAAAGTGTTTGCAACACTCTTTATATCTTTAAGGACTTGATCCTCTTTGCCACTGACAAGTTCAACGATCTTGTCCTTTGAAGTAAAATAACTAACCGCCGAGATAGCACAAAACGAGATGATGAGTAAAATCATCAAGGCTAATGCTATCTTATTTGTGATAGAACGAAACACCTCTGCTCCTTTAAATTTTGTTTGAAATCCATTTGCAAAACAAAATCGGAGCAAAAGTATAAATGTTTATAGTGTTCTCATAAATTCGGTGCTATAAATTCCCTCGATGCGTCTTTTCATATCATCATGCCAACCATTTGTAAGAGTGGTGAGGGTGTTAAATTTCTCTAGTAAATTTAAATTTTCACTTGGTGCGTAAAATAGCCTATTTATCTCTAAAATGCTCATATGAACTGGATCACTTTCTACAACCTTTATCACGTCGCCTGCTTTGCACGAGCCTGGCGTAAGAACGCGGTAGTACCAGCCAGTAAGGCCTGTTTCAAAGATATGAGTTGCCATATTTTCATTGCCCCATCTTTTTGAGAGCTTAAAACATGGCTTTCTAGGCTGCGATACTTGAAGCACAAGCGAGCCCACCTTGTGGATATCGCCAACATAAACGCAGCTCTCATCAAGCCCATCAACGCATAAATTCTCCCCCATCGCCCCATAAGCCATATTTTTTAATCCTAAAAATTTCTCCCACTCGGCGTAGTTTGCAAATGAATTTGCAAATACAGCTTTCTCAGGGCCGCCATGGTGCTTCGTATCAGCGACGCTATCGCCCTCAAAGCCAAGCTCATTTGCGAAAATTTCGCCATTTTGAGCTACTTTAAAAATAGCTGAGCTCCAAGGTAAATTTAGCTTATCAGTCGCATTTTGAGAGCCGTAGTTTTTCACATCTCCGATTAGTAAAGCTTTTAGTGTTGCCATATTTTTCCTATCAAATTTAGTTTATTCTTAAATTATTCGCATGAGTTAGCGCGATCGCGATAGCATCGGTGATATCAAGCGGTTTTATCTCTTTGTTTATGCCTAAAATTTTCTTCACCATAAATGCCACTTGCTCTTTGTCAGCCTTTGCCTTGCCAGTGACCGTCTTTTTCACCTGAAGCGGCGTATATTCGGCAAAGTCCCCATGAAGCTGCAAAATTTTAAGACTAAGTGCCCCGCGAAACTGAGCTAGCTTTAAGACCGTTTTTGGGTTGTAGGCAAAAAAGATGTCCTCTATCGCGACCTCGTCAAATTTATGGTTTTTAAAGATAAGGTCAAGCCCCTCGCAAAGCTCTGTTATTTGGTATTGAAGCGTGTTTGGCTTTATCTTTATAAGCCCAGCTTCAAGAAGAGTAGTTTTAAATTTGCTCTTTTCAAGTATCGCGTAACCGCAATTTTTCGTGCCTGGATCGATTCCTAAAATTTTCATCACAATCTTTTCAATACTTTTTCACGACTTTTTCACGGCGTGAAAAAGTTTGTCAGAGTTTAACAAAGGTTTTATTAAATTTAAGATAAAATCGCTAATAAAATTCATTAAATAAAAAGGGTTGAAATTTGCTAGCAGACGAGATTTTAGAGCTTTTACAGACAAAAATATCAGCTAATGAATTTGACTGCTACATCAAACAATTAAAATTTAATGAAAAGGCTTCAAACGAAGATTTTATAGTTTTTAACGCCACGAGTGAATTGATGGCTAAATTTATAAAAACTAGATACGCAGAAAAGATCGCCTACCTTTACGAAGTAAAAACCGGCAAAAAGCCAGAAGTCGAGATAACAAGCCAAACAAAGCTAAAAAATATAAAACAAAGCCAAGTAAATGTAAAGCAGATCAAGGCGCAAAGCAGCATCTTAAACCCTGGATATACATTTGAAAATTTTGTCTGCGGCGACTCAAATCAGTTTGCATTTTTAAACGCAAAAGCAGTTGCAGACAAGCCTGGAGTGCTTTACAACCCACTTTTTATATATGGCACGACTGGCCTTGGCAAGACGCACCTGCTTCAGTCAGTTGGCAACCACTGCCTAGATCAGGGCAAAGTAGTCATCTGCGTGACGAGCGATCAGTTTATGATTGATTTTACCACACATCTAAATAGCCACTCGATGACTAAATTTCGTGAAAAGTATAGAAACTGCGACGTTTTACTAATAGACGACGTGCAGTTTTTAGGTAAAACCGATAAAATTCAAGAGGAGTTTTTCAACACCTTTAACGAGCTCATCGCGAAAAAAGGTCAGATCGTCATGACCTCAGACCGCCCAGCAAAGATACTAAAGGGCTTTGATGAGAGGCTAAAGTCTAGGTTTGAACAAAGCATAATGGCTGATATCACGCCGCCTGAGCTTGATACAAAGATAGCTATCATCATCAAAAAATGTGAATTTGATAAAATTTATCTAAACAAAGAAGTGATCGACTACATCGCTACAAATATGGGCGATAATATCCGTGAGATCGAGGGCGCTATCATAAATTTAAACGCCTATGCAAGCTTGATGAGAGTTGAGATAACGCTTGAATTTGCTAAAAACACGCTAAAAGATCTTATCAAAGAGAAGCACGAAAATATAAATTTAGAGACCATTATAGAGATCGTGAGCAAAGAGCTAAATATCAAGCCAAGCGACATAAAAAGCAAGTCAAGAGTGCAAAACATCGTCGAGGCTAGACGTATCATCATCTACCTTGCAAAGATGCTCACTACAAATTCAATGCCACAAATCGCAAACTATTTTGGTATGAAAGACCATAGCGCCGTTAGTCACAACATAAAAAAGATAAACGAGCTCATGGAGAGCAACGAAATTTTTAACCTCAGAGTGACTGAGATAAAGAACAAAATTTTAACAAAAGGATAAAAACAGAATGAAATTCGTGAATAAATGTGAAGAAATGAAAAATTCTTTTCACATTTTAAATAACGATGCTGGCGTAAGAAAAGATGGTTTTCACACTTTCACGCTACCAACTAATACAACAAAAAGAAAATTAAAAATAAGAGGGAGTATTTAATGAAGGTTTTAATAAACAAAAACATGCTTGAGAGCATAGTAACAAACACTAATCCATATCTCGAAAAAAGAGATCTTAGTGCTATAACTTCTCACATCTATATCTCTGCAAAAGATGGAGTTTTAAACATAAAAGCGACTGATCACGAGATAGGACTAGCATATAAACTAAGCAACGTAAAGATCGTTGATGAAGGCTATGCAACAGCAAATGGCAAAAAGCTACTTGACATCATCAAAAGCCTAAAAGATGAAGAGGTGACGCTTGAAACTGTTAATAACTATCTTTACATCAAGCAAAAAAACTCAAAATACAAACTTCCAATGTATAAATTTGAAGACTTCCCAGAGTTTCCAACGATAGAAGGCAAGTCTAAATTTAACATAGACGCCATAATGCTAGGTAGAAGTTTAAAGAAAATTTTGCCATGCATTGATAGCAACAACCCTAAATTTGAGCTAAATGGCGCTTTACTGGATATAAAACAAAACTATATAAATATAGTAGGCACAGATACAAAAAGGCTAGCTGTATTTAAATTTGCAAATGAAGCGAGCAATGAGTTTTCACTCATCATCCCTAAAAAGGCGATAAATGAAATTCAAAAGCTATTTTTTGACAAGATAGAAATTTACTATGATGAAAACGTCCTAATCGCTCAAAGCCAAAATTTTGAGTTTTTCACAAAGCTGATAAATGGCAAATTCCCTGACTATGAGCGCGTTATACCAAAAGATATCGCTATAAGATTTGAACTAAGCAGAGATAAGATGGTTGAGGGTATCAAGACTATCTCGATGCTAAGCGATCAGATGAAGATAACTTTTTCAAAAGAGAGCATCACGTTTGAGAGCATCATAGAGGACAACTCTGAAGCCAAAACGATGATAGAGTTTCAAACAGGACTTGAAGAAGATATCAGCATAAATGTAAAAAATAGAAATTTAATAGACTTCTTACAAAGCATAGAAGATGAGAAATTTGAGTTTGGATTTAAAGATAAAAATTTACCTTTCGTTGTTAGCTCAAAAGAGCTTCTAACTGTTATAAGTCCATTAAATATATAAGTTAAAAAAGGTTTATGATGGAAAATAATTACGGCGCAGAAAATATTAAAGTACTAAAAGGTCTTGAGGCGGTCAGGAAGCGCCCAGGCATGTATATAGGCGATACTAACATAAGCGGTCTTCACCACATGATCTACGAAGTCGTTGATAACTCTATCGACGAAGCAATGGCAGGATACTGCGATACGATAGACGTTGAGCTTACACGTGAGGGCTCAGCGATCATTAGCGATAATGGCCGTGGTATCCCAGTAGATATGCACCCAACTGAGAAAATTTCAGCTGCGACTGTTGTTCTAACTGTGCTTCACGCTGGTGGTAAATTTGACAAGGACACTTATAAGGTCTCTGGCGGTCTTCACGGCGTTGGTGTATCTGTTGTAAATGCCCTTTCTAAAAAGCTAATCGTAAATATCAAACGCGATGGTAAACTTCATAGACAAGAATTTGCAAAAGGTATCCCACAAAGCGATCTTGAAGTGATAAAAACTACAAACCGCACAGGTACGCAAGTCGAGTTTTGGCCAGATGATAGCATATTTGAAGTGACTGAATTTGACGATGAAATTTTAGTAAAAAGATTTCGCGAGCTAGCCTATCTAAACCCAAAGATAACTATAAATTTCAAAGATCAAAGAAATGGAAGAAGCGAGAGCTTTCATTTTGAGGGCGGACTTGAGAGCTTTGTAACTGACATGAACAAGGCAAACGCTGTCAGCAAAGCAGTCTCATTTAGCGGCGGCGAAGATGATGTTATGGTTGATTTTGCACTGCTTTACAACGACACTTATAGTGAAAATTTACTAAGCTTTGTAAATAATATCAAAACTCCAGATGGCGGTACGCACGAGGCTGGTTTTAGAGCAGGCCTTACAAGAGTTATCACAAACTACGTTTCAGCAAATGCTGCTGCACGTGAAAAAGATACAAAGATAACTGGTGAAGATATCCGCGAGGGACTTATCGCAGTTGTTAGTGTAAAGGTGCCAGAGCCGCAGTTTGAGGGACAAACAAAGGGCAAACTAGGTTCAAGCTACGTAAAACCTATCGTTCAAAAGATGGTTTTTGACGTGCTTACAAAGTATTTTGAAGAAAACCCTATCGAAGCAAGAGCGATAATGGATAAAGCCCTAATGGCAGCTCGTGGTAGAGAAGCGGCTAAAAAAGCTAGGGATCTAACTCGCAAAAAAGAGAGCATGAGCGTAGGCACACTACCTGGCAAACTAGCTGATTGTCAGAGTAAAGACCCAGTAATTAGCGAGCTATATCTAGTGGAGGGCGACTCTGCGGGCGGTTCTGCTAAGCAGGGACGTGATAGAGTTTTCCAAGCGATATTGCCGCTTAAGGGTAAAATTCTAAACGTTGAAAAGGCAAGACTAGATAAAATTTTAAAGTCTGACGAGATAAAAAATATGATAACAGCGCTAGGCTGCGGTATCGGAGATGAATTTGACGCTGAAAAGCTTAGATATCATAAGATCATCATCATGACCGATGCCGACGTCGATGGTAGCCACATCCAGACACTGCTTTTAACCTTCTTCTTTAGATTTTTAAATAAAGTTGTAGAAAACGGTCACATCTACCTAGCTCAGCCGCCACTTTACCGCTATAAAAAAGGTAAGAAAGAAATTTATCTAAAAGATGAAAAGGCACTAAACGAATTTCTTATCGAAACTGGCATCGAGGGCGTTGATATAGAAGGTATCGGCAGTGCGGATTTGATTGATTTCTTAAAGATCGTTGCAGCTTATAGAAGTGTCTTAAAAGAGCTTGAAAAACGCTTTAATGTCCTTTCAGCGATCCGCTATATGATAGAAAATCCAGACATCGTCTCAAAAAGCTACAATGAAATTTTTGAAATTTTAAGAGACTTCTTAAAAGCTGAAGGTCATAACATCCTAAACCACTACGTTAGCGAAGATGAGGTTAGAATTTATGTGCAAACTGAAAGCGGCCTAGAAGAGCTTGTGGTAAATGAAAATTTATTCACAAACCCACTCTACGAAGAGGCGCTTTACATCAGCCAAAAGATAAAAGAGCGTGGCCTAGACTTGCATAGTGACGTTATAGATGTGCTTGATGAAGTAGAGAAAAATGCGAAAAAAGGTGCATATATCCAGCGCTACAAAGGTCTTGGTGAGATGAACCCTGAGCAACTTTGGGAGACAACTATGAACCCTGAGAATAGAAGACTTTTAAAGATCGATATAAACGACGCTATAAGCGCTTCTGACACGTTTAATCTCTTTATGGGCGATGAGGTCGAGCCAAGAAGAAACTACATCCAAGACCATGCAAAAGACGTTAAACACTTAGATATTTAAAAGGTGATCAAATTTAAATTTGACCTGGTTAGTAAAAATATAAAGGATAAAGAATGAGCGAAGAGATAAAATATGGCGAGAAAATTTTGAAAGAATTTGACGTAGAGAGTGACCTTGAGGTCTGGGAAAATAAGCAAACAAGGGACTATGTCATAAAGATCACTCTACCTGAGTTTTGCTGCCTTTGCCCTCGCTCTGGTTATCCTGACTTTGCAACCATATACCTTGAATACATCCCAAATAAGCTAGTTGTCGAGCTAAAAGCGATAAAGCTTTATATAAATAGCTTTATGAATCGCAACATAAGCCACGAAGATAGTATAAATGAAATTTACTCTGTTTTAGAGAAAAAACTTGAGCCTAAATTTATGAAGATAGTTGGTGACTTTAATCCACGTGGAAATGTCCATACAGTTATCGAGATCAGCTCTGATCTAGTGGTAAAAAAGCCAGCTGAAGAGAAAGAATACGCTCCAAGAAGTAGGGAGAGAAGCTTTAGCGACAAGCCGCGTGAAAGACGCAGCACAAGCGATCGTGCTAGTAGTAGAGGTAGCAGAGATGATAAATTTAAAAAAGATGACAAGCCAAGAAGAAGCTCAAACAAAGAGGGCTTTAGAAAGATAAGCTACGCCGATGATAAGAAGCCAAAAGTAGTCAAAAAGGATAAATAATGATAAGTGCTAAGCTTATAGAACATATCTTTAAAGCAGCATCTATATCACGTTGGAACGACTATCCAAAGATGACAAATTTAGTCGAGCTTGACAAGCAGGCTCATAAATTTATCATCGCTTATTTCATAGCAAAACAAGAGCAAAATGCCGACATGAACTACATCATCGAGGCTGGGATTTTTGAGTTTTTAAGCAGGGTCGTAGTCACAGACATACGCCCTGACGTCTTTCACCACATCCAAAAGACAAAAAAAGAGCAGATAAATAGCTGGGTTTTAAGCAACCTTGAGACGCTCATCTCAGATATCGAGGATGGCGAGTTTTTGGAGAGATTTAAAAACCACTATAAAAACGACAAAACTCATGAAAAAGAGCGCCTTATACTAAAAGCAGCTAGCTATCTTGCCACGAGGTGGGAATTTTCTATCGTCTATCAAACGAGCCAGTTTTTAAGCGATATCGACGAGCTTAAGGCGAAGGTCGAGGAGGAGATGGAGGATTATTACGAACTAATTGGCGTTAGAAAGATCGCTATGAATCAAAAATTAGCCCGACTTGTAGATCTAAGTGGCAGGCTAAGGTTTCAAAAGCGCTGGGCACAAACGCCTCGCATCCCTGAAACTGCGGTCTTAGGGCATATGCTAGTTGTTGCGATACTTAGCTACTTTTACTCGCTAAAAGCAAAAGCTTGCAAAAAACGGCTAGAAAATAACTTCTTTTGCGCACTATTTCACGACCTACCAGAGAGCCTCACAAGGGATATCATAAGCCCTGTAAAATACGGCGTAAAGGGGCTAAATGAGATCATCAGCGAGTATGAGATGAGGCTTATTGATGAGAGGATTTTGCCATTTGTGCCTGAAAAGATCAAAGATGAGTTTAGCTACATCCTTGGCATCAGAAAAGATGGCGAGAAATTTATCAAAGATGAGTTTGAAAATAGGACTTATGAGCGCAAGATCATCTGCCACGAAGGGACTATGGAAAACGTAAATGAGGATAAATTTAACCCAATAGACGGCAAAGCGTTAAAATACTGTGATAAGCTCTCAGCCTATATCGAAGCTGGAATTTCCATAAGCTACGGCGTCAAGTCAAAAGAGCTAACTGACGGCTTTAATAATATGTATAAATTTTTTAGCGAAAAACCTAAGATCGACGGAGTGGATTTTTTAGAAATTTGCGATGATTTTAATGAGCATTTTGGTTTAGAAAGACCCCCTCTCAGATGACTGCGGCACACACTTAATACAAGTGCTCTGCTGTGTTCCCACCCTGAAGCGGTGCTCATAAAAAGCATTGCACAGGTCTAAGAAGGAGCTTCGCAATCATACAAAAACTATACTTAAATTTAGTTTTATAGTTACATTTTTAAAAATTTAGCTTTAAGAGTATATAATCTCACATAAATTTCACGAAAAGTAGGGCAATGCCAGGAAAGATCAAACTTCGTTTTTTATCGGCCTTTAGAGATTTTTTTGTCTATCATCACAAGTCTTTAGAGTTTCGTGCCAAAATTTTTGCTGCGATTATCTCGGCTAAATTTGACCCAGATGAGGATGATTTTTTCATCTTAAATGACATCGTAAGTGAAATTTATGAAAACGATCAGACTAGAAAAGACTTCTTAATCCAAACCGTTAGAGAGTACGTGGCAAGGGTCAAAAGAAGCGATAGGATCACGCTTGACACACTTCTTTTAAGCATAGATAAAGATATGAAAGACCACAAAAGATATGCTAAAAAGATAGACTTTTCGCACCTTCGCCGCTTGATGAGTGGCTGCGAGGAGGAAATTTTAGTGCAGCAAAGGGTCTATGAGTTTTTGATAAACGAAGTCAAACTCTACTCTCAAAGTGCTTAAATTTCACTCAAATTTAATCAAAAATTTTTCGTGGCTTGTAGCTAAATTTTCTCGTTTTTGACCTTGATTTTCTCTATTTATCTCACTAGCTTAGGTGATTTATAACTAAAATTTAAAACAATACTTCATAAGCTAAATTTACATTGATAAATGTGCATTATTTTGTGATAAAGCTGTTGCTAAGATAAAAAATTAAGAGCATAGATTAGCCCTATTATGATGAGGGGTGCGGGTTGTAGCTTCTTAGTGGTACTTACCTTGCTACCCTACAAAGGATAAGAGCCTAAAGCAAGCCATAGGGTTTTTAAAGAGTATGTCTGCTCCATTATAAAAGAGAGCATCAAGACAAAGCTAGGCAAAAACCGCCTACTTTGGCACGGAGTGAAGTAAATTTAAGCTGCTTTTTGCACGGCGGCTGAGTGGGTTATGATGTCGTGTAAATTTAATTTGTCTTTTCTAAAAAAGCAAAGGCAAAGTCCGATGATGCTGAAGCCAGCAAATGCAAAGCAAATTTGGCGCAAGATCGCGTGAAGAAGGCTTAGCTTTTTGCCAGTTTGTAAATTTATGAGATAAATTTCTTGTGCTTTGTAGCCTGGAGTTTGCGCCTTTATGCTAAAAAAGAGGCACATTATAAATGAGATGATGCTATTTACCACAAAGATGGCAAGCTGGTTGTTTAAAAAGTCCTCTTTACCGCCAAGAACGAGATATGTGCTGATGTAAAATATCGGCATGCCGATTATGAAAAGATCGATGATAAAGGCCTTTACTCTAGCCCAGATCGGTGCGATTTTCGCCTTTTGCTTTGCCAAGTTACTTTCCTATATTCATAAAAATTTGGCTAAATTTCTTGCCGTTATTATGCGTGACACAAAGCATAGTAGAGGTGTGCGAGACCTCGCCCAGTGATTATAAAGATCAAGTTTTTTGATATCGCTTTCTAGTACACCAAAATAGCCTATATATTCATAAATGCTAAGATCAAAAAAGCTCTTATTTTCGGTCCTTAGCAAGCATTTTTTGCTATTTTCTTGCATCAAACTAGCTCAACGCCTTTGCCACTTACCACTTCGCCGATCACGTAGCCATCGCTATTTGCTAGCACAGCATCAACGTTTTCTTTAGGCACAACAAGGATCATACCAACGCCCATGTTAAATGTCCTCATCATCTCGCTATCTTCTACTTTTTGAGCTAGGATTTTAAAAATTTCAGGCGTTTTTATAGCGCTTTTTTGCACCTTCGCACCAAGTCCAGCAGGGAAGACGC
Source organism: Campylobacter concisus (assembly GCA_963549665.1). Classification (GTDB taxonomy): domain Bacteria; phylum Campylobacterota; class Campylobacteria; order Campylobacterales; family Campylobacteraceae; genus Campylobacter_A; species Campylobacter_A concisus_BN. Next base: position 2,771 of record CAUUZE010000035.1, on the reverse strand, counting down.
GAGGCAAGTTTTCAACTATGCCGCCACCTGTTATATGCGCCATTGCTGTGATCTTATCTTTTAAGTTTAAAAAGTCGCTCACGTAAATTCTAGTTGGCTCAAGAAGCACGTCGATGAGTGCTCTATCGCCCACTTTTTCATCAAATTTTAGCCCAAGCTCGCTTACTACTTTTCTTGCAAGCGAAAAGCCATTTGAGTGCAGGCCGCTGCTTGGAAGTGCGACTAAAACGTCACCAGATTTTACAAATTTGCTTCTATCGATCTCGTCAGCCTCGGCGATACCCACGGCAAATCCAGCAAGGTCAAAGTCGCCCTTTTCATACATCGACGGCATCTCGGCTGTCTCACCGCCGATAAGCGCGCACTGCGCCTTTTTGCAGCCATTTGCGATGCTTTTTACTACCTCTTTGGCACTTTCTATCTCAAGCTTTGCAGTCGCGTAGTAGTCGAGGAAAAAGAGTGGTGTGGCGAAGTTGCAGATGAGGTCATTTACGCACATAGCGACTAGATCCTCACCAACGCCGTCAAATTTCTTAGCGTCGATAGCTAAGCGAAGCTTCGTGCCAACGCCATCGGTCGCGCCTAAAATGGCTGGATTTTTATATCCGCTTGGCAGGCTGACCGCACCTGAAAATGACCCGATGCCGCCTATGACGTTTGGTGTTTGCGTAGATTTTACGAAAGGCTTGATCGCCTCAACAAAGCTATTTCCAGCATCTATATCAACTCCGGCATCTTTATAACTTATCATTTTCGCCCTTTTGGTTATTTTTTAAAACTTTAGCCAAAAGTTGCTAAAATTGTTATCAATTTTCAAAAATGGAGCGACTTTGCAGAAATTTCCAAACGCCTACGTCATCACAGGCTCGATCGCTAGCGGCAAAAGCACGGTTGTAAATTTACTAAAAGAGCGAGGTTTTAGCGTGATAGATGCAGACGTGATCGCGCACGAACAGCTTGAAATTTGCAAACGTGAGATCGTTAGAGAGTTTGGCGAGCAAATTTTAGATGAGGCTGGTAAGATAGATCGCAAAAAGCTTGGCGCCATCGTCTTTCGTGAGCCAAAAAAGCTTAAAAATTTAGAGCAAATTTTGCACCCAAAGATAAAGGCTAAAATTTTTTTCAAAGCTTCGCAGCTTGAGCGCTTGGGGCAAGTTTATTTTGTCGATATCCCTTTGTTTTTTGAAAAAAAAGAGCGTTATGCTGAGTTTAAAAATGTAGCTGTGATCTACGCGCCAAAAGAGCTTTTGCTAAGCCGTCTAATGAGCCGAAACGCTCTAAGCTTAGAGGAGGCAAAATCTAGAGTGGAGCTTCAGATGGACATCGAGCAAAAGAGAGAAATGGCAAAATTTGTTATCGATAATAGCAATAACAGGGAGAATTTAAAGCTGGAGTTAGAGAAATTTTTAAAGCAGATCGGCGCTATTTCTTGATAAATTTACTAGCAAATTTATATGTTTGCAGGGTCTCTTTACTGCTTAAATTCCAGCTATTAAGCTCGGTTTTTACTAAATTTGGAAATTTCTTGCTTATATCTTTTAGGGCATTGCCGACTGACTTTCTAAGATACTCGCTCGCATCATTTTTTAAACTAGCTAGCCGCCAAATGGCCTCATCTGGGTTATCTTTAAAATAGGGCCTATTTGTCCATATCCTAAGGCCCTCTGTTACGGCTCTTTTTGCATTTGCGTTGCCATTTTTTAGCCACTCATCGATGACAAAAAGTGCCTGCTCGTAGCCAACTTTTTTACAAAACTCGTCAAACGCCTTTGCCAGCACCTCTTGAACTCGCCAGTTTTCATCTTTTGAGACTTCATCTCTCATAAACGCCAAAATTTCCTTGCGCTCCGATAGGTGTCCAAAGAGAAAAACGGCGTACATTCTGAGCTGATAAACATCTGAGTCGTAGGCTAAAAATGCGAGCTTTTTACAATACTCGCTGCCATTTGCTTTATAGTCAGCCAAAGCCCTACTTTCTTGCTCTTTGAAGCCATTTTCTATCAAAGAAAACTCTTTTTCTAAATTTAAGATGTAGCTCTTCAAAGTGGCTCCTTTAAAATCACTAATAACTCTTATCTAAATTTTAGTAAAATCACGCAAAAAATAAAAGGATAGCTCATGCAAGTCTCAAAGTACAACGCCAGCGGCAACGATTTTGTCATATTTCACACATTCTTAAGCAAAGATAGAAGCGAGCTTGCAAGGCAAATTTGCAGCCGAACAAACGGCGTGGGAGCTGACGGGCTCATCGTGCTTTTGCCTTATGAAAAGGGCGTAAAATGGGAGTTTTACAACAGCGACGGAAGCTACGCTGCGATGTGTGGTAACGGCTCGCGTGCGGCTGCTAGATATGCCTATCTAAACGGCCTTGTTAGTTCAAGCGAATTTGCCTTGCTAACTGGTAGCGGCGAGGTGATGGCAAGCGTGAAAGATGAGTGCGTCGAGGTCGTGCTAACAAGTCCAAAGATTTTAAGTGAGCCACTAAATGAAAACGGCAAAACTTGGTACTTTTACGATACTGGCGTGCCGCATCTTGTAAATTTCACGCAAAATTTAGATGAATTTGACGTCAAAGAGTGCAGGGTGCTTCGTCAAAAATACAATGCAAATGTAAATTTAGCCAAATTTGATGGCGGAGTTTTAAAAGTAAGAACCTACGAAAGGGGCGTGGAGGACGAGACGCTAGCTTGTGGCACTGGCATGGCGGCTTGCTTTTACGGCGCTACTTTAAATTTAAACGCAGCGCAATGCCTAAAAGTCTATCCAAAAAG
>CAUUZE010000034.1:0-15595 GCA_963549665.1 Campylobacter concisus | reverse complement strand
CACAAAAAGCTAAAGTGCAAAACAACGCAAGGCTTAATAAACTCTTTTTCATATCTCATCCTTGAATAAATTTGCGAAATTTTAGTCCTGTAAATTTAATGAAAAATAATAATCCTTTAAAAAAATATATAAATAATAGTTTTAAAAATGGTAATAAAAAAAATTATATTTAAATAACTAATTTTAGATGAACTCTTTTATAAGATTTCTCTTTAAACGTAAAACTAGCGTAAATAACGTATATTTTTGTAAATTTAGCCTACGATTTTTCATTAAATTATTATTATTTTAATTAATAATTTATTTTAAGAATTTTAGAATTGGTTTAAAATTTTATGTAAAGGACGAGATATGAAAAGATCCGTTTCAAGCAAAAAGTGCATCCTTTTAAGTGTTGCTTGCTGCACTCTTTTGCTTGCTAATCAGCTAAGTGCTAGCGAGCAAAACAGAGGTAAATTTGGCGATATAAAAAGCTGGCAGAGCGATGAGTACAAAGCCGACTGGGGTTTAGTGAGCATGAACGCAGCCGTTGCATATGCTCTTGGAGCAACTGGCAAAGGCGTAACGCTTGGTGTGATGGACTCTGGTGTGCTACTTAGCCATCCAGAATTTAGTGATGACAGAGTAAGTGCGCTAAAAGTCTCTGGTAGCTACTATAAAGATGGTCAAAGATACCCTGATACCGAGTATGGCAACTCACCATTAGTCGGAAAAGGCAGCGGAGATAAAAATAAAAAAGACTTTGGTGACTTTAAAAAAGGTGAAAAATTTAGCATAGATGGTGACTGGATAGCTGGAGTAAACGACTCTCACGGCACTCACGTAGCTGGCACGATAGCTGCGTCAAGAGATGGTGTGGGCATGCACGGCGTAGCATTTGATGCAAGACTTATAATGGGCAATACCGGCGGCACTGACGGCATGACATATGGTCCAAATCAAGACTACAACTTCTTTTTAAATTCTTACGAAGGGCTAGCAAAGAGTGGAGCTAGAGCGATAAATAACAGCTGGGGCTCAAACCGTAAATTTTACAAAGCCTACGAAGGTGCTACTGGGTATGATGGCGGCAATAACCTAGATATCAAAGATCTTGATGCTGCATATAAAAGCTACTATCCATTTGTAGTAAATGGCAAAAATTTCTTAGATGCAGCCTATGAGGTCGCTACAAGATATGGCGTCATCCAAATTTTTACTGCTGGCAACAGAGACGGGATGAAAGAGTCATATACAAGAGCGATGCTTCCTTACTTTAGACCTGATGCTGAGAAGTACTGGCTAAACGTCACTGGTCAGCTAGAGGGCGACACGCAGCGCTACAACACACCTGGTCACTCAAAATGGTGGAGCGTGGCAGCACCTGCAAAACCTATATACTCAACCGTCGTTGATCTAACAACTGGCAAAGCAGACTACGGCACAAAAGGCGGCACATCAATGGCAGCTCCACACGTCACTGGCGCACTTGGTGTCATCATGCAAAGATACCCATATATGAATAATGCTCAGATAAGAGAGGTGCTACTAACTACTGCAAGGCAAATTCATGATGACTTCAAAGAGCCAGCCGATACTAGAAAAATTTCAGGCTTTAGTGCTGCGCTTGGAGTACCTGATGAGCGCTGGGGCTGGGGCGTAGTGGATCTATATAAGGCGATGTTTGGACCAGGTCAGCTTCTAGGAGTGTTTGATGTAAATTTAAATAGCGATGATATCTACTCAAATAACATAAGCGATGTGGCTATCAAATTTAGAAAAACAGAAGATGATGCAGAGGCTAAAATTTGGACCGAGCGCAAGGCTGAGTTAGAGAAAATAGCAAATTTAGCACCAGAGCAAAAAGCCGAACTTGAGATAGGTAACGCTAGAGAAAGAGCAAGAGAACTAAGGGCAAGTGAGGGCTACGAAGGTACTCTTATAAAAAGAGGTCAAGGCACACTAAGCCTAGCAGGAGACAACTCTTACACTGGCAAGACCATAATAAAAGGTGGCAAGATCACAGCTCTTAATCAATCTCTAAAATCAAGCGACGTGATAGTAGAAAATGGCGGCGCACTAGAAATTGTAAGACAAATGAGCGTGCCAAAGGTTAGTAGAAATAAATTTACCTTGCAACTATCTTTAGGAGAAGTGACCAAAAAAAGCTCAAATGACGTAGTAAAAGCCACTATCAAATCAGGCGGTAGCTATATCGTCTCAAACGGCGCTTCAAATTTAGATCTAAATTTTGAGAAAAACTCATTTATAAACATAAGTGAGCCAAACTTAGAGATCATGCAAAGGCTCTATAACGACAGCACAAAATCAAAGACATTTACTGCAACTGGAAATTTCAAAGGCTATGAAGATACCCTTTCAAGAGAGTATGCGTTTTTTGATCTTGGCAAAAACTATAGCGACAACAAGCTAGAGCTTACTCTTAAAAAATCAAAAAATACAATGACAAGCATCGCAGCTAATGACAACCAAAAGAAAGTTGCACAGCTCATAGAAAGCACAGCAAGCCAGCCAGCGCTACTTCCTTCGCCATTTAGAAGCAGGCCAGCAGTTATCACAAGCGATCTTTATAGACACTTCATCTACACTACACCAAAAGAGGCAAAACAAACTCTAAAAACATTTGCAAATGAGGCAAATTTAGCTCAGCACAATGCATTTTTACTAGAAAGCATCATGCTAAAAAATGCAGTCATCAACCACGAATCTGACCCATTTGGCATAAGAGCAAGCGACTCAAATGGTATGAAATTTTGGTCAAATACCATGTTTGACGCTATGAAATTTAATGACATAAAAGCAAACTCTATGACACAGCTTTTTGGATTTGACGGCAGTGTAAATGACGCATTTGTACTTGGCGGTGTTCTTGGTGCTAGCACAGAAAAAGTAAAAGAAGACGGCGATGATGCCTATAAGACAAAAGGCAAAAGCATCGGTATCTACGGCAAAAGCGAGATCGCTAACACTAAATTAGACCTTGGCGTCCTATACACAGATGCTAAGCGCAAAACTCAAAATGGTGCAACAATCGCAAGCTTTTACTCAAACGATCATATAAAAAGCAAAGAAAAAGCGCTTAATGCTTATGCAAATTTAGCCCTAACTAGCTTTAATACAGAAAATTTCTCGCTAAATCCTTATGTGGGCGCAAGCTATCTACGCATGAAAACCGATAGCACAAGCCAAAATGTAGGAATTTTCAAAATAGATGTTGATGAAAAAACTAGAAATTTAGGCATTTTTAGCCTTGGTCTAAACCCTAGCGTACCATTTAGCCTAGGTAGCACTAAGATGAAATTTGAAGCTGATCTAGCATACAACAGACTAGTTGGCGACACAAAACCAACTATCGGTGTAAATGTCGCAAATGCTGGATATCTAGAGCTAGAGGGCAAAGAGGTTAAAAACCTTGGCACAGCTAGCCTTGGCATAAAAGCAAATGTCTATAAAAATGTAAATTTAGGCCTTTCTTACACTGGAGCTTTTGCTAAAGATGTAAGATCAAACAGCGTAAATGCTAAATTTGAGATATTGTTTTAGTTAGTTAAATGCTCGCTACTTTAAAAGGTAGCGAGCTTTTGAATTTAGAAGAGTTGAGTGAAAGAAAAGCCGTTTTTATTAAGCGTATCTTTGATCTTTTCTTGATGCTCAAGACCCTTTGTCTCAAGCGTGATAGTGATGCTTGCATCGCCGTAGTCAAGCTTAGTAGAGAAGCGGTCGTAGTCGATCTTTACGATGTTTGCATTTGCTGATTTTAGACTATCAGTTAGGCTCATGAGCGCTCCTGGCTTATCTACAAGTGTAATTTGTAGTGTCATCTTGCGGTGAGACTTGATAAGACCCTTTTCGATGATGATAGAAAGCACCTGAACATCGATATTTCCACCACTTAACACCACACCTATCTTTGCACCTTTTTTAAATTTGATCTTATCATGCATAAGTGCTGCCACACCAGCTGCGCCAGCTCCTTCAACTACGATCTTTTGCGTCTCTAGTAAGAACAAAATCGCAGTTGCGATCTCCTCGTCATCAACCTGCACGAACTCATCCACGCACTCAACGATATTTTTAAGCGTTATCTCACTCGCATCACGCACAGCGATGCCATCAGCTATAGTGCGAACTGACTTTGAGTTTATGCTCTTTTTAGCGCTGTAGCTATTAAACATCGCTGGAGCACCCTTTGCGCCGACACAAACGACCTTGGTTTTTGGATTTACTTGTTTTATACAGCTTGCCACACCGCTAGCTAAACCGCCGCCGCCAACTGGCACTACAACCATATCAAGGTCGCTTATCTCATCAAGCATCTCAAGACCCACAGTGCCCTGCCCTGCCATGACGTACTCATCGTTAAATGGATGAACAAAGGTCATATCTTTTTCTTTGGCGTAATTTACTGCAAATTCATACGCCTCATCAAAGTTATCACCTTTTAAGATCACTTCAGCACCAAGATCCTTTGTGCCAGCTACCTTTAGAAGCGGGGTTGATTCTGGCATTACGATGCAAGCATGCACGCCAAATTCTTTTGCACTTATCGCCACGCCTTGAGCGTGATTACCAGCGCTTGCAGCCACGACGCCACGTTTTCGCTCCTCCTCGCTTAGGCTAGCTATTTTATTGTAAGCGCCCCTTATCTTGTAAGCTCCAGTTCGCTGTAAATTTTCTTCTTTCAAATAGACATTTGCGCCTAAAATTTTGCTAAGTTTTGCACTTAGCGCAAACGGAGTTTTATTTACAAAGTGACCGATCGTTATCTTTGCTTGGATTATTTTGTTTAATGAAACCATTTTCAACTTTCCTTTTTTAAATTATTCTTTTGCCCTTAGTAATACGCCGCACTCGATGTGACACGAGTCTAAACCATGAGTTACAAGGTCGCATTTTACTTATTCTTCAGTTCGTTGAAATAAATCAACCCCTTAATTACCTAAATATCTATTCTTAGAAACATATCCACTCCACAAAAATTGAATTATTCAGGATAGTAATATAAACTTAGCTTTTTATTTATTAAAAAAATTGGTTTTTCATACATTTTACATCTGCCTCATGAAATATCTTGCAGTGAGAGATGACTGGCATTTTATCAGATCTTCTGGAACACCGGTGAAAATCACTTGCCCACCTTCACTTCCTCCACGAGGCCCCATCTCAATAATCCAGTCTGCCTCCGCAATCATTTCCAGGCGATGTTCAACGATAATTACTGTATTTCCTCTGTCAGCCATCTTTCGAAGAACCTGCATTAGATTCTCAATATCCTTATAATGAAGACCTGTTGAAGGCTCATCCAAAATATAGATATTCCCTTTTTTATTGAGTTCGCTTGCCAGTTTCAGCCGTTGGTTTTCTCCGCCAGACATACTGTTTGTTGACTGTCCCAGCGTCATATAGCCAAGGCCTACATCTCGAAGGCCTTTCAGTTTTTTGCTAATTTCCGGGTCATCAAAGAATTCCACAGCCTGATTTACGGTCAATGACATGACTTGTTCAATATTTTTCCCATTATAGCAGTAGCTAAGGGCCGTTGGATTAAATCGTTTCCCTCCACATTCTTCACAGACGATTTCTACCGGATCTGCAAATGCAATTTCCGGTTTAATAACGCCTCGTCCTCCACACACAGTGCAGGCCCCCTTTGAATTGAAACTGAACCATTCCATACCAATATCATTTACCTCTGCAAATTTTTTGCGAATCATATCGCCAATACCAGAATAGGTCGCAGGTGTTGAACGTGAAGAGATACCAATTGGTTTCTGATCGATTACGACAGCCTCAGGATACTTCTCGGTAAGTTCACATCGAATCAGACTAGACTTTCCTGAGCCAGCCACACCACATACTGCCGTAATAACTCCCATCGGAATATCTATGCTAACATTTTTCAAATTGTGAAGTTTGGCATGTTCGATATGTAGGCTCTCTATCCACTCTTTTGGTGTTGTATTTAGTTTGATTTTCTGACGCATCGCCTTAGCAGTGATCGTATCTGTCTTTTCAAGATCCTCCACTCCACCTTGGAAAACAATTTGACCGCCATTCACGCCAGCAAGCGGACCAAGCTCGATAATTTCATCCGCCAACCGGATAATATCACGGCTATGCTCCACAACAAGTACCGTATTATGCTTATCTCGAAGACTTAGGAGCAGTTTTGCAATCCGATCCGCGTCCGCGGGATGTAACCCTGCAGTCGGTTCATCAAAGATATAAGTAATATTGGACAGACTACTCCCTAGATGACGGACAATCTTCAGACGCTGAACTTCACCACCTGAGAGCGTATCTGTCCGTCTCCCAAGTGTCAGATAACCTATACCTACATCTATCATACGCTGCAGGGTTTCAATAATCTGTCTGGATATAGATTTTCCGACCGGGTTGTCAATTGTTTTCAGCACACCAATCAGCTCACTTACTTGGATATCCTGCATATCTGCAATGTTATAACCGTTAATCTTTGAAGCAAGAGCTGCAGGGTTCAGACCAGTCCCCCCACAAGTTGGACAAGGCCCATCTACTATATACTTCGAAATCTCCTGTTGCAATCCCTTCTTCAGCTTGGATATGTCACGGTTTATATAGAGCCTTTTAAACCGTGGGACAACCCCTTCATAATCCACCTTATAAGTTCCGCCGGTACCATTTCCAATCATGGTGATTACTTCATTATTGTCCTCACCATACTTTAACAGATTCCATTCTTCATCCGTAAAATTTTTCAATTTCTTATCTGAATCAAGCTTTGAATGCTGCGTATACAGTACATTCTGCCATCCAGCAGCAAATTGGCTGAAAGTAAGACCTCTATCACTAAGTGTTCCTTCTAGATTAAATAATCTATCCTCAATCAAGGTCAATCTTTTCCCCAAACCAGTGCAATCTGGACACATCCCATGAGGATGGTTAAAGGAATAGGCCATCGAACCACCAGCACTCGGATTTCCAACACGTGAAAACAACAACCTAAGTAGTGGTGCTACATCGACTGCGGTCCCAACCGATGACCTTGAATTAGTTCCCATAGGTTTCTGGTCAACAATTATGACAGGCGTCAGACCTTCAATTGTTTCAAATGCCGGACGCTCATAATTCGGCATTTTGTTCCTGAGATAATAAGAATAACCCGCCTGCCACTGTCTTGAGCTTTCCACCGCAATTGTATCAAAGGCAAGTGAGCTTTTCCCTGATCCTGAAACACCTGCTAATACAACCAACTTACCTTTTGGGATTTTTATATTAAAATGCTTCAGATTATTCTCCGAAACACCTGTAATTTCAATATAATCATTCATAGTACAACCTCAATAGAATAGAAAACTTAATCATTAATAAGCAATACGCCGCACTCGATGTGATGAGTGTTTGCAAACTGATCAAAAATGGCAAATTTTATCACTTTATGGCTTTTAGTAAGCTCATTTAAATTTTCTTTTAGCGTCTCTGGGTTGCACGAGATGTAGATGATGTTTTTGAAATTTCTAATGAAATTTATGACGCTTTCACTTAGTCCTGCGCGAGGTGGATCGACAAGGACGTGCGAGAAGTTAAAGTCGCTTAAATTTATCTCTTTTAGCCTATTAAACTCCCTAACGCCAGCAAATGCGCTCATCAGCTCATCAGCGTCCATGCGTAAAAATTTGATATTTTCTGCCCCATTTAGCTCGCAGTTTTTAAGGGCATTTGCGATAGAGCTTTTTGAAATTTCAGTGGCAAGGACGTTTTTAAATTTAAACGAAAGCGGGATGGTAAAATTTCCATGTCCGCAGTAGAGCTCAAGTAGGTCAGCGCCACCCTCAACGCACTCTTTTGCCCAAGCTATCATCTTCTCATTTACCGCTTTATTTGGCTGGATAAAGGCATTTTCACTTAGGCTAAATTTATAAATTTGCCCATCAACATTTAGCTCATCAACTAAATTTAGCTCGCTACTTAGCAGTTTTTGACCGCGAGATCTAGCTAGGATCATCACATCAAGCTTGCCAGCTAGAATTTTCATCGCCGCTTCAAACTCACTATCAAGCTTTTTGTGATAAAGAAGCGTGACTAAGGTGCCGCTTTTACAGGCGATAAACTCCACTCCAAAGAGCTTTGTGCGTAAAATTTCATCATCTTGCAAGCTCTCAAGTAGCCTTGGCATGAGATGTGAAATTTGCTCGCAAACCTTTGGGCACTCATCTATGAATACCTTTTTGCCTTTTTCGCTTGCGTGCATCGTATAGCTAAGCTTGCTACCCTCGTGCCAGATGCCAAACTCAGCCCTCGTGCGGTAGTGCTTTGGGCTTGAGCTAAAAAGATCAAATTTACCCTCGTAAAAGTGGGAGAAATTTTGCTTGATAAGATCAGTTTTAAATGAAATTTGCTCACTATAAGGGGTAAAAAGAGTGCATGATCCGCACTCTTTTAGGTATTTGCAGTCCAAATTTATGCCGCTTTCTCTTCGACTTTTTTACCGACAAATCTAACCAAAGCCCAGATCGCTAAAAATCCGCAAGGAAGTGCGATCCAAACGCTAAGACCAAGTGCGACCGGCAAGTAGCCAACAAGCACACAAACCGCACAAACACTAAGCGCGTAGATCATCTGCGTTGAGACGTGATCGATGTGGCTACATCCTGCGCCCATTGATGAAAGTATCGTAGTGTCTGATATCGGCGAGCAGTGATCACCAAAGATAGCGCCAGTTAGAACGCTTGAGATATTTACGATCATATAAGCGTGCATCGCATCGCCATCTAAGCCGTAGTTTTTGCCCACTGCATAAGCTAGCGGGATAGCAAGAGGCATCAAAATGCCCATTGTGCCGTAGCTGGTGCCAGTTGAGAAGCTGATAAATGAGCCAAGGATGAAAACAGCCACTGGCAAGATAAATTTAGGCGTTGAATCACTTAGCAAATCAACCAAATATCTTGAAGTGCCAAGCTCTTTGATAACCGCGCTAAGGCTCCAAGCAAGAAGCAAGATGACGACCGTAATGATCATAGTTTTCCAGCCCTTTACCCATGTGCTAATAGCCTCTTTTACATCAAAAATTTTACGCCAAACACCCATCGTGATAGCCACTATACTAGCAAGTAGCGCTGCTTGAAATAGCGATGTAGCAGAGTCAGCTGCACCAAAGGTATCTTTAAATGTTGAAAATGAAAGCGGATTTGCAAGTGCATTTTTAAGAGTATCGCCCTCAAGTGCAGCAAGACCGCTAAAATAAAAGCTAGTAAATGCGCCGATAACTAGTACAAGAAGCGGCACTATCGCATTTGAAGCGCTTAGTTTTACCCCCTCTTTTGGCTCAAGAGTCTTGTCTTCAAGGTCTTGAATTTGAGTTTTGCCTGAGTGAAGCTCGCCTCTTCTAGCGCGTCTTTCAGCTGCTAGCATAGGGCCATACTCGCGTTGCATCAAGGCTGTGCAGACGATGAAAAACAAGATAAAGAGGTTGTAAAATCTATATGGAATGGTCTCGATAAATATAGAATAAGCGTTTATGCCAGTCTCGCCGATAAGCTCGTAGCCCTTTTCGATGAGCGAAACCTCAAGTCCGACCCATGTAGAGATGATAGCTATACCAGCGATTGGTGCTGCAGTAGCGTCGATGATGAAGGCTAGCTTTTCGCGGCTTATTTTAAATTTATCGCTTATTGGTCTCATGATAGGGCCGACGATTAGGGCGTTTGCGTAGTCATCGAAAAATACAAAGATACCCATAAGCCAAGTTGAAATTTGAGCTGAAACGCCAGTTTTTGCCTTTTTGCTAAGCCAAAGAGCAACCGCTTTTGTGCCGCCCATCTTTGTGATAAGTGCGACCACGCCGCCTATACAAAGCACTTGAAGCAAGATGCCAGCATCGGTGCTATCAGCCATCGACTCAACCACTCTTGAAACGATGCCTGTAAAGCCTTTGATGATGCCCATAAAGACATTTTCATTAACGATATTTATAAGAAAAGTTCCGCTAAAAACACCGATAAATAGCGACAATATAACGTCTTTTGTGATAAAAGCAAGCGCTATGGCCACAACTGGCGGTATAAGCGTGAAAACGCCGTAAATTTGTGCGTTTCTTTTGGCGACTTCTGGATCAACTCCAAAAAGTACGGCACTAAAAAATAGTAACAATAAAATTTGTCTCACATAAACTCCTTAAAATTTTTCTATCGCAAGCCCAGCCCAAGTCTGCGTATTTGCCATGACTTCGACCCTGTTTATATTTACACTCCCAGGCATATTTAGGCAGTTAAGCAAAATGGTCGCAATATCCTCAGCTGTGATAAAATTTGTATGCTCATAGATGCTATCAGCCTTTGCCTTATCTCCCTTAAATCTAACTTCGCTAAATTCAGTCTTACAAAGACCTGGCTCGATGTTTGTCACTCTGATATTTGTACCAACTAGATCGTTTCTTAAATTTAGACTAAACTGTTTTACAAAGGCCTTTGTAGCGCCATAAACGTTACTGCCAGGATATGGCCACGAGCCAGCTGTTGAGCCAAGATTAAAGATATAGCCCTTTTCTTGCTTGTAAAGTAGTGGCAAAACGGCCTTTGTAGAGTAGATAAGACCCTTTACATTTGTATCTATCATCGTCTCAAAGTCCTCTACCTTTGCGTCTATCGTCTTTTCTTGTCCCAAGGCAAGCCCAGCGTTATTTACAAGCACTTCGATGTCTTTAAATTTATCAGGCAAGCTATCAACTGCGTCAAAAACAGCCTTTTTATCACGTATGTCAGCTACGATGATGTGCGTATCGCCAAGCTCGCTAGCTAGCTTTTTTAGCCTATCTTCGCGTCTTGCAAGAGCTACTATCTTGTAGCCCTCTTTTGAGAGTCTTCTAGTGATCGCCTCGCCAAAGCCAGATGTCGCGCCTGTCACAAAAGCTGTCTTTTTCATATCTCTTCCTAATTAAAATTTGGCTTTAAACCAAGCTCTTCTAAAAATTTAATATTTTTTTCGTTTTTATCTTTAATCGCATAATCAAGCGCGTTAAATCCCGCATCATCAGTGGCGTTCATATCAGCACCATTATCTATCAAAAGCTTTAAAATTTCAGGCGTCGCGTGAGCTGCTGCATGCATGAAAACGCTTCTGTTTGTATGCTCTAGGCCGCACGTATCTTCTACTTGCATCATGCCTAAATTTATCATATTCATCTTAGACTGCTCGTCGATGTAACTCTCGTTTGCATTGGCCCCACTCTTTAGCAAAAGCTCGCAAAGAGGCGCATCCTCAAACTGCACAGCATAAAAAAGCGCACTTTTGCCAAAGAAATTTTTGTGATTTACATCGGCTCTATTTTTAAGCAAAATTTTTACATTTTCTAAATTTTTAAGAGCAAAAAATAGCGGCGTCTCATCGCCTAAATTTACGTCAGCCCCGCGCCTTATGATCTCTTCTATCATGTCGCTACTTTTGTCATTTAGCAGTGCGATATCAAGTAAATTTGTAAGCTCAGCGGTGGTGAAATTTTTTGAGTAGAGTAAATTTGCAAGCTCGTCTTGACTTAGCTTTTGAGCCATCATCTTTTGCTCAGAAGTTAGAGTTTTTGCCTTATTTACCTTTTTGCCCACACTAAAGCTTAAAAACTCATTTACCACGCTAGTTGCGTAGTATGCGGCACTTGCACTATCAAGACCAAGGCCTTCATAAAATTTAACCAGCGGAGTTTGAGCGTTTTTATAAGCTTCGCTGAATTTTTTATATTTTAAAAAGTTAAACAAGCCCTCGTTCGCCCAGTACCTAAAATACTCCATCTGAGCATCTTTTTGAGCTTCAGCCACCTCTGGCTTTTCAAGCTCTTTTTGATAGATTTCAGGGGCAAATGAAGCCTTTAGCAAGATCCATCTAAATTTATTTAAATTTTCTCTATAAACGCCCTCGCCAACGCAGCTTTGAGACTCGCTCCTCACAGCCACACTCGCGTCAAAAAGCTCTTTTACCTCTTTTAAATTTAAAAGTGAGCCATCACAGTAAAATAGCCCCTCATTCACGTAAGCAAGCTCTTTTGGAGTAGTTTTAAAGCTCTCTTTTTTAGCAAGGTCACTGCACTCTAATGCGTGTAAATTTACAAAAAGAAAACTGCTAAAAAAGAGAAAAAAAGCTACTTTTTTCATCAAAGCTCCTTAAAATTTCGCGATATTGTAACAAATTTATATACTAAACTCGCTTATTTCATTAAAATTTAGGTATTTATAAATTTGATCTTTGTTTAAACTAAGACTATCTCTTACTATTTTTTTATACTCGCTAACGCTTGGCAAACGCCCTAGCAGCGCGCATACAGCGGCTAGCTCAGCACTTCCTAGATAGACCTTTGCGCCCATGCCCATTCTGTTGTCAAAATTTCTTGTCGAGGTCGAAAAAACAACGGCATTGTCATTAACTCTTGCTTGATTGCCCATGCAAAGCGAGCAGCCTGGCACCTCTGTCCTAGCCTCCAGCCTCCTAAATATCTCATAAACGCCCTCATCTTCAAGCGTCTTTTTATCCATCTTAGTTGGCGGCGCGATCCAAAGCCTAGTTGTAAGCTTGCTCTCACGCTCTAATATCCTAGCAAGCGCCCTGTAATGCCCGATATTTGTCATACAGCTACCTACAAAGACCTCATCGATATCGTGTGCTCTTTTGCTATCAGCTAAAATTTCACTTAATGTTGCCACGTCGTCTGGGTCGTTTGGACAGGCCAAAATCGGCTCATCTATCTTAGATAAATCAATCTCTAAAATTTCAGCGTAGCTTGCTTCCTTGTCGGCTCTTAAAAGAGTTGGGTTTTCTAGCCATTTTTGCATTTTTTCTTTTCGCCTGGCAAGCGTTTCATGGCTCTCATATCCTGCTTTTATCATAGCTTCAATTAGCGCAACGTTTGATCGAACGTACTCCACGACACTATCAACGCTTAAATTTACCACGCAAGCTGCCGCCGAACGCTCAGCCGAAGCGTCACTTAGCTCAAACGCCTGCTCTACTTTTAAGCTCTCTAGCCCTTCTATCTCTAAAATTTTGCCCGCAAAAATGTTCTTTTTATTCTTCTTCTCAACGCTTAAAAGCCCTTTTTTGATAGCAAAATAAGGTATCGCATTGACAAGATCACGAAGCGTCACGCCCTCTTTTAGCTCGCCTTTAAATTTGATCAAAACTGACTCTGGCATATTTAGTGGCATCATACCAAGCACCGCTGCAAACGCCACTAGACCGCTGCCTGCTGGAAAGCTAATGCCAATAGGAAATCTCGTGTGACTATCGCCGCCAGTGCCAACCGTGTCAGGCAAGACCATGCGGTTTAGCCACGAGTGGATGACGCCATCACCTGGCTTTAGGCTAACTCCGCCACGCAAATTTATAAATTTAGGCAAGCTCTCATGCATCAAAAGGTCACTTGGCTTTGGATAAGCAGCCGTGTGGCAAAAGCTTTGCAAGACAAAATCCGCTCCAAAACTAAGGCTAGCAAGCTCTTTTATCTCATCTCTAGTCATGGGCCCAGTGGTGTCTTGCGAGCCAACGGTCAAAATTTCAGGCTCCACGTATGCCCCAGCTCTCACGCCAGCCTTGCCACAAGCCTTGCCGACCATCTTTTGAGCCAGCGTATAGCCACCACCTAGCTCTTTTGGCTGATCTGGCTTTATGAAAATTTGCTCTTCGCCAAGCCCCAAGGCCTCTCTAGCCTTTTTGGTCACTTGCCTACCTATCATCAAAGGTATCCTGCCACCTGCTCTTATCTCGTCACTTAGGGTGTTTGGGCTAAGTTTAAAATTTGCCACGAGCTTTTTTTCGTTGCCTGCAAGCTTATAAATTTCGCCCTTAAATGGATAAATCTCTATCTCATCGCCCATTTCTAGCTCATTTACGTTTGCAACTATCGGCAGTGCGCCGCTATCTTCGGCGGTGTTAAAAAATATCGGAGCTATGGTCGTGCCGATCACGATGCCACCAGTTTTTTTGTTTGGCACGCCCTCTATCTCATCGCCAAGGTGCCACTGGATAGAGTTTATACCGCTCTTTCTGCTGCTACCAGTGCCAACCACGTCGCCAACGTATGCCACGCTCTTGCCAAGGCTTTTTAGCTCTTTTAGGACTTCTAAGCCCTCAGGCATCTTTTTAACCAGCATCGCCTTTGCGTGAAGCGGTATATCAGCCCTTGTATAGGCCTCGCTTGCAGGGCTTAGATCATCTGTATTTGTCTCGCCAGGCACCTTAAAAACCACTGCATTTATGCACTCATCAAGTGGCTTTTTATGCCTAAACCACTCAGCATTTGCCCAAGAAAGAAGCACCTCTTTTGCAAATTTATTGCTATTTGCTAGCTTTGCGATCTCGTCAAAATGCTCATGCACCAAAATGATATTTTTTAGCTCATTGGCCGCAGCTTGCGCGATAGTTTCATCGCTATTTTTTAGCGCTCGCACCAAAATTTCTACATTATATCCGCCAAGCATCTTGCCTAAAATTTTAATGGCACGAACTGCGTCAAGACTGTCTATCTTAAGCCCTTCTATCACCTCGCCAAGAAATTCCGCCTTTATCTTTGCTGCATCATCAACACCTGGATTTACGCGATTAGTGAGCAAATTTATAAGAAATTTTAGCTCGTTTTGCGCCTTTTCATCGCCACTAGAGTTGCCAGCAAGTCTCATTAGCTCGCAAATTTCGCTTGTTTGCTTGGCATTTAGCGCAAGCGGTGGCACGCCCTCTTTTTCTCGCTCACTCACGTGTTTTTCGTAGTCGGTAAAAAAGCTCATAAATTTCCTTTGTGATTTTGCCAGTTTTAGTCCAAAATCGCTGATTTTGCTTGCATTTTATCAAAAAGCAAAACAATCTAAAGTAAAATTTGCCCAAAATTTCAAATTTCAAGGAGCAAATGTGTCAAAAGCCTACCTAAAATCGCCCATTGGAATTTTAGAGATCGTTGCTAGTGAAAATGGAATTTGTGAGATAAATTTTGTAGATAAATTTGAAAAAGTAGCAGTAAAAGATGAAAATTTAAAGCTTTGCTTGGATGAGCTGGAGGCTTATTTTAAAGGCGATCTTAAAAAATTTAGCGTTAGACTTGATATAAAAACAACAAAATTTAGAGCCAAAATTTATGAAAATTTGCAAAAAGTGCCATACGGTGAAACGACCACATACGCAGCTCTTGCACTTGCTGCAGGTCATAAAAACGCTTACCGAGCCGCAGGCTCAGCAAATGCCAAAAACCCACTGCCCATCATCGTTCCTTGCCACAGAGTGCTCTCTCACAGCGGACTTGGTGGCTACTCAGGCGGCAAAGGCCTGCCAACTAAAATTTGGCTACTAGAGCACGAAGCAAAGCATAAATAGCTAGAAATTTAAAAGTCTTTCTTAAATTTTAAGTTTTACAAGCGAACATATCAAATTTACCAGAGCTTTTAAACGCATGTAGTGCGAAGCACTGAGGCATGCTACCTATAACGTCGTAGGGGTTAGGGGATTGTTAAGGGGGGGGGGAAGGGAGCGACTTCGTAATTCAAGCCTCTTCCCCCTTAACAAAGAAGCAAACATTTAAATTTGATTAGATTGTTTTGCAAATTTTAAAACTCCATTCACTCGCAAGAATTGACTACTAAAATTTGGC
>CAUUZE010000033.1:0-15774 GCA_963549665.1 Campylobacter concisus | reverse complement strand
GGCTGCCTTTTTTGAAATTTCGCTCTCAAGTCCTAGCAAGATGATATTTGCCGCACCTTTTTCTAGCACGATGTGAGCTGCTTTTAAAATTCTCTCATCATCACTTTCAGGCAAAACGACTGTTTTGTTTGCCGCTTTGGCTCTTTTTAGAAGCAAGCTTTGAAATTTAAATGGCGTGATGATCTCGTGCTCATAGTTCAAAATTTCATCAAATTTATCAGTTATTAGAAGCTTTGAGTTTAAATTTAGCGCCTTTAGCTCGTTTGCGTTTTCATCAAAGACTGGAGCGTTTAAATTCCTAGCTAGCTTTAAATTTAGTTCGCTCTTGCCAAAGAGGCTAAAGCCCTCACAGCCAACGACTATGACGAAGTCGCTCTTGGCCTTTAACTCTTCAAATTTATCTATAAATTTTAAAAAAAACTCCTTTTCATTTAAATTTATTAGATTTTTTTTGTCATTTTCGTCTGGAGTTATCTTAAAGATCTCAACTTTTTTGAATTTTGTAGCTATAATTTCCTGCAAATATGCTAGATTTTTGTCTGAAAAAATGTAACAACTTTTCATTTGTGACCTTTTTGGGAACTTAAATTGCTTAATCTTAGCACAAAGATACTTATTTTAAGGCATTTTATGAACTATAAAAAGATTTGGCTCGTCACATTTGCGGGCATTTTTTACACAGGTTGCACCCCAAGTGCAGATCCTCACATCAATATGAAACCTCCAGTTTATGTCGAGCAACTCCCTTCAAAAGATAGTGGTAGCGGTCAAAGCAACGCTGGCAGTCTCTTTGGTAAGGGCGACAACCCGCTATTTTCAGATAGAAAGGCGATGAATGTAAATGATATCGTAACCATCGTCATCTCTGAAAATGCAAGTCAAATTTCAAGTGGCAGCAAAAGCACCAACAAAGATAGCACCATTTCGCTTGGCGGCGGCGTTTTTACAGCTGGGGCTGCACCACTCTCAACCGTGGCTGATAATCTAAACAAATACGGCGACATCGGCTTTAAAGCAGGTGGCGGCAATAAATTTACAGGTAGTGGTACGAGCAACAGAAGCGAGAAATTTACTGCGACCATCTCAGCTAGGATCATAAAGATCCTAAATAACGGCAACTACTTCATCGAAGGCAGTCGCGAGCTACTAATAAACGGCGAAAAGCAGATCATGCAAGTAAGTGGCGTCATCAGACCTTACGACATCTCACAAAACAACGAAATCGACTCAAAATACATAGCTGACGCCAAAATTTTGTATAAAACTGAGGGCGAGCTAGACAAATCAACTAAAAAACCTTGGGGCACAAGACTTATGGAGGCTATCTGGCCATTTTAATGCAAATTTAAAAGCCTAAATTTAACCCATTTAGGCTTTTAAAAATTTATACTTCAAAGCTCTTTCTTCTTAAATATACTAAATTATATTTTTTAAAAATTATTAAAAATTTAATTGATATTTACTTTCAGAAAAATAGAATTTTTGCCATATTATTTCTCAAAATAGGATAAATTCTCACAAAATATTATTTTTTAGCATATTTTATGATTATTGATATCAAGGCATTTAAAATTTTATTTTAAAATTTATTTAAATATAATTATTAATATAATAAAATAATATTTGTCTTTTTTAAAAAAGATAAGATACAAAATAAACAAATTTCAAATGAAGGAGCTTATATGAATAATGACTTGCGTCAAAAGATAAATAGACGCTTAAGCGAACTTAGTGCATTGCCTAAGATGAAAAATGACACTAGTATTGCGCAGCTTTTAAAAGATAAGGGCTTTACTAGGCGTGATTTTATGAAGTGGGCTGGCGCGATGACAGCCTTTATGGCATTGCCAAGTGCGATGACGCCGATGGTTGCTCGCGCTGCTGAGCTAAGCGATAGGCTCCCAGTGATATGGCTTCACATGGCAGAATGCACTGGCTGTAGCGAGGGCTTGCTAAGAACTGATGCTCCAAGCATAGATAGCCTTATATTTGACTACATAAGCCTTGAATACCACGAAACTATCATGGCCGCTGCTGGATGGCAGGCTGAAGAAAATTTAGAGCATGCGATAGAAAAATATAAAGGCAGATATATCCTGTTAGTTGAGGGTGGCGTCCCAACGGGAGCAACTGAGTACTTTTTAACAGTCGGACCTCACGGCACAAGCGGCAAAACTCACGCCGTAAATGCCTCTGCTAACGCGGCTGCTATCTTTGCCATTGGCACCTGTTCTAGCTTTGGCGGTATCCAAGCAGCTAAGCCAAATCCAACAAATTCAGTCGGTCTTTCAAAGGTGACTGATAAGCCAGTCATAAACGTGCCAGGCTGTCCTCCAAGCGAGAAAAACATCGTTGGCAACGTGCTTCACTACTTGCTATTTGGCACTTTGCCTGCACTTGATGTTTATAACAGACCAAAATGGGCTTATGGCTTAAGAATTCACGATCTTTGTGAGAGACGCGGACACTTTGATGCAGGCGAATTTGTCCAAAGCTTTGGCGACGAGGGCGCAAAAAATGGCTACTGCTTATACAAAGTAGGCTGTAAAGGTCCATATACATTTAATAACTGCTCACGCGAGAGATTTAACCAGCACACATCATGGCCAGTTCAGGCAGGTCACGGCTGTATAGGCTGCTCGGAGCCAGACTTCTGGGATACGATGGGGCCGTTTGAAGAGCCGATGGCCGATAGGCTATTTGACACTGTTTTAGGGCTTGGCGCTGATAATGTAAGTGATAAAATAGGCATTGGAATTTTAGCTCTAGCTGGTGTTGGTATAGCAGCTCACGCTGCACTAGCTTGTATGAGTAAAGATAAAGAATAAGGCGAAAAAATGAGTGAAAAAAGAATAGTAATAGACCCTATAACACGTATCGAAGGGCACTTAAGGATAGAAGTCGTAGTCGATGAAAACAACGTTGTAAAAGAGGCTTACTCTGGCTCAACTCTTTGGAGGGGCTTAGAGCAGATAGTAAAAAACAGAGACCCAAGAGATGCTGGCTTTTTCATGCAAAGAATTTGTGGCGTTTGCACATACTCACACTACCGAGCAGGCATAGTAGCAGTTGAGGACGCCCTTGGCATCAAGCCTCCATTAAATGCAGAGCTAACTAGAACGCTCATGAACGCAGCTTTATATCTTCACGATCACATCGTGCACTTTTATCAGCTCCACGGCATGGACTGGGCGGACGTCGTCTCTGCACTAAGTGCAGACGTGCATAAAGCTAGCGAAGAGGCGTTTAAATACACAAGCACGCCATTTGCCACGGGAGCAGATAAGCTAAAAGAGGTAAAAGAGAGGGTTGAAGCCTTTGTTAAAAAGGGCAACCTTGGACCATTTGCCAACGCATACTGGGGACATAGCACATATAAATTTACTCCAGAGCAAAACTTAATCGTCCTCTCTCACTACTTAGAGTGCCTTAGAATCCAAAGAACAGCAGCTCAGATGATGGCTATCTTTGGCGCGAAAAACCCACATCCACAAAGCCTAACAGTTGGTGGCGTGACCTGCGTGATGGACCTTATGGATCCAGCTAGAATGGGCGAATATATGAGCAAATTTGCTGAGATCAAAGAATTTGTTGATAGAGCTTACTATCCAGACATTTTGATGGCTGCTAAGGCTTATGCAAACGAGCCAAGCGTTCTAAACGATGTTGGCGTATCAAATTTATTCTGCTACGATGAGTTTTTGATCGGCAAAAATGACCATCTATTTAAAGGTGGCATCATCTTAAATGGCGATCTTGGCAAGGTCTATGATATAGACGAAGAGAAGATCACAGAAGAGGCGACAAGGGCTTGGTATAAAAACGACAAAGCGCTTCACCCTTATGACGGTGAAACTGAGGCAAACTATACTGGTCTTGTCGATGGCGAGAGCATAGACGGCGAGGGCAAACTAGCTCATAGCAAGCTTTTTGACACAAAAGGTAAATATAGCTGGATCAAAGCGCCAAGATATGATGGCATGCCTATGCAAGTAGGACCGATCGCAAGCATCGTAATAAACTACGCTAAAGGCAACGAGAGAGTTAAAAAGGTAGTCGATGAGTTTTTAGCAAAGAGTGGCTTGCCACTAAGCGTAGTCTTTTCAACTCTAGGTAGAACCGCTGCTCGTATGCTTGAAGCAAAAGTGGTCGCAGAGCACACAATGGACGCATTTAATGCCTTAATCGAAAATTTAAAGACAGATCAAGAGACCTGCGCAAAATATGTCATAGATAATAGCAAAGAGTATAAAGGCCACTTCAAAGGCAACGCTCCACGAGGCGCGCTTAGCCACTGGTGCCGCATAAAAGATGGCGTCATCTCAAACTGGCAAGCAGTCGTGCCAAGCACTTGGAACGCCTCTCCAAAAGATGCCAAAGGTCAAATGGGAAGCTACGAGGCGTGCTTAGTTGGTATGAAGATCGCTGATCTTTCAAAACCACTTGAGATAATACGAAAAATTCACTCTTACGACCCTTGCATCGCGTGTGCCGTGCATGTTATGGATACGAAGGGAAATGATTTGAGTACTTATAAGATAAATCCAAATTTGTAAGGAGAAAAGATGTCACATAAAAATCCTGACAGGATCAGCGAATACGAATTCTCCATTGGCGTTAGGCTGACACACTGGATTAGATTTATAGCTATCACGCTTTTGGTTGTGAGCGGCTACTACATCTCTTATGTCTTTATGAGCCCTGAGATCACGAGCGAGCCTACAAATTTCATGCAAGCAAAGTGGCGTTTGGCGCACCAGGTCGCTGGCTTTGTGCTAATAGCGGTATTTATCTTTAAATTCTATCTATTTGTCTTTGATAAACACAGCAAAAAAGAGTGGATGAGCGTGCTTGACTTTTTAAGTCCAAAAGTTTGGATAGCGCAGATAAAGTACTACATCTTTATGGGGCCACACCCGCATTTAAGGGGTGTTTATAACCCATTGCAGTTTGCCTCATACTTTTTCTTTTACGTCATCTTGGCACTCATCTGCCTAACTGGCCTAGTGCTTTACGCTCACGTTTATCACAATGGACTTGGCGGAGCGATCTACGAGCCAGCGAGATACTTTGAAGAGCTTATGGGCGGTCTAGCAAATGTTAGAACGATACATAGAATTTGCATGTGGATCATTATGATATTTGTGCCTATTCACGTTTATATGGCGATATTTAACGCCGTTAAAGGCAAAAATGGAGCGATGGACGCCATCGTTAGTGGCTATAAATTTGTAAAAGAACACTGATGAGAGTGCTGGTTCTTGGCATTGGCAACGTTATGTTTGCTGATGAGGGCATAGGTGTTCATTTTGTAAATTTGATGGCTAAAAACTATAAATTTACAAGCTCTAAAAACGAGCTTACTCTAATGGACGGGGGCACTTTAGCCCTCGCTCTAACTCACATAATAAGCGAATTTGACTATCTTATCGTCGTTGATTGCATTAGCGCAAATGGCGCAAGCGTGGGCGATGTTTATTTTTTTGACTTTCTAAACGTACCAAATTTTATCAGCTGGGACGGCTCGGCTCACGAGATCGAGATGCTTCAAACCCTTCATCTAATGGAGCTGGCAGGCGATAGACCGACAACCAAAATCCTAGGCATCGTGCCTAGCCGCATAGAGTCATCAAATTTTAGCCTCTCAGATGAAGTGATAAAAGCTTCTAATATCCTAGAAAAAACGCTGCTTGATCACTTAAAAGAGCTTGATTTTAAGTGCGAAAAGGTGGCAAATTTCACCCTAAATGATACCCTCGATGACTACGCTAAAAAAGGTTTAAAATGATACTTGCTTTTAAATTTGACTGCTTTAAAGAGCCAGCCTTTTTGGCGCCATTTTTACGCTCATTAGCTGGGGAGCTTAAGCACTCTATAAGCTGCAAAGATGATCAAATTTGCCTAAAAGTAAGTGGCTTTGCCAATGAGCTTAGCGCCCTAGCAGACAGAGCTAGCGCCATTTTGCCTTATAGCCTTTTTATAAAGCATAGCGAGGTTGATGTGGCAGATGAGCTTGATGAAGCAAATGAGCTAAAAGAGATAAAATTTGGCACGCTTAGCCCATCTCAAGCGGCGGCATTTTTGGCTAACGGCAAGGCTATTTTAAATGAAAGTGGCGTGCTCTCTTTGAGTAAATTTGATGGCGAGATAACGCTTGGTAATTTTAATGAAAAGCTAAAAACCTGCCTAAATTTATTAAAAAACGGCAAAAGTGTTTGCATAGAGCAAGATGAAAATTTATATGAAATTTCTCTTGGCGTAAATTTTGATGCAAATTTCTTGATGCCTGTAAATTTAAAGCAGCTACCTAAAATTTTTATCGCCGATGATAGGGCGCAGATCGCGCTTGCTAGTTTTGAAAAGCCACTTTTGGCACTAAAAACGACAGCCATTTACAGGCAAAACCACGAGGGCGCACCGCTATTTTTTGACGTGATGGCGCCAAATGACCTTTTCCTTTACGCCCTTTGTGAGCAGCTAAATCAAGATGGCTTTAGCTTTCTAAGCGTTGCTGTAAAGGAGCAAAAAAGCGATCTTTCAAGGCTTGCTTTGCTTGAAAACAGCGCACTTTTAAGCCCGTTTTTTTACACAAAAGATGAGGAATTTGGGCTTGAGAGTTTTGGCGAAGTGGCTTTGGGGCTTAAATTTAGCAAATTTAGCGATGATGAAATTTGCCTGCTTTCAAAATCAAGCAAAACGCAGCTTCTATTTTTGCCAAAATTTAGTAGCTTTGAAGAAATTTATGAGCTCATAAGGGCTGATGAGGGCGGCGAAAGACTACTTGAAAACTTTAGCAAAGAGCGCGCCTTGCCAAGTGGTAAATTTAGCTCAAATGCTAGCTTTTTCTCACTATTTTGCATAGCTGGACGCTTGCTTGGCTTAAGCAGTGACTTTAAAAAAGCAGGGGAGAATTTACTCCTTATGGCAAGCGATTTTAGCGGCCAAAAAGGCGTTAGGATCGATTATAAAATGAAAGATGACTTTGGTTTAGACGGGGTTAAGTTTGTAAAAAGTATCATTTCATTTATCCTTGCTGGCGCTGGAGAGAAGAATATCAGCTTTGGTTGCACCGAGTCTTTGGCGCATTTTTTGAGCGATTTTAGCTATGAAAAACGAGATAAATTTAACATTAAAAATGTTACTTTAAGCGGGGATTTATTTTATAATAAGGTAGTTAGCAACTTGATAAAAAAGCACCTAAACCCAAATATAAAAACAAATTTTGACCCCGGATTTGGCATTGAGATCAAGCTTTAGATATGAGATCAAAGGCTTAGTTCAAGGCGTTGGTTTTAGACCTTTTGTCTATACTTTGGCGGACAAATTTAAGTTTGTTGGCGAAATTTACAACGATGACGAGGGCGTGAAGCTAAATTTTAGCGGAGAGGAGGCTAGCTTTTTGGCTTTTGAAAAAGAGCTATATGAGAAGCTGCCAGCCCTTGCTAGGATCGATGAGCTAAAGAAGATTAAGATAGATAAAATTTATGAAAAGCTTGAGATCGTCGCTTCAAAAAGCGCTACCAAACAAGCGCCCATTTTGCCTGATTACGCACTTTGTGATGACTGCTTGCGTGAGTTTTATGACCCTACAAATCCACGCTACAAATACCCATTTATAAACTGCACCAACTGCGGACCGAGATTTTCCATCATCAAAGCATTGCCTTATGACAGGGTAAATACGACGATGAACGAGTTTAAGATGTGCGAATTTTGTGAGAGCGAGTATAAAGATCCGCTTAATCGCCGCTACCACGCAGAGCCGATCTCTTGCCCAAACTGCGGACCAAAGCTATATCTAAAAGATAAATTTGGCAAAGTCTTAGCTAGTGGGAACGAAGCAGCCAAAGAGGCGGCTAGACTCATAAACGAGGGCAAAATTTTAGCCATTAAGGGGCTTGGTGGCTTTCATCTGGTTTGCGACGCGACAAATGAAGCAGCAGTTTGCGAGCTAAGAGCTAGAAAACATCGCCCAAGCAAGCCCTTTGCTCTGATGAGTAAAAATTTACAAAACGCTAGAAAAATAGCTGAGATTTCAGAGGCAGAGGTCGGACTTTTAAGCTCAAATTTAAAGCCTATCGTCTTGCTTGAAGCAAAAAATGGCTCAAATATCGCAAAAAGCGTCGCTCCAAATTTAAACAAGCTTGGCGTTATGCTTGCATTTAGTGGCATACATCTTTTGCTTTTTGACCACTTAGAACACGACATCATCGCAACTAGCGCAAACATCTCAGGCGAAGTCGTGATAAAAGACGAGAGCGAGCTAAGAGAAAAACTAGGTGACGTCATAGACTTTTACCTTGATCACGACCGAGAAATTTACTCGCCAAGTGACGATAGTATCGCATTTTGCGTTGGTGATGAAGTTGTTTTTACAAGGACGAGCCGTGGGCTAAATCCAAATTTCATCCATACAAATTTCAAGCAAAAAGGGACATTTTTAGCCCTTGGAGCGGAGCTAAAAAGCTCATTTTGTATCTACAAAGACGGACTTTTGATGGTTAGTCCATATATCGGCGACCTAAAAAACGTGGCGACTTTTGATAGGTTTAAGGACATTTTTACCCTTTTTGAAACGACTTATGATCTAAAAATAGACAAGGTCATAGCCGACCTGCATCCAAATTTTTTAAATACAAAATGGGCAAAAGAGCAGGGCTTTGAGCTAGTTCATCTACAGCATCACTACGCGCATTTGCTAAGTGTGATCTTCGAAAATGATTTGCCAGACAAAGAGTATCTTGGCTTTTGTTTTGACGGCACTGGATATGGGGAGGACGGCAAAATTTGGGGTGGCGAGGTTTTTAGGCTGGATAAAAAAAGCTACAAAAGAGTTTATCATTTTGATGAATTTAGCTTATTTGGCGGCGAAAATAGCATAAAAAATATCTATCTCATCGCTTATTCTATTATTTTGAAGTATCAGCTTGAGGACGAGGGGCATAAATTTTTAGTAAATTTTGATGAAAAGGTGCTTAGAAATTTCAAGATGATGGAGCAAAAGGGGCTAAATTTAGTAAAAACTAGCTCTGTTGGTAGGATATTTGACGCATTTGGTGCGATAATATGTGGCATTTTTCACTCGAGCTATGAGGGCGAGAGTGGCATGAGGCTTGAGGCGCTTTATGATAAAAATTTAGATGCGTGTTACAAATTTAGCCTAAATGACGGAGTTATCGGCTTTAAAGATGCCTTTAAAAGTGCGCTAAAAGATGAGCCAAGAGTGGCTGCAACGGCATTTATAAATGGCATGGCTGATATTATTTTTGAAATTTCTAAAAGTGAGAAAAAAGAGATTTTGCTAAGTGGTGGAGTTTTTCAAAATAAGACTTTGCTTGAGCTTATTTACAAAAAATTTACTAAAGCAAATTTGAAACTTTATATCAATAAGAAATTCTGCAGTAACGATTCTAACGTAAATTTAGGGCAAATTTATTATTATTTATCCACATTTTCTAATAAGTGATGTATAATGATTATAAACGGTAATCAAACGAGAAAGGAGCAAAAAATGGATAGTGTTATACGTTTTAGTGTTTCTTTGCCTAGTCAATTACTAGACGAACTGGATAGAAAAGTTAGCGAACAAGGCTATGCTTCTAGGAGTGAATTTACAAGGGATTTGATCCGTGAAAAGATCGTAAGCGACAGCTGGAAGGACGCTAACGAGGAGTTGATTGGGGTTTTGACGCTCATTTATGTGCATCATCACAACGATTTGGTGAATAAAAAAATGGATATCGAGCATGACTCTGATGTGAAGATCATCTGCACAAATCACGTTCATGTCGATCACCACAACTGCTTAGAAACAATCTCTATAAGGGGCGAAGCGGAGAAGATAGAGCGCTTTGCTGATAAGATTGCTGGCTTAAAGGGTGTTAAGTTTTCTAAACTTACAAAGGCTGCTGTGCCTAAATTTTAAGCTAAAAGCCTTTTTGGCTGTTAAATTTAGGTTTTTTGTAAATAGCTAGCAGTGCTCTTGGCTGCAAAGCTTGTCTTATTTTGTCTTTTTGGTAGTTTTTTTTAGCAGTTTTTGTGATCCATTTTTGCAAATTGATAGCGGGTTTGCTATTTCTTGCTTGCCTGATATCTTTTTTTTGGCGAAAGTTTGATGACCGTTTATTTTTTACTTGGGCTTTGGCTAAAGCTAAATTTGCAAAAGCCCGCCCAAGTTCTATTTTTTGTTTTTTAAATTTCTCTCTTTTTTGCTTTATTTTTGTTCTGGCATTTTTGTCGCTTGTATGCTATCATTAGCCACAAAAAATGTCATTTAAAGAGAATGAAAGATGAATTTTTACAATAGAAATTTTCTAGCCAAAGAGCTAGATCGCTGGCAAAAAGAGGATGTGGTCGATAAAGCCACCGCTTTAAAAATAGCAAATTTATATGATATAGATATAAACGCTCATAGCGAAAAGACTAGCTTTATCTTAAAGTTGGTTGCTTATCTCTTTTTCGCGCTGGCATTTTTTACCCTAGTTGGAGCTTACTGGGAGGAAATACCAAGGATGGGGCGCCTTGTCATCATCTTTGGCGTGCTTACTCTTTTAAATTTTGGCGGAGTTTATTATCTCAAAAAGGGCAAAGACAAGCTTGGCACAGCTACGCTCTTTTTGGGAAATTTCTGCTATGGAGCAGCCATAGCGCTTATCGCTCAAATTTATAACATCAGCGACGAGCCAAGTGGCGGAGTTTTGCTCTGGAGCGTTGGAGCGATGGCGCTCTCTTTTGCTAGCAAAAAGGCTTTACTAGTGGCTCAAAGCCTTGTTTTTGCGACGATCTGGTTTGTTTTAAAGGGCACGGGCGGCGAGTTTGCTTATGAATTTATCGTCTTTATAGCCCTTGGCGCCTACATGCTTTATAAAAGTGACTCGGCATTTCTTGCGATTGTGCTTTTAGCGGATATATTTTTCTACATCGTTTCGCTTTGCGCTAGGATCAGTGGGTTTAATGAATTTTATGGCTATGATGATCTTATGTTTAGAGCGCCAATGGCTGCTACTTTATCGCTCTCATACGCGCTTTTACTTGTCGCGCTCTTTAGCACGTTAGCTGGCTTTAGAGATAGGCTAGCGCACCTTGTAAAAGGCTTTGGCAAGTATCTTGGTATCATTATCTTGATCGTTTGCTTGATAGCTTATGCAAATGGCGATATCTACGAGCTAGAAGAAGATAAATTTTGGTTTGCAAAAGCATTTTTTTATAGCAGTTTTGGCAAGGTTTTTGCCGTATTTAGCATCGCTAGCATTGCGCTATTTTTCAAAGAGAAAAACAAAAGTGGCCTGCTTCTTGGCTTGATACTCTTTGCGTTGCCATTTGTCTTTAGCTTTGGCGTGGGATATGCAAATATCTTCTTCTCGCTAGCAAACATCATCGTTGCAGCCGTGCTTATCAAAAATGGCGAGCTAACGCTTGGACTATGCATGATATTCTTAGTTGCGGTGGTTAGATACTTTGAGCTAATAGGCGATTATTTGGGGGCTACGGCGCTATTTGTCATCTTTGCCTTCGTCGTGCTCGCAGTTGCCGCTAAAAAAGGACGTACAAAATGAAGATAAGATCACTAATACTAGCCATAATTTTTCAAATTTTACTAATAATTGCGATGCTCGCATACGCGCTCATGCCACTTTATCTTGGAAAAGAGGTAAAAGTGAGGGTAAATCTCTACGATCCAAGAGATCTCTTTCGCGGAAACTACGTGAGCTTGAGCTATGATTTTTCAAATTTGCAGCAGTATAAATTTGATGAAAAAACTGGCGTCGAGATATATCCATATGATAGAAATTTCTCAAAAAATGATGAAATTTACGCCATTTTAAAGCAAGATGCTAATGCCACTTACGCTTTTGATAAATTTAGCTTTACTAAGCCAAAAGACGTTCTTTTCTTAGCTGGCAAATTTGATGGATATTCATTTGTAAAATATGGCATCGAAGAGTTTTATATGCCAACTAAAAAGGCAAAGCAAACTGAGCGAGAGATGATGGATCAAGACGTGGATGCTGTTGCTGTTTTGATGGTGATGGATGATGGCAGGGCAAGGCTAAAAGATATCATCATCACACCAAATGGCAAAAAAAGAAGTAGAGATGAAAATTTTGATGAAAATGGCTACACAGATGATAACGAGAGCCTTGAAGAGCTAGATGAAAACGCTAGCTTGCAAGATCAAAGATAAAAAAACGGGTAAATTTATCTTATTTGCATAAAATGCCCTTAAAATTTAATTTTATTTTTAAATTTAAACGTTAAAATCTCTGGAAATTAATAAAAAAGGATAAGAAAATGTGTAAAGACTGCGGTTGTTCAATGGGAAATCACGCCCACACTCACACTCACGCTGATGGCACCACTCACTCACACCCACACACTCACGATGGGCATACGGACCACGCTCATGACGCACACGAGCATAGTCACGAGGCTCACGCGCACCCTGTGCTAAACGAGAGCAAAACCATAGATGTGATAGAGAAAATTCTATCTGAAAACGACAAAGAGGCAGCTCACAACAGAGCGCATCTTGATGAGAAAAAGATA
The DNA here is from genome assembly GCA_963549665.1 of Campylobacter concisus. Classification (GTDB taxonomy): domain Bacteria; phylum Campylobacterota; class Campylobacteria; order Campylobacterales; family Campylobacteraceae; genus Campylobacter_A; species Campylobacter_A concisus_BN. The sequence continues at coordinate 3,228 of CAUUZE010000033.1, read as the reverse complement.
CTTTGTGTAAATTTGATGAGTAGCCCAGGCGCTGGTAAGACTACGCTTTTAGAGGCTACGATAAAGGCTGGTAAATTTAAAATAGGCGTTGTCGAGGGCGATCTTGAAACAAATCAAGATGCCGACCGCATAGTAAAAGCTGGCGCAAAAGCTCATCAGATAAGCACAGGTCAGACCTGCCACTTGGACGCTTTTATGGTGCATGAGGGGCTTCATCACCTGCCACTAAATGAGCTTGATCTAGTCTTTATAGAAAATGTTGGAAATTTGGTTTGCCCTGCAAGCTACGATGTTGGCTCACACTTTAACGCTGTGCTTCTTTCAGTGCCAGAGGGCGATGATAAGGTGAGTAAATATCCAGTGATGTTTAGGGCTGCTGACGTGCTTTTGATCACAAAAGCTTCGCTTGCGCCACACTTTGACTTTGACATCGAGCGAGTGAAAAACGACGCTAGAAAGCTAAATCCAAAGGTCGATATCTTTGTGGTAGATAGCAAAACAGGCGAGGGCATCGATAAGTGGATAAGTTATTTGGAATTTAAAAAAGAGCTAAGATAATGTGTCTCTCGATCCCTTCAAAAGTAATAGAAATAGATGAAAACAATGTTGCTACGGTTGAGACTCTGGGCGTTACTAGAAAGGTAAGCCTAGATCTCATCTCTGAAGAGGTAAAAGTTGGCGAATACGTGCTAATCCACGTTGGATACGCCATGCAAAAGATCGATACGCAGTTTGCGCTTGAGAGCTTGGAGGTCTATCAAAAGATCGCTGAGGATATGGACGCGGGGAAAATTTGATGGATCTTATCAATGACTTTCGCGATAAAAATTTAATCCTTGCCCTTTCAAAACTCATCCAAAAAGAGAGCGTAAAACCACTAAATATCATGGAAATTTGCGGTGGCCACACGCATAGCATTATGAAATTCGCACTGCCAAGCTTAGTTGGAGAGCATATAAATTTCGTTCATGGCCCAGGCTGTCCAGTCTGTGTGATGCCAAAGAGCCGCATAGATGAGGCCTGTAAGCTTGCTAGCATGGATAATGTGATCTTTTGCACGCTAGCTGACATGCTAAGAGTGCCTGGCTCAAAGACAAGCTTGCAAAAGCTTCGTGGCGAGGGACACGATATAAGGGCACTTTATACGCCACTTGATGCGCTAAATATCGCTAAGCAAAATCCAGACAAAAAGGTTATATTTTTTGCGATCGGCTTTGAGACAACGACGCCGATGAGCGCAAATTTGGTTGAAAAAGTGGTGCAAGAGGGCATTAAAAATTTATACTTTCATATAAATCACGTAACCGTCCCAGCTCCAGTTAGAGCTATAATGAGCGATGAAAATGTAAGAATAGACGCATTTTTGGGGCCAAGCCACGTGAGCGTCATCACTGGTAGTAAAATTTACAAAGAGCTAGCGAGCGAATTTAAAAGGCCGATCGCCATTAGCGGTTTTGAGCCACTTGACATTATGGCAAGTGTGCTAAATTTAGTCCGTCAGCAAAACGCAGGCACTTATGAAGTCTATAACGAGTACGCAAGAGCGGTCAAAGAAGAGGGCAACGTCAAGGCAAAAGAGCTCATAACTAAGTACTTTGAGCCGTGCGACTTTGTCTGGAGAGGCCTTGGCGAGATAGCGCAAAGCGGCATGAAGCTAAAAGATGAGTTTGCCTATCTTGACGCTAGAGTGCAGTTTGACTGCAGCGTAGAGAGCGCTGGCGAGAGCAAGGCTTGCATTTGTGGGCAAATTTTAAGAGGGCTAGCAAAGCCGACTGATTGTAAGGTCTTTGGCAAGGTTTGCAACCCGCAAAATCCGATAGGATCGTGCATGGTCTCAAGTGAGGGTGCTTGTGCGGCATATTTTAAATACGCAAGAGTTGGTTAAGGAATTTAATGAAAAAGATAATGCTAAGCCACGGCGGCGGCGGCGAGGAGATGAACTCGCTTATAAACGAGACGATATTTAAAATTTTTGATAACGAAATTTTAAGGCAGAGCAACGACTCAGCGATACTAAATTTAGGCGGCAAGATCGCGTTTAGCTCCGATAGCTTTGTGGTTACTCCCATTTTTTTTAATGGCGGCGATATCGGCAAGATCGCAGCTTGCGGCACGATAAACGACCTAGCGATGGTTGGAGCAAGTGCAAAATACCTAAGCTGCTCGCTCATCATCGAAGAGGGGCTTAGCATAGAAGAGCTTGAAAAGGTGCTTGGCTCGCTTGCAAAAACTTGCAAAGAGAGTGGCGTGAACGTGGTTTGCGGCGATACAAAGGTCGTGCCAAAGGGCAAATGCGACAAAATTTTTATAAACACAGCAGGCATTGGCGAGATAGTTTGCGAGGGCGTGGAGCTTAAAAATTTAAAAGCAGGGGCTAAAATTTTAATCTCTGGAGATGTTGGCAGACACGGCGGTGTGGTGCTTGCAGCAAGAGAGGAATTTGAGCTTGGGCTTGATCTAAAAAGTGACTGCAAGAGCCTAAAAGAGGTTGTCTTAAAGCTACTTAGCGCTGGCATAAAACCGCATACTATGCGTGATGCGACTAGGGGCGGACTAAGTGCGGTGCTAAATGAGTGGGCTAAATTTAGCAAATTTGACATCTTGGTTTTTGAAGAAAATATCAAGGTGGCAGACGAAGTGATGGGCGTTTGTGAGCTATTTGGATTTGAGCCTTATGAGCTTGCAAATGAGGGCACTTTTGTGATGGCTGTCGATGAGAGCCAGGCTGAAGAGGCACTTAAAATTTTAAGAGAATTTGATAAAAACGCGATGATAATAGGTGAGGTTTTGCAGGCAAAAAACGAGCGTGTCATCATCGAAAATGCCTATAAATCAAGAAGATTTCTCGAGCCGCCAAAGGGCGAGCTACTACCAAGGATCTGCTAATGCACGAGCTTAGTATCGTTCAAAATTTAGTCAGCCTTTGCGAGAAAAATGCCGCCAAAGAAAATGCCAAAGAGATAAGCAAGATCGAAATAAAGGTTGGTCGCTTAAGTGGAGTGGAGCCACACTATCTTGAGAGTGCCTTTGATGTTTATAAGGCTGGCACGATCTGCGAAAACGCCGAGCTTGTCATAAATTTGCAAGGCATTGTTGTAGAGTGTTTGGATTGTGGATTTGGCGGGGAGCTTAGCGAAAATGACTTCACCTGCCCAAAGTGCAAAAGTCAAAATTTAAAGGTGACTGACGGCGAAGATATGTACCTTATGCGCCTTGAGATGAAGTAAA
>CAUUZE010000032.1:0-16822 GCA_963549665.1 Campylobacter concisus | reverse complement strand
CACGAAAACTTTGCAATCCAAACAGTCTCTGAGTAAAATTTCAAACTATAGTGGCTTAGCAGTATCGGCGATAGTGCATGTAGCAGCGGCTTTTTTCTTGCTTTCACATAACTTTAGTGAGATAAAGATAGGCGAGCAAAAACCTATAAAAATAGCTCTAAATTCTTTTACTCCGGTGCCGCAAACTTCGGCTCCGCAGATAAGCGAACAAGTAATGATCCCAGAGCCAACACCCCCAGCTCCACCACCACCACCCCAGCCACCAAAACCAGAACCTAAGCCTGAGCCAAAGGTAGAGCCAAAGCCACTACCAAAACCAGAACCAAAAAAGATAGAAAAGCCTAAACCTGAGCCAAAAAAGGTGGAGAAAAAGCCGCTGCCAAAGCCTGAGCCTCGCCCTGAGCCTAAAATCGAGCCAAAAGTGGAGCCAAAACCTGCTATCACTGCGCCAGCTCCTGTCGCGACCCCAGCACCTGTTGTAAATTCAAATTTACCAGCAAATAACAAGTCTATCGCCGCAGCTCCAGCTCAGGAAGTAGCGCAAGAACTAAATTTATCAAACGCGCAAAGCGATGAGGACTTTAGCAAGGTCATAGCAGCTGTGAAAAAGCATAAAAGCTACCCAAACAACGCTAGAAGGATGAAGCATCAAGGCGTTGTTGAAGTTAGATTTTTGCTTAAAACAGATGGCAGCATAGATGAGCTAAAGGTTACTAAGAGTTCAGGTTTTGAGTCGCTTGATAATGGTGCTTTAGAAAATGTCAAAAAAGCAAGCTCTGAGTTTCCAAAGCCAAAAGAAGCTCGCTATCTTCGTTTTCCGATAGCATTTACATTAAGATAGTTTTGGTTTTTTGACTTGTTTTTTGCAAAATATATTAATGTATAAAATAATATTTTTACTTAATAAAAACTTAATTTAAGTTATATTTAAAACAAATAAGGGCAAGTGATAAATTTTTTAATTAATTGTCCTTGTTTGTTGTTGCTTTTTAGGTGTGATTTTTTTAAAGACGATAGCAAATTTAATAAAATTTAATTTTCTGCCTTACTTACTGCTAAACAAAATATTATTATAAAAATTTTTTAACTATGAAATTTTAGCTTGGCTGTTATAAATTTTGTAAATTTATATTTATTTTATATTAAATTTTCTCAAAAATGGCTTTTAAACTTAAAGTGTAGGACAAATCTGAGCTAATTTGACCCTTTTTATATAATAAAAAAGTGATATTATTAGTAATATAACAATTTAGACAAGCAAATTCCTAAAAATTAGCTTAAATATGAAATATAATTTTCTTTCAAAGAGCGCCATATCAAGTTAAAAACTTAAAGCTTAAAAAAAATAAGTAGTCATTAATATTTAAAATCTCAAATACCTATATAATTTCACTCGGTAACAAATTTTTACTAAGGAGAAGCTGTTATGGCAACCAGAAGAGAACATGATTTTATTGGTGAGTTGGAAATTTCTGACAATTTTTACTATGGTATCCAAACATTTAGGGCTACTGAGAACTTCCACATGAGTGGTAGAACATTAAAAGAGTATCCATATTTTGTAAAGGCATTTGCACAGATCAAAAAAGCTGCTGCGCTTGCAAATAAAGAGGTTGGCGTTTTAGATCCAAAGATAGCTGATGCTTTGGCAAAAGCTGCTGATAGAGTAATAGCTGGTGAGTTTTTAGATCAGTTTGTCGTTGATATGGTTCAAGGTGGAGCAGGAACAAGTACAAATATGAACTCAAACGAGGTTATCACAAACATCGCGCTTGAGAGCCTTGGTCATAAAAAAGGCGAGTATCAATACATCCATCCAAACGATCACACAAACCTTGGACAAAGCACAAATGACACTTATCCAAGCTCTATTAAAGTAGCAACTTATGCAAAACTTACTGACTTGCTTGCTGCTATGAATTTACTAAAAGATGAGCTTGAGAAAAAAGCAAAAGAATTTAAAGATATCATCAAAATGGGTAGAACAGAGCTTGAAGATGCCGTCCCTACAACACTTGGCAACACTTTTAACGCATTTGCAAGCTACATCAAAAGTGACATCGAAAAGATCACAGCTGCTAGAGAGTCAATGACGCATCTAAACATGGGCGCAACTGCGATAGGCACAGGCATCAACTGCCACCCAGAGTATAAAAATGTAGTTGTTAAAAAACTAAAAGAGATCACTGGAGTTGATTTTAAAAAGGCTGATGACTTCATCGCAGCTACGCAAGATACTGCAGACTTCGTTCACGTAAGTGGTGCGCTTAAAACTGCAGCTGTTAGACTTTCAAAAATTGCAAATGACTTAAGACTAATGAACTCAGGTCCAAGATGCGGTCTTGGTGAGATAAATTTACCTCAAATGCAACCAGGCAGCTCAATCATGCCAGGCAAGGTAAATCCAGTTATCGCTGAGGTTGTAGGTGAAGCGTGCTATGAGGTTATTGGCAACGACGTAACTATCATGCTTTGCTCTGAAAGAGGCGAATTTGAGCTAAATGCATTTGAGCCAGGCATCGCTTATGCGCTATTTAACTCTATATTTATCCTTGAAAATGCTATGAAAACATTAGCTGAAAAAGCTATCAAAAAACTTACAGCAAACCCTGAGGCTTGCCTAAAATCAGTTCTTGGCTCAGTTGGTATCGTAACAGCGTTTAACCCATATATCGGTTATGAAAAATCAGCAAGTATCGCTAAAGAAGCCCTTCAAACAGGCAAAGCAGTTGGCGATATCTGCTTAGAGAGAGGCTATCTAAGCAAAGAAGAGATCGATAAGATTTTAGAGCCTAAAAATATGCTAAATCCGAGCATGGTTAAGTAAAATTTTAAGCAAAGTATTATTAAAAGCGTGCCAAAATTCTGACACGCTTAAGTGGTGATTTTAGTAATAAAATTTAATAAAGGAGTTTTCGATGGATATAATGCTGATTTTACAGATTATAGTCCTATTTGGCGGCATCTATCTTGGTGTCAAACTAGGTGGTATGGGCGTTGGCTACGCAGGTGGCCTAGGCGTTGTGATACTTGCTTTACTTGGTATGAAAGTCGATATGAAAGATATTCCTATGGATGTTATCTTGATCATCGCTTCAGTTATCTCAGCGATCACAGCTTTGCAAGTTGCTGGCGGACTTGATTATTTAGTTCAAGTAGCAACAAAAATTTTACGCAAGAATCCAAAACAGATCAACTTTCTTGCTCCGATAGTTACTTACTTTTTAACTATCCTTGCAGGTACTGGACACACTGCGTTTTCTATGATCCCTGTTATCGTTGAGGTTGCAAAAACTCAAAACATCAAACCTTCAGCTCCACTTGCGCTTTCAGTTGTCTCTTCTCAAGTAGCGATCACTGCAAGTCCTATCTCAGCTGCGTTTGTTGCTATGAGTGGCCTATGCGAGAAGCTAGGTGTTAGCTATCCAGTGTTGCTATTTATTTGTATATCAACTACATTTGTGGCTATGATTATCACTGCGTTTATTATCAATAAATTTTACGATCTTGACCTTTCAAAAGATCCTATCTATCAAGATAGACTTGCAAAAGGTTTGGTTGCAGAGGTTAAGGATGTCGAGTATCACGAGCCAAAACCATACGCAAAAAGATCAGTTGCTATCTTTGCAGTTGGTGTTTTGATTGTTGTTTGCTATGCGCTATATATCTCAAAGAGCTTAGGTCTTGTAGAAAAACCTATCCTTTCAAGAGATGCAGCTATCATTAGCTTCATGCTAACTATCGGCTTTACGATAGCAGTAGCTTGCAAGGTTGAGACAGGCAAACTTCTTTCAACTAGCACTTTTCAAAGTGGTATGAATGCGTGCATCTGCGTTGTTGGTATCGCATGGCTTGGTACTACATTTGTTAATGGACACCTTGACGCTATCAAAGAGGCTGCAAAAGACTTCGTTACTCAGTATCCATTTATCCTAGCTGTTGCGCTTTATTTCTTAAGCTGCTTGCTATACTCACAAGCTGCTACAACAAAGGTTATGATGCCTGCTGTTGCTGCTGCTCTTGGTATGACTAGCCCTGAAAATTCAGGTCAAATTTGGATCCTTGTAGCTTCATTTGCTGCAGTTTCTGGTCTATTTGTATTGCCAACATATCCTACAACACTAGGTGCGATAGCGATGGACGATACAGGAACTACAAGAGTTGGTAAATTTGTATTTAACCACTCATTCTTCATCCCAGGAACTATAATGGTTGCATTATCAGTTATCCTTGGATTTATAGTAGCTCCAGTTCTTATATAAAACTTAAGCCGAGATCTCTCTCGGCTTTTTTAATCCACTTTAAATTTTTAATTTTTTATATCAAATTCTTAAATTTCAAATTTAAATTTTCTTTTTTTATAAATCACGCAAAAATCGCGCTAAAATTTAATCCATCTTAATTCATTATTTTTAGAATTTGCTCTATTTTGATAGTTAATCTCACATATCATAAAAAATAAAAACTAAAAAAAATTATTAAATAAAATTTAATTTTAGTTTCAACTTTAAATAATAAAATAACAAAAAGTAAAATTTCTTTTAAAGGGAGAAAGATGAGCTTAAATAGACGAGAATTTTTAAAATTCAGTGCAGGAGTTAGCGCAGCTGCATCATCTCTATCAGGTGGTGCTTTGCAAGGTGCTACAAACGGAGGTGAAAAGCACGTTCATAGCTTTTGTGAGATGTGCTCTTCAAGGTGTCCTATCGAAGCAAAAGTCGTTGATGGCAAAGTTCGCTTTTTAAGTGGCAATCCAAAAGCTGGCGGCACGGCAACCTCTCTTTGTGCAAGAGGCGGCTCAGGACTAAGTCAGCTCTATGATGAAAATAGGATCAAAAAGCCGTTAATTAGAGCTGGTGAGAGAGGCGAAAATAAATGGCGCGAGGTTAGCTGGGACGAGGCGCTTGACTATGTTGCAACAAAAATGCAAGAGATCAAACAAAAATATGGTCCTGAAAGCTTTATATTTACCTGTAAAAGCTCGCAAACACACAAGCTAATGGTAAATTTTGCTTCAGCTTATGGCTCACCAAACTGCTTTTCGCACTTTTCATGCTGTCCGATCACCTACCAAATGGTCTGCGAGCAGATGTATGGCATCGCTAAGCTAAAAAGAGACTTTGCAAATGCAAAATACGTTGTAAATTTTGGTCACAACCTCTTTGAGGGCATCGTCATAGCTGATGCCAAAAAGCTTGCTAAATTTGCAGCCAGCAAGGACACAAAGCTACTTGTGCTTGAGCCAAGATTTAGCGTTGTAGCTGCAAAAGCTGATGAGTGGCTACCAGTTAAACCAGGCACTGACCTTGCCTTTGTGCTAGCTATCATAAATACATGGATACAAAATGGTACTTACGATAAAGAATTTATAGAAAAATTTACAACTGGCTTTGATGAGATCGTAAAGAGCGTAGAGGGCAAAACGCCTGAATGGCAAGAGACAATCACTGGCATAAAAGCAAGTGATGTTAGACGCATCGCTGATGAAATTTATAAAGCTGCTCCAAGAGTTATTTTTGATTTTGGGCATAAGACAACTACCACAAGAGCTGAATACATGAGGACAAAAGCCATCATGGTTGCAAATGCGATGATGGGCAACTGGGAGGTTAAGGGCGGTCTTTTTGGTGGCAAAAACGCAAAGACCTTTAACAAACTAGTAGGCGAGGATAAATTCCCAGTTCTTAAAAACCCAGATGATAAATTTAAAGTGCCAAAAGTTACCAGACTAGACTTCGCTGGCGAGGCTGGAGCGCATAAATTTGTAAGCAGAAAACATGGCGTTTTGATGGATATAGATAACGCTATCTTAAACGAGAAGCCTTACGCCATAAAAGGTTGGTTTAACATCCGCTTTAACCACCTCATAAACGTAGCTGAGACGATGAAGAGCATAGAGGCGATGAAGAAGCTTGAGCTCATCGTAGTGAGCGATGTCTATCTAAACGATATGGCGACCTTTGCTGATGTCATCTTGCCTGAGAGCAGCTACCTAGAGCGCGACGAGGGCATAGAGGACAAGTCAGGTCTAAAACCAGCTTATATGATAAGAAATAAAGTCGTTGATCCAGTTGGCGACACGAAAGATGGGGCGTTTATCTTTAGAGAGCTAGCACGCCGTATGAAGATAGATGAGCTTTATACTTGGAACGACATACGTGAGTTTAGGATGCAGCAAGCTGGTGGAGATGTAAATTTACTTGCCGCACTAGAAAAAGATGGCTTTATCACGTGGGATGAGCCGGGAATTTTGTTTAGAGAAAAAGGCATGATCGATAAATTTATCGCTAAATATCCAGTCGCATCTAAATTTGTAGGCGAGAATGGCTTGATGGACGATATGGCTAAGCTTAAAACAAAAAGCGGCAAGATAGAGCTATTTTTACCTGATGTCGAGGCACAGTTTGCAGGGTATGGCGCGCTAAATGACAAAGATATGGACACATTTGACGGACACGAGCTTTGCCTGACTTGCGGCAAAACACCTATTCATACCAACGGCCACACTCAGGCAGTGCCATTTTTAAATGACCTCATGAGCGATAGCCCTATCTGGATCAATCCAAACACCGCTAAAAAGCAAAATTTACGCGACGGCGACACGGTCTTAGTCAAAAATAAATTTGGCGAGCAAAAGGGCAAGCTTATGGTGACTGAGGGCATTAGAGAAGATACGCTCTTTATCTATCACGGCTTTGGACACATCACGCCAGGCCTTAAGAGCATAGATCACGTAGGGCTTAACACGAGCGTGCTTCTTGATCCAGCTGAGGGTCCAGTGGCTGCGACTATGGTTACAAATGTTGGCGTTAGCATAAGTAAAGCGTAAGGATAGAAAATGAAAAAATATATGATGATACATGATGAAAATTTATGCATCGGCTGTCAAGGCTGCTCGGTAGCTTGCAGAAGTGCAAACAACGTGCCAAGGGGACTTTACCGCTTGCAGGTGCATGCAAAGATGAGTGGGACATTTCCAAATTTAAAGACTGACTTTTTACGTCAAAGCTGCGTTATGTGCGAAGATGCACCTTGTGTTGAGGTTTGCCCAACTGGAGCTAGCTTTAAAACGGCTGATGGCGTGACGCTGCTTGATCACAGAATTTGCGTTAGCTGTAAGTACTGCATCCTAGCCTGTCCATACGACGCTCGCTACGTCTTGCCAGATGGTGAGATAGGCAAATGCACATTTTGCTATGAGAGTAGGCTAGAAGAGGGCAAGGAGCCAGCTTGCGTTAGCGTCTGCCCTACAAATGCCCTAACTTTTGGCGACGTAAATGATGAAAACTCTAAAATTTCAAAGAAACTAAAAGAGAGCAAATACTACTTGCCAAAAGCGGAGTTAAACACAAAACCTTCACTTGCGATGATCGCAAATACAAAAGGAGCACACCATGAATAACATGTCAGGAAGCCTAGCTCAATACACAGAAATTTACTGGGGCTGGCCGATAGCTTTTTATCTATTTTTAGCAGGACTTAGTGCAGGTGCTAGCATCGTTGCTGTGCTCATCTCAAACAAATTTGGCAAGGATAACTATTACTTTAAAGCAGCCGCTCTTATCGCTCCAGTGGCGATCATACTTGGACTTGCTCTTTTGGTGCTTGATCTTGGCAAACCGCTTAGCTTTTACTGGATACTCTTGCTTTACAACTTTGACTCAGTTATGTCAATAGGCGTTGCGCTGCTTCTAGTTTATACGCCTCTTAGCGTTATATACGCGATTGGTGCGTTTAAAAATGAGATCGCGTCGCTTAAAATTTCACTTTTTGACGCGCTTGCAAATTTAGCTAGCAAGCTTTCAGGTTTGCTTGGAATTTTACTTTTCATCTTAGGCATCGGCGTTGGCGCATATACGGGCTTTTTGCTAAGTGCAGCTCACAAGATCGCACTTTGGAACACGCCAGTTTTGCCACTATTATTCTTAGTCTCTGGCTTAAGCTGTGCTGGTGCATTTACGCTGCTTCTTGGCGTGCTAAAAGATGAAAAGAGAGTGCAAAACCAAACTGCACACTTTTTATTAAAATTTGACTTTTTAGCGATCGTAGCCGAGTTTTTGCTGATAGTTGCTCTTTTCATGGTCGTAAAAAGTGCAAGTACAAGTGGTGCGCAGAGCGTAGCAAACGCACTTAGCGCAAATTCACTTGGGCTGATGTTTTATATCGGCGTCATAGGTCTTGGTATGACTGTGCCTATCATTTTAGACTTAAGCGTTTTAAAGGTGCATGATTTCAAACGCGAATTTGCCGTGCTAAACGCTATTTTAGTCATTTGTGGTGTCTTTTTGCTAAGATATTACATAGTCTATGCAGGACAAATTTTTATTTAATACTTAAAAAAGAATTTTAATTTGAAATTTACCTATTAAGTATTACAATAGATAAAAATCTTATTAAAGTTTGTTTTTTAGGAGAGCATTTTGAAGATTTTGCTTTTAGAAGATGATTTGGGGTTTCAAGAGAGCGTCTGTGAGTTTTTGCAGACGCTTGGTTATGAAGTTACAGCGGTGAGCGACGGTCAAGAGGCTTGCGACTTGATAGAGAAAAATTTCTATCACCTTTTTATACTTGACATAAAAGTGCCTGGAGTAAATGGTCACGAAGTCATCAAGTATATAAGAAGTCTAAATCCAAACGCTCCTATCATGATAACGACATCTTTAGTTGATATTGATGATATGGCGATTGGCTACGAGCTTGGCTGTAATGAGTATCTAAAAAAGCCATTTGAGCTAGCTGAGCTTAAATTTAGAGTCGCTGAGCTTATGAGAAAGTACTATGGCACTGACGATAAGAACATAGTAAAGATAAATGACGAGTTTAGCTTCAACCTAAATAAACGCGTGTTACTTAAAGATGGCAAGATGGTTGATCTTAGCGCAAAAGAGGTCGCTTTGGTCGAGTGTTTGGTCTCACATCTAAATTCTTACGTCAGTATGGAGGAGCTTAGAGATCTTGTCTGGAACGACAAAGAGATCGAGGGCGCTGATATAAGGATGCACGTTTTAAAGATAAGAAACAAGACAAACAATAACTTCATCATCTCAAAGAGGCGCATAGGCTACAAGATAGATGCACAAGAGCTTTAAGATCCAGATCATAGCGACATTTGTCATAATGTCGCTCTTTTGCTTTCAAAGCTTTGTGATCTTAAATTTAAGTCAGAAAAATAGCAGCTCAAAGGCTCTCTTTGGCGCTATGAAGCATGAAACCATCATTAAAAATTCATTTCTCAAAAACGAAAATATAGCTAGCTCATTAAAGTATAAATTTGCGATTTATGACGTAAATTTTAAACCAGTCATCTCAACGCTTAGCAAAGAGCCAAGTAGCTTTAAATTTGTAACTCTAGAAGAGGGCGGGTATCTTTTTTACAAGAGCTTTTTTATAAAAGATAAGACCCCTTACTACATCGTCGTAGAAAAGGAGCTTGATAACAAAAAGAACATCTTTTTAACAGCCATCATGCTGCTTGTCATCCTTGTGGCGGTGCTTTTTATCGTCTATTTTTTATATCTAAGCAGTGTTAAGCCTTATAAAGAGTTTCAAAAGTATATGAACAACTTTTTTAACGACGCCATGCACGAGCTAAAGACCCCACTTGGCGTAGCTGGCATGAACCTTGAGATGCTTGGGCTTGAAAACAAGTATATAACCCGCATCAAAAACGCTCTAAAACAGATGCAAATAACCTACGAAGATGTCGAGTACTTCATAAAACGAGGCTACATCAAATTTCCACTTGAGAGGTTAAATTTAGGCGAATACGTTAAAGAGCGAGTGAAATTTCTCTCAAGCGTGGCTGATGTCAAGCACATCGTAGTAAAGACAAATTTAGCAAGCGAGGCATTTACTATGCTAAGCAAGGTCGAGGCTCAGCGCATCATCGATAACACCATCACAAACGCTATAAAATACAGCCCAAAAGAGAGCGAGATAATAGTAAATTTAGAGCTTGAAGATGAGCGCATCTATCTTAGCGTGCAGGACTTTGGCAAGGGGATAAAGGATGTAAAAAAGGTCTGGAAAAGATACGTCAGAGAGGATGAAATCCAAGGTGGATTTGGCCTTGGGCTAAATATCGTCAGCGAAATTTGCCAAAAGCATGACATCATATATGGCGTCGATAGCGTTTATAGTGAAGGCAGCACCTTTTACTATAAATTTAAACGAACTTAGATTAAGCATAAAAGCGTAAAATGAAGCCTTAAATTTAGAAGGAAAAACTTTGGATAGAATCGTTGAAATCGAAAAAGTAAGCTTTGAAAATGACTTTGAAGTCTCGCTTAGACCGACAAAATTTGAAGACTATATCGGTCAAGAAAAGATAAAACAAAATTTAGACGTCTTTATAAAAGCAGCCAAAAAGCGAAACGAATGCCTAGATCACGTGCTATTTTACGGCCCTCCAGGGCTTGGTAAGACGACCCTTGCTCACATCATCGCAAACGAAATGGGCGTAAGTATCAAAATGACTGCAGCGCCGATGATAGAAAAGAGCGGTGATCTTGCAGCGATCCTTACAAATTTACAAGAGGGCGACGTGCTTTTTATCGACGAGATACACCGCCTAAGCCCAGCTATCGAGGAGGTGCTCTACCCTGCGATGGAGGACTTTAGGCTAGACATCATCATAGGCTCAGGGCCAGCTGCCCAGACCATCAAGATAGACCTGCCAAAATTTACACTTATTGGCGCAACGACGCGTGCTGGCATGATCTCAGCGCCTTTAAGAGACCGCTTTGGGATGGACTTTAGGCTGCAGTTTTACACAAGCAGCGAGCTAAGCCGTATCGTGCAGATCGCCTCTGCCAAGCTTGGCAAAGAGTGCGACAAAAACGCCTCGCTTGAGATCGCCAAACGCTCACGTGCCACGCCAAGGATCGCTCTTAGACTATTAAAGCGAATTCGCGACTTTGCCGAGGTAAATGACGAGCTAATCATTAGCCATGAGCGTGCAAAAGAGGGGCTTAACGCGCTTGGGGTAAATTCGCTTGGATTTGACGAGATGGATATTAGGTATTTAGAAATTTTGATGCAAGCAAGGCGCCGTCCTATGGGGCTTAGCACGATCGCAGCGGCTCTTAGTGAGGACGAGGGCACGGTTGAGGACGTCATCGAGCCATATCTGCTTGCAAATGGCTTTATCGAGCGCACCGCAAAGGGCAGGATCGCTAGTGCGAAGTGCTTTGAGACCTTTAACGTCAAGATCGACATCGAAAAAGGGCTTTTTGAGTAGCGAAATTTAAATTTGGAGCAAAAATGAGCGAGCCACATCTTTGTCCTAAGTGCAAGCAAAGGACGATTTACTTTGACGGGATCTGCTATGAGTGTAGGCAAAAAGAGAAGCTGGAGTTTTATGAAAATTTAAATGAAGATGAGATCAAACAAAAGCTAAAAAATGTCCTAGCTCACGTAGACGAGATAGGCAAATATGATGAAATTTATAGCGATCTTGTCTATATTTTCTACCTGCATGGCATTTGCGACGAGCAGATCATAAGAGAAGTGACCAAGCAGGGCGAGTACTATCCATTTGAAATTTACAAAAATGCCCCAAGTGACGTCAGAGACGAGCTTATAAATAGCCTAAATGGCGCCCAAAACACTGTAAAAACAAATCACATCCTCTGTGCGCTTGCGTGGCAGGGCGATGAGGTGGTGAGGGAGCTATTTTTTAAGCTCTATAATGCGCCAAAGCCTTGGAAGGCAAAGCTTCACGTTGATATGGATGGATACGCGCAGGTTGCTGGCTGGAGCTTTGATAGCAGCGGCAAGAGAAGAAGCATAGTTTTTGATAGGTGTTTTACCTGCCAGCCATGCCAAAGCGCAGAGGCAAGCGTTAAATTTAAAGCACTAAGTGATGAAAAATGTAAATTTTGTAACGGCGAGATACTGGAATTTACAATCAAAAAAGAGAGCCTAAAGCGACTTGGGCTAGAGCTTAAAAATGACGCTGTGCTTAAATTTTGCCCGACATGCGTGGGCTTTGTGCAGTATTTTTGCCAAAATGACGGCAATAGCGTGCAAACAGAGACAGTAGGCGAGGGTGAGAGCGAGGACTATGTAAGAGAGGCTGTGGCGGTGCTTGATGGGCAAAATTTCGAGCTCGCCAGCGAGGTTTGCGCTCACTACTCATATATGATAGATAGTGAAATTTTACTTGGCGGATATCCGCAGTGGCTGCAAGACACCGAGCATCTAGCATGCCCAAAATGCGGTAAAACGATGAAATATCTAGCACAAATTCCTTTTGGTGCTTTGGCGGACGTCGAGGGCACGATCTATATGCAAATTTGTGATGAGTGTGAGGTTGTCGGAGCAAATTTTCAGTGCACGTAAAAGGCTAAATTTATAGGAGCTTTCGAGCTAGAAAATTTACGTAAGGCATAAATTTATCTAAATTTATTAAGCGGTGGCAGGCTAAAAATGCCAAAAGCCTGCTCTTTGTAAATTTGGCGCCAAAGCGTTTTAGTAAATTTATCGAGCAAATGAGTAGCTTTGATAAATCTGCTATAATTACCCCATTTTAAGGGAGCGAGATGAATAACAGGCTGTTTTTTGGAATTTTTGCGTTTTGTGCTTTGGCTTTGGTGGTCTATCTTTTTAAACCATTTTTACTTGACATTTTTATCGCAGCGCTGCTTGCGGTGGCTGTTGCAAACGTGCAGATCGCATTTTTAGCGCTTACTAAAAACCGCAAAACGCTCTCATCAGGTCTTACGACATTTGCGCTTTTATGCTTATTTATAGCGCCTCTTCTTTACGCCGTCATCGAGATAGCAAAATACGCAGCTGGCTTTGATATAAACAACGTTACAAAGACTATTGAATTTATTAAAAACTATGATTTTAGCCTGCCAGAGTCGATAAATTTCTTAGAGCCAAAGATCAAGGAATTTATAGGCGGGCTTGATATCAAGATGCTCTTTTCGCAAGTCGCTGCCAATCTTGCAAATTTAGGCAAACTAAGCCTTAAATTTGGCGTTGATATGATCATCATCCTAGTCTTTTTCTTCTTTTGCAACCTTTACGGCAACGAGCTTATAAACTACCTAAAAGAGGCGCTTCCGCTTAAAAAAGAGGACACCGAGTCGATACTTAGCGAGGTTGGCAACGTGATGGGCGTCGTTTTTTACTCGACCATAGCAAATATGATCATTCAGGGCTTTTTGTTTGCCATTATCACCAGTTTTTACGGCTATGACGGCGTGCTAACTGGCATCTTTTTTAGTTTTGCTTCACTCATCCCAGTCGTTGGCGGCTTTTTGGCGTGGGCGCCTATTAGTATTTATGAGTTTGCAAATGGTAACACAGCAGCCGCTATCACGATCGCACTTTACACCATCATCGTGATCTCATTTGGTGCTGATACCTTGCTAAAGCCACTTGTCATTAAATTTATAAACTCAAAACTAGTCAAGATACCAACAAAGATAAACGAGCTACTTATCTTTTTTGCGATGATCGCTGGCATCACGACATTTGGCTTCTGGGGCGTCATACTTGGCCCTGCGATCGTGACATTCTTTATCTCAACCATCAAACTTTACACGCTTTTGCGAGAGAGAAATTTCGTATAAAATAGGGGCAAAATATGATATATGAAGATAAATTTATAAGAGTTGAGCGCGAAAAGAACGAGCTTCCGTGGGTGAAAATTTTTACTGCTAAGCCCTACCGTGAGCTAAGTGACTGCGATGAGGCGAGTAGGGCTAGACTTTTTGAGGCTATGCTGGTGGCTGAAAAGGCGATGCTTGAGTTTTATAAACCAACTAAGATAAACATCGCAAGCTTTGGAAACTACGTACCACACGTGCATATTCACGTTATTGCGAGATTTGAAAACGATGCATTTTTCCCAGATAGCGTTTGGGCTAAGCCAAAGAGAAAAAGTGAGCTTGAGCTGCCGAAATTTGACGAATTTGCTAAATTTTTAGAAGAAAAACTAAGGCTTAGTTTTGAGTAAATACAAAAAATATTTTAATATCTATATCGTTTTAGTCGTTTTTGCGGTGCTTGGTAGCCTTTTTTACTTTCTTTATAGCTCATACATGGCTGAAAAAAAGCAAAATAATATGCGTATCTTTTTTGACTACCATGTAAAGCAGCTAAACAAAAGCATCGATGATGAGAAATTTTCATCAATGGCGATCTCGATCCTGCTTGCCCAAAATGAGTCTATACAGATGTGCTTGCTAGGTCAAAACCGCGACGAATGCGTAAAAAATATCGAAAATTTGACAAAAACCCTTGGCGCAGCGTCGATGTATAACAACATCAAACTTCATCTTTACGACAAAGATCTAAAAAGCTACGTAAGAAGCTGGGATCTAAACAGATATGGTGATATGATCGCTAGTGGTAGGTTTTTAGTTCAAGAGTCAAGGCGTCAAGATAGGCCCATGGTTGGCATCGAGGCGTGGTATGCTGGAGTGCATATAAGAGCTGTTTCAAATGTGATGCATGAGGGTAAAAACATCGGTAGCATCGAGGTTTTACTAAACTACGACTCACTTGGAAATTTCTATAAAACGCAAGGCATCGACCTCTTTGTGCTCTTGTCAAAAGATAAGATGCCAGCACATAAAAGCGCGCCAAGTGATCAAATTTTAAGTGATTATTACATCGAAAATTTAAGCAGTGCAAATTTAAATATAGTTGGAATTTTGCGTGATATCGACCTTAAAAAGTATGAATTTTACGTATATAAGACGCACTATTTTTGCGTTGTGCCGTTACTTGATGCTAGCAACACGCAGATAGGCTACTATGTCCTTCACGTAAATACGGATGAAAAAGAGCGAAACATCTCGCAAAATTATCTTGAATCAGAAGAGCTTTTTTAAAATAAAAAAGTATGCTCTAGCGCTTTAGTGTTGCTTAGTGTTTTTTGCAGAGTTTTTATGTGGCTACTTTATAAATTTGGAGTATAAATTTAACCCTTATATGAAAACTCTTCGCTTGGGAAAATTTTGTTTTTTACTTCGTTAGCGTAGCTTTGCACGCCTTTTCGCACAAGAGTGGCTCCATCAAGATAGCGCTTGACAAATTTAGGCTTAAAGTCCTCGAAAAATCCCAGCATATCAGACCAGACAAGCACCTGACCATCTACATCTGCTCCAGAACCTATGCCCACAACTGGCACACGAACCTGCCTTGTTATCTCGCTTGCTACGTTGCTAAGTGTGCCCTCAAGCAGTATGCTAAACGCGCCAGCTTGCTCAAACGCCAAAGCCTCCTCAACCAGCCTTTTTGCCTCAAGCTCGCTTCTACCTTTTATCTTATATCCGCCCTCAAATTTAAAAAACTGCGGCTTTAGTCCGATGTGAGCCATCACGTTTATGCCCTCTTCGCAGAGGCGTTTTACTAAATTTACCTGATGCATGCCAACTTCAAGCTTCACCGCATCGGCATTTGTCTGCTTGAAAAATTTCATCGCATTTTTGATAGCCTGCTTTTCATTTGTATAGCTGCCAAATGGCATATCAGCTAGGATAAAAGTCTTTTTAGCACCGGCGCAAACGGCCTTTGTGTGATAAAGCATGGTGTTCATATCAGCACTTAGCGTGCTCTCTTTCATGTTAAAGCTCATGTTTAAGCTATCGCCAACAAGGATAATATCAGCGTAATCATCAAAAATCTTCGCAAATAGCGCATCATAGGCGGTTATCATCACGATAGGCTCGATGCCTTTTTTGTTTTTTATATCATTTATAGTGAGTTTTTTCTTTGCGATTGTTTCATCTTTCATGGCTAAGTCCGGTAAATTTTGTGATAATGCTAACAATTTTATCAAAATTTTGCTACAATTACGCCAATTTCTTAAGGACATGAAAATGGGTATATTAAAAAGGCTTGAAGTCGATTATTCTTATGATATAGTTGAGGAGTTTCTCTCTCACTACACTTTGATGTGCGATTTATTAGAGCCTTTGATAATAAATTTAGGAAGAGCTGACAAGTATAAGGAGAGCATTTTAGAGCTTTCTAGGATCTTTCACAATATCAAATCAGCAGCAGGTTTTATGCATCTTGACCCGATCTTAAAGCTGACAACCTTGGCTGAAGAGGTCACTCAAGAGGCCAGAAGCTTAAAAGGTCCAGCAAATGATAAATTTATAGATTGGTTGCTGCTTATTAGTGATCAGTTTCATAAATACAAAGGCGATGTCGAGAAAGACCTAGAGTATTTTAGCGTCCTTGAGCCAAAGATCATTGACGTACCTGCAAAGCTTGACTAAACAATCCAACTAAACCATTTCATTTTTTATGGGAGCGACTTGGCTTCGACAGGAGCAGAGTGTGTACGGTGGCACGTCGCTTTGAGCAAAGCGTAAAAAGCTCAAATTAAATTTAAACGCAAACAACGTTAATTTCGCTCCTGCTTACGCTAAAGCTGCGTAAGTTCAGTTGAGCCTCGCTTTGTCTCATTCTAGCTAGGATGTAAGCGAGTAATTTAGCTAGAGTAGGCCAGCAAAGTGACTGCTTGCTAGCTGAAATTTAAGTCTTAGTCTAAATTTTGGTTTTGGAAAGTGAGCCTTTTTAGATGAAATTTTCACTTTTGCTAAGCGTGTAGAGGCTGTATGGATTTTGCTTTTGGACAGGGGTTCGATCCCCCTCGCTTCCACCATCTTGCTTTAAATTTCTCTTAAATTTACTTACTTTTTAAAATAATATAAACTAAAATAACACAACTCATATAAACAAAGGAGAGGGATATGTTTTGGGGATTTGATGGTGCTGGTAACTTTAAAGAAGGCTTTTCTGCTGTTAAAAAAGATGGCAAATGGGGATATATAAACACCAAAGGTGAGCAGAT
>CAUUZE010000031.1:0-17391 GCA_963549665.1 Campylobacter concisus | reverse complement strand
CAAGAGAGCATCAATCAAAGCATGGTAGCTCTTGCTGCTGGATCTATTTTAGTAGTGCTATTTATGCTAGTTTATTATGGAATTTCTGGAATTTTTGCAAATATCGCGCTAGTTGCAGACGTTGTTATATTAGTTGCTGTCATGGCACTTTTTGGTGCGACACTTACCTTACCTGGTATGGCTGGTATCGTGCTAACGATTGGTATGGCAGTTGATGCAAACGTCATCATAAACGAGCGTATACGTGAGCTTTTGCGTGAAGGCGTGGCGATAAGAACGGCCGTGCAAAAGGGCTATGAGCACGCTATGAGTGCGATCATCGACTCAAACTTAACTACCATCATAACAGTTGCTGTGCTTTATGCTTATGGTACTGGTCCAGTTAAAGGCTTTGCTGTGACTATGGCCATAGGTATCATGGCTTCGATGCTAACGGCTATTTTAGGTACTCACGGCATGTTTGATGCAGTCATGGATAAGATAGAAAAAAGCGGAAATACCAGACTTTGGTTTGGTTATAAAAGGAGCTAGAGATGCAAATTTTCACTAAGGCAAAAGTTTATGATTTTATGCGGTTTAGATTTGTGTCACTCGCACTTTCTATATTTTTATTTGTTGGTTCGATCTTTTTGCTTGCAACGAAGGGGCTAAACTACGGCATTGACTTTTCTGGTGGTACGCTTATTCAGCTAAAATACGACACCAAAGCGCCACTTGATAAAATTCGCGACGCTTTTGGCACAAATGAAGTGCTTAAAAACGCCTCTGTTACTGAGTTTGGAAGCGAAGATGAGGCTGTTATTAGATTTTCAGGATCAAGTTCAAATTTAACTGGTGACATCGGCACTGAGATAAAGCAAATTTTAAAAGATACTGGAAATTTTGAAGTAAGACGTGTTGATATCGTTGGTCCAAAGGTTGGTGACGAGCTTAGGCAAAAGGGTTTGATGGCTCTTGGAATTTCACTAATTGGCGTGCTTCTTTATATCACATTTAGATTTGAGTGGAGATTTGCGCTTGCTGCGATCGCAACTGAAATTCACGATATTGTTATAACCGTTGGTGCTATTTCGCTATTTGACATTGATGTAAATTTGGACACACTAGCGGCTGTATTAACAGTGCTTGGCTACTCGCTAAACGATACGATCATCATTTTTGATAGGATCAGAGAGGGCATAAAAGAGAGTAAGAGAACTGATATCGAGGGCGTTATCAACGAGTCAGTATCTGCTACGCTTTCAAGGACTATCCTAACTTCAGCCACTACGATGATGACTGTTGTTGTGTTATTTTTATTCGGTGGAGATATGATACATGGATTTTCATTTATCCTTATCGTTGGTATCGTTATAGGAACGATCAGCTCGATCTACATCTCATCACCATTTCTTATCTGGTTTAAATTTAGCATCGAGCATTTTAGAGCTAGAGAGGCTGAGAAGCAAAGGATCAAAAAAGAGCGTGATAAAGAGCGTGCTATGTTTGAAAAAGGCGTTGTGTAAGGAGGGATAATGAACTGGGGAAAAGTTATCTACATATTTTTTGCGCTGATGAGTCTTACGACTACGGCGGAGTTTTTATATGATAAAAACGAGATCGCCCTTTTTGTGGCAGCTAGTATAAATTTGGTTTCAACTTTACTTAAGATCGGTGTTAAAAATTTACTATCAGCTGAGCTTTTTGCTAGCTCGTTGGTTGCTGATTTGCACCTTATACCAGCTTTTGTTATTTTGCAAGTCTCTGAAAATGCGACACTTAGTTACTCACTAGCTATTGGAGCGGTCATTGCAAATATATTTTCACTAGCCTTGGTACTAATAGAATCAAGCAAATCACAAGAAGAATTTTAGGAGAAAAAATGGCTGAGAAGAGAAAATATGAGCCTTTAAAGATAGAAAAAAAGTGGCAAGAAATTTGGGATAAAAATGAAGAATTTGAACCAAAAGACGATCTAAGCTTGCCAAAAAAATATATCCTAAGTATGTTTCCATATCCAAGCGGACGCATACACATGGGGCATGTGAGAAACTACTCTATCGGCGATGCGCTGGCTAGATCATATAGAAAAAGCGGCTACAACGTGCTTCATCCTATCGGCTTTGATAGCTTTGGTATGCCAGCTGAAAACGCAGCCATAAAACATAAAATTCACCCTAAAATTTGGACTTACGAAAACATCGACTATATGAAAAAGGAGCTTGCAAGCCTTGGCTTTTCATTCTCTAAAAAGAGAATTTTAGCTACATCTGACCCGCTTTACACAAAGTGGGAGCAAAGCTTTTTTATAAAGATGTTTGAAAAAGGACTTGTTTATAGAAAAAATGCCATCGTAAACTGGTGTGAGTACGATCAAACCGTGCTTGCAAACGAGCAGGTTGAAGACGGAAAATGTTGGAGATGCGGTAATGATGTTGTGCAAAAAGAGCTTCCAGGATATTACTTCAATATCACAAAATACGCTAGCGAGCTACTTGAAGATCTAAAACTACTTGAAGGCAAATGGCCAAATCAAGTCATCACAATGCAAGAAAACTGGATCGGCAGAAGCTACGGCTTGGAGTTTAAATTTAGCCTTGATAAGGCATCAAAAGAGACTTTAGGTGGTAAATTTGATGGCTTTGAGGTATTTACGACAAGACCTGATACGATTTATGGCGTTAGCTACACAGCTCTTGCGCCAGAGCATCCTATCGTAAAAGCGCTTCTTGAAAGTGATAAATTTGATGAAAGCAAGAAGGCAAAGATAAAAGCTATACTTAATCAAAGCCCAAGAGAGCGCCAAGCGAGCGATAAAGACGGAGAATTTTTAGGAATTTACGTCGTTCATCCACTCACAAATGAAAAGATCCCAGTTTGGGTTGCAAATTTCATCCTAGCTGACTACGGTAGTGGCGCTATCATGGCTGTCCCTGCTCATGATCAAAGAGACTTCGAGTTTGCAAACAAATTTAATCTACCTATAAAACCAGTCGTAAAGCCGCTTGAGGGCGAAAATGACGGCTCTAAAGCGTACTCAGAATACGGAGTTGCTATAAATTCTGAGCTTATAAACGGCCTTAGCTCAGAGGATGCCAAAAGCTTTATAATAGAGAAATTTGAAAAAGATGGCCTTGGCAAAAGGATCACAAACTACAAACTAAGAGATTGGGGAATTTCTCGCCAAAGATACTGGGGTGCGCCAATACCAGTCGTGCACTGCAAATGCTGCGGCGTAGTGCCAGAAAAAGAGGAAAATTTACCTATCGCGCTACCTGAAGATGTTAAGATCACAGGCGAGGGCAACCCACTTGATAAACATCCAACTTGGAAATTTACAAAGTGCCCAAAATGCGGCCAAGACGCGATTAGAGAGACTGATACTATGGATACATTCGTAGAGAGTAGCTGGTATTTTGCTAGATTTGCAAGCGATGAGAAGAGTTGGGAGCAAAAAGCACTTGATGAAAAGAGCGTGAATTATTGGATGAACGTAGATCAGTACATCGGCGGTATCGAGCATGCGATATTGCACCTTTTATACGCTAGATTTTTCCAAAAGGTCTTAAGAGATCTTGGCTATTTAAGAGACGATGAGCCGTTTGAAAATTTACTAACTCAAGGCATGGTCTTAAAAGATGGCAAAAAGATGAGCAAAAGCAAGGGCAACGTCGTAGATCCTGATGATATCATAAATAGATACGGCGCCGATACGGCAAGGCTCTTTATTCTGTTTGCCGCTCCTCCTCAAAAAGAGCTCGAGTGGAACGACAGCGCAGTTGAGGGCGCATTTAGGTTTTTAAATAGGCTTTGGGAAAAGGCACAAACTATCAAAAAGAGAGATAATATCCCAGCTATAGACCACGAAAGCTTAAGTAAAGATGAGAAATTTGCAAGGCTAAAAATTTATGAAGCACTTAAAAAATCAACCGAGGTCTTTGGTGATACATTTGCTTTTAATACATTGATAGCTGCCTGCATGGAGGCACTAAATGCACTAAACGCACAAGATAATGAAGACGTAAATGCTGAGGGCTTTTTCATCATCTTAAATTTACTAGAGCCTATCGTGCCGCATATCGCAAATGAGCTTAGCGAAGAGCTTTTTGGCAGAAAAAATTTCACAAAGATAGCTGTAAAAGAAGAAGTCTTTGTAAAAGATAGCATCGCTCTTGCAGTTACAGTTAATGGCAAGAAAAGGGCTGAGTTTGAAGTAGCAGCAAGTGAGAGTGAGAGTGAAATTTTAAAACAAGCTAAGCAAAACGTGGCTAAATGGCTTGAAGGAAAAGAAATTTTAAAAGAGATTTATATAAAAGGCAAATTGGTAAATTTTGTCATTAAAGGATAAATTTTGAGATATTTTTTAGCGTTTTTTATTGCGATATTTATATGCGGATGTGGATATAAACCAGTTTCAAAGATCTCGCAGGATTTGGTTGGAGATAGAGTTTATGTTGATGTTATTATCAGTAAAGAAGAGCCAAAAAATAGTGTCTGGATAAAAGACGCCGTAAAAGAGGGCATGGTCGCAAGGCTGCATAAATCACTATCAAGTAAAGATAGCGCTGATACTTCGATAATTGTCTCTGTGCAAAATTTAACTTATGAAGCGATAATCTATGATGAATATGGCTATATTACATCGTATAAAGCTTTTTTAATTCTAAATTATAAAACCAAATTTAAAGATGGTCGTGTCGTAGATATACCTGCTACTGGCGAGTATGATTTTAGCGTGGCAAGACGTCAAAAAGATGTAAGATTTGCAGATAGCGTTCTTAGTGATACTCAAAAATATGAAGCTATAAAAGAGGCCTCAAAAGAGGCGTTTGATGAGTACATCGCAAATTTAGCTGTAAAAGGATATAAAAATGGCAGCAGTAACCGTTAGTCAAATAGTCAAGGAAGCCTTGAGCGAGATAAAAGATCGCCATTTGATGCTAACGCCAGAAAATTACACCGAAGTTTATAATGAAATTTCTAAAAAATATGGCTTTACTACCGAAGAGAGCAAAAAGATAGAAAAATATATCTCAAGGCTTGGTGATGACTATAAAGCGCAAGCTATAAGCCTTCATATAAAAACGGTCGATGAGTTTGTAGCTTTTATGACCGCTAGGCTCTCTCATGGTGCTAAAAATGGCACAGCACAAGTGGTTGATGATAAAAAGTTAAAGTCACTAAACGCCTTTGCAAGAAGAATCCTCCAAGCTATCTCTATGCTTCACAACAAAGATGCAAAAGCTCTAGCAGAGCAGGGCATGCAGCTACTTGCTAGAAGATATGATGAGAAAAATCTTGAAGAGATGTGCCTTAAATGGTTTGACTTTGTAAGTGCCTATGACACCGAATTTTTGGAGTTTTTAAAGTACTACGGAGTTAGGGATTTTGAAGATCTAAAGACGATGAGCGCCGAGCTTGAGAAATTTCTTACTAAAAAAAATGAGGGCGGTGGTGAAAACGCGCTAGTCGAGCTTTTAAATTTTGCGCTTGAGCCTTCTATCACAAAGGAGCTTGGCGAAGAGCTTAGCACCATTAGAAGCGTTTTAAAGCAAAATCCACAAAGCCTAAATAGCAAAGAATTTCAAGATAAGATAAAAGGTTTTGTTGATCGCAGGATCGAAGAAGATAGAACCGAGATCATCGAAAAGGTTGGCTCATTAAACAACATCTTGCAAAGCATAGGTGAGAGGATCTCAGATATCGCAGCTAGCTCTCAAAGTAGTTCTGCCAAGGTGCAAAGCATCAAAAATGATCTTAAAAATGTAAATTTAAATGCAAATAGCATCGATCATGTAAAGAGCATGCTTATCGAGATCGCAGGTGCTTTGGAGATCGAGAGTAAGGAGCTTGGCCTTGAGATGAACAGCAAGCAAGCTACCATTTCTGAGCTTCAAAACAGGGTCACAAGCCTAGAAAAAGAGCTTGAAGCTGCGAAGCTTGAGAGCAAAGAGGACTTTTTAACAAAAGTGGCTACAAAAAGAGCTTTGATGAGTGAAATTCAGCGTATCGAAGAGGCTTATAAACGTTACGGCACGG
Source organism: Campylobacter concisus (assembly GCA_963549665.1). Taxonomy (GTDB): domain Bacteria; phylum Campylobacterota; class Campylobacteria; order Campylobacterales; family Campylobacteraceae; genus Campylobacter_A; species Campylobacter_A concisus_BN. The sequence continues at coordinate 11,373 of CAUUZE010000031.1, read as the reverse complement.
ACTATTCGATCTGCTTTGTTGATATTGACTTCTTTAAAAAGATAAATGACACCTACGGACACGAAGCTGGTGACGTGATCCTTTCAGCCGTGGCTCAGGTGCTTAAGAAAAATGCTAGAAAGGTTGATTTTGTCGGTAGATATGGCGGTGAGGAATTTGTCATTTTGCTACCAAGTACGAGCCTAAAAGATGGAGTTAGATTTGGCGAGAAGCTAAGAAGTATGATCGAAAATTTCAAATTTATCTATAAAAACGAGCGCATCAAAGTTACCATTAGCTCTGGTGTGGCGACAAGAAGTGCAAATTTAAGCGATACTATGACGCTTGAGGGCGCTGATAAGATGCTCTATCTTTCAAAAGAGGGCGGCAGAAACCAAGTCATGCCAAAGATAATCGAGGAAAAATGAGCCTAGCGAAATTTCTTGACGGCAAGCCACTTTACTATAAAGAGATCGACTATGGTAGGATAATAAGGGCTTATGATACGATCAAAAGCTATCTAAAGCCTTTTAAGATAATCCACATCATCGGCACAAATGGCAAAGGTAGCACGGGCCGCTTTTTAGCGCAAATTTTAAGCCAAAATGGCGCAAAAGTAGGCCACTACACGAGCCCACATATATTTAAATTTAACGAGCGATTTTGGCTAAATGGCGAGGTCGCTAGCGATGAAATTTTAGAGAGAGCTCACGAGCGTTTGCAAGCTCTTTTGAGTGATGAGTACAAGGTAAAAACGAGCTATTTTGAATATATGACGCTGCTTTCTGCGGTGCTTTTTGAGGGTTGTGACTACTTTGTCTGCGAGGCTGGCATGGGCGGCGTGCTGGATGCGACAAATGTCTTTGAAAAAGAGCTAAGCATCTTTACTCCGATCGGCTTTGACCACACGGCGATATTAGGCAACAGCTTAGAAGAAATTTCACGCACGAAATTTGAAGCCATGGGCAAAAGAGCTATTTTAAATGATGAGATGAACGAGATAAGTGTGGCTATCGCAAAAGAGATCGCAAGCGAAAAAGGCACAACTCTGAGCTTTCCAAGAGAAATTTTAGCCAAAGAGAATTTAAACGAGATCGCAAACTATGCAGACAAATTTAATCTTCCGGAGTTTTTGCGCTCAAATTTAACTCTAGCCTACGCCGCAGCTAAAATTTTAGATAGCAGCATAGATATCAAAAAGCTTGGCGCTTTATCGCTTCGTGGTAGATGTGAAAAGATCGATTCAAATTTATACGTTGATGTCGGTCATAATGAGCTTGGCGCAAAGGCTGTGGCTAAGAAATTTAGCTCTGATGAATTTAACGGCAAGAAGATAACGCTAGTTTATAACTCATTTTTGGATAAAGATTTCAAGGCGGTCTTAGCAGCTCTAAAGCCAGTCGTTGAGAGCGTGCTGCTTTATCACTACCACTGCGAGGGCAGGGAGCTTGGCGGAGAGCTCATAAACAAAGCGCTAAATGAGCTTGAAATTTCGCATAGAGAGTTTGAGCCAAGTGATATGAACGATATAAAAGAGGCAAAAAACGGCAAAATTTACCTAGCATTTGGCTCGTTTCACCTGGCCGAAGCCTTTTTAAGAGAGTACTATGCAAGCAAAGGTCTATGAGTATCTTTTAACGCACGCCCCACAAATTCTCATCTGTGAAGATGACAAAGAGGCGGCACTCTGCGCTGATGCGGCCAGTTTTGCTGGCTTTAGCGCCTTTAAACTACCTGATTTTAGAGCTAAAAAGGGCGATGATCTAAGAAGCTTTAACGAAGAGCTTTTTGAAATTTCATCCGTTCTTAGCAAATACTATAAATTTGATGGCAAAAAGATCATCATAAGCCCATTTAGCACGCTTTTAAACCCACTTCCAACGCAAAAAAACCTAGAAAGCTCAACAATCAAGCTAAAAGATAATCTAAATTTAAACGAATTTGCCGACTTGCTCATACGCTTTGGCTACGAGTGCGTCGATATCGTTGAGAGCGTTGGCGAGTTTAGCATACGTGGCGAAGTCGTGGACATTTACGGCGTAAATATGGACGATCCTGTTAGAATTTTACTCTTTGGCGATGAGGTGGAGAGTATTAGAAACTACAACACCGCCACGCAAATTAGCAACAAAAATGAGCTAAGCGAAGCTGAGATCGTGCCATTTATCGCAAATCTGAGCAAAGATGAGTTTGAAAAAGTGAGCCAAAAGATCGAGGATATGCAAAGCGACGCCTTGGTGAGTGATCTAAATTCGCTTGGATTTTGGGCGATAGATAGCTTTAGCGACTACTTGAAAGTTTTTGACTCAAAGCTTGTTAAAAAGATCGATTTTGAAATTTATGATGTGCCTGAGGAGAAATTTAAGGGCATTGAAATTTTGCCTGAGCCAAAGGTTTATAAAGACCTAGAAGTTACTTTAAATTTTGACTTTTTTGAGCTAAACAAGAGCAAAAGCATAACCGTTCTTTCAAGAAACGAGGGGCTTTTTAAGGGCTATGAGCTTGACGGCTTTACCAACGTAAAGCTTGAAATTTCGCCCCTTGTAGTAAATTTAACCTCAAGCGATAAGATCGTAGTATCACTAAATAAATTTGAGAAAAAAAGGCGAGTTAAGCGTTCAAGTCTCGTGGTAGATGAGCTAAAAGTAAATGACTACGTCGTGCATGAAGATTATGGTATAGGCAGATTTTTGGGGCTTGAAAAGATCAAGGTTTTGGGTGCGACGAAGGAATTTGTGGTTATTGCCTACCAAAATGACGACAAGCTTCTTTTGCCGGTTGAACATCTAAATTTGATAGATCGCTACATCGCGCAAAATGGCTCTATGGCGGTGCTTGATCGCTTGGGTAAGGCAAATTTTGCCAAGATAAAAGAGAAGGTTAGAGAAAAACTCTTCGCGATCGCCTCAAAGATCGTAGCGATGGCGGCAAAAAGGGAGCTAATCGCAGGCAAAATTTTACAAAAAGAGGACATCTCTTATCTAAATTTCGTCCAGGATGCTGGTTTTTCATACACGAGTGATCAGCAAAAAGCGGTAAATGATATAAAAGATGAGCTAAAAAGCGGCAAGGTGATGGATAGGCTGCTTAGCGGAGATGTTGGCTTTGGCAAGACTGAAGTTGCGATGAATGCCATATTTACCTGCATAAAATCAGGCTTTAGCGCGTTTTTCTTTGTGCCAACGACGCTTCTTAGCTCGCAGCACTACAAGACGCTAAGTCAGAGATTTAGCAAATTTGGCATAAAGGTCTTTAGGCTAGATCGCTTCTCAAGTGCCAAAGAAAAATCAAGCCTGCAAAAAACGCTAAAAGAAAATGAGCCCATAGTTTGTGTGGGCACGCATGCACTTCTTGGCGTAAAGGCTGAAAATTTAGGGCTTATCGTCGTTGATGAGGAGCATAAATTTGGCGTTAAGCAAAAAGAGCAGCTAAAAGAAATTTCTCAGCACTCACACATCTTAAGTATGAGTGCCACGCCGATACCAAGAAGCCTAAATATGGCGCTTAGCAAGATAAAAACATATAGCATTTTAGCCACTCCGCCAAGCTCAAGGCTGGATGTGAGAACAAGCGTGAGAGAGTGGGACGAAAAGGTCGTCAAAGAGGCGATTATGCGTGAGCTAAGACGCGGCGGGCAGACCTTTTACATCCACAACCACATCGCAGACATCGAGCAGACAGCAAATGAGCTAAGAAAAATTTTGCCAAAGCTTAGAATTTTGATACTTCACTCAAAGGTAAATGCAAAAGTCGCTGAAGATGAGATGATGAAATTTGAGCGGGGCGAGTATGACTTGCTGCTTTGCACCAGCATCGTTGAAAGCGGCATCCACCTGCCAAATGCAAACACCATAATCGTAGAAAATGCTAATAAATTTGGCATGGCTGACCTGCATCAGCTGCGTGGTCGCGTGGGCAGAAGCGACAAGCAGGCTTATTGCTACTTTTTGGTTGAGGATAAAGATGCCATTAGCAAAGACGCCCTAAAACGCCTTGTGGCACTTGAAGGCAACTCATTTTTGGGCGCTGGCTCAGTGCTAGCTTATCACGATCTTGAGATAAGAGGTGGTGGCAACATCATCGGCGAGGCGCAAAGCGGTCACATCGAGGCTATCGGCTACTCGCTATATCTAAAGATGCTAGAAGATGAGATAAACAAGCTTCTTAATCAAGACTCCGCAAAGCTTGACAAGATCGATCTAAAGCTTAGTGTGAGCGCCTTTTTAAATCAAGAATTTATAAGAGAAGATAGGCTAAGGCTTGAAATTTACAGGCGCCTTAGCAAGTGCAAAGAGGTCGCTGAAGTCTATGAGATACAAAGTGAGCTTGAGGATAGATTTGGCAAGATAGATACATTTACAAAGCAGTTTTTAGACCTTATCATCATCAAAATTTTAGCTCTAAAAGCTGGCATAAAGACGATCTCAAACAGCGAACAAAATATACTAATAACAAAAAATGATGACGAGAAGATCAGGCTAAAGTCACGTAGCAAGGACGATGACGATGTTTTGGCTGAAATTTTGGTCTATCTAAGAAAGGATAAGAAATGATAGATTGGGGTGTGAAGTACGCAGCGATTTATAAGAGCACAAAAGGCATGCTAAAACCAGTTGATGATATTGATTTTGTAGATATTGACTCACTTTATGGGCTGGAAAAACAAAAAGAAATTTTACTAAAAAATACTCTAAATTTTATAGAAGGTAAAGACGCAAATCACGTGCTTCTTTGGGGTGAGAGAGGATGTGGTAAGTCAAGCCTTGTAAGGGCTGTTTTTACTAAATTTTATAAAGAGGGACTTCGCATCATTGAGATCGGCTGCGAAGATCTAAAATACCTTGGCGACATCATCGACGAGATCAGAAAGAGCGAGTTTAAATTTATCATTTTCTGCGACGATCTAAGCTTTGAAAATGGCAGCAATGAGTATAAATTTCTAAAACCTATCATGGATGGCTCTATTCAAAAACCGCCTAAAAACGTCCTTTTATACGCCACATCAAATCGCCGCCACCTAATAAGCGAGTTTAAAAGTGAAAATGAAAACTCAGAGCTAATAGACGGAGAAATCCACTATAGCGACGCAGCTCAGGAGAAAATTTCGCTCTCAGATCGCTTTGGTCTTTGGATCAGCTTTTATCAAGGCAACTACGACGAGTATCTAAAAATGGTTGATTTTTACTTCAAAGACTACACTGGCGACAAAGATGAGCTTCACACGCTTGCTAAAAATTTCGCCACGCTAAGAGCTAGCAGGAGCGGCAGGACGGCAAAGCAGTTTTATCTAACTTTTAAAGAAAATTTCAAATGAGATCAACTGATCTATTTTTAGCTCTGCTAAATCACAAAAGTAGAAATTTTGACGAGCTAAAATGGCCAGGTGAGGGCACTTTTGAGGTTGTTTTGGGTGCTATTTTAGTGCAAAATACCAACTGGAGAAACGTTGAAAAAGCGCTAGATAATCTAAAAAATGCCAGCAAAGATAGCCTGCAAGGCATTTGCACGCTTGAAAACAGCGAGCTTGCCACACTCATAAAGCCAAGCGGCTTTTACAACACAAAGGCAAAACGGCTAAAGACGCTTTGTCTAGCTATAAAAAATGAATTTGGTGACTTTGAAAACTTTAAAGAAAACGTAGACCGCGAGTGGCTCATAAGCGTAAGAGGCGTTGGCGCTGAGACTTGCGACGCGATACTTGCTTATGCTTGCGGTAAGCCTTACATGGTCGTTGATGCTTATGCGCTTAGGATAATGGCATATTTTGACTACATTTTTGAGAGCTACGACGAGGCGGCTGAGTGGTTTAGTTCGCTTGATTATGATGAAATTTATAAATTTCTTGATAGCGAGAAATTTGACGAGAGTGAGGTTTTAAAGCTCTATCATGCGCTTATTTTGGAGTTTTGCAAAGAGAATTTCAAAGGTAAAATTTTAAGCCAAAGCGGACAAGAGGTGCTTGATAGCATTAAAAACTAAATTTTTATTTTAAATTTAGCGCAAATTAGGACTTTTTATGTTTTATTTTAAATTCTATGCTAAATTTACAAGAAATTTATTTTAGGAGAAGTGATGATCTACGATAACATCGTAAAAACGATCGGTAATACACCTATCGTAAAGGTTAAAACAGGTGCCAACGAGGCTGAAATTTACGTAAAATTAGAGTTTTTTAACCCAGGCGGCTCTGTAAAAGATAGGATCGCATTTAATATGATCACAAAAATGCTAGCTGATGGCACGCTAAAACATGGCGACACTATCGTTGAGCCAACAAGCGGTAATACAGGTATCGGCGTAGCTATGTGCGGTGCTGCACTTGGCTTTAAAGTGATCCTTTGCATGCCTGAGAGCATGAGTATCGAAAGACGCAAGATCGTGGCTGCATATGGCGCTCATCTTGAGCTAACTCCTGCAGCTGGTGGCATGAAAGCAGCGATCGCAAAAGCTACTGAGCTAGCTTCTCAGCCAAATCACGTAATGCTAAGCCAGTTTGAAAACAAGTATAACCCACAAGCTCACGAGCTAACAACAGCTGCTGAGATCGTGGCTGATTTTAGCAAGCTTGATGCCTTTGTAGCAGGCGTTGGCACAGGCGGCACGATAAGCGGCGTGGCAAAGGTTCTAAAAGAAAAAGGCTATGACACTAAGATCATCGCAGTAGAGCCTGAGGCATCACCGGTTTTAAGTGGCGGCAACCCAGGACCACATAAAATTCAAGGCATCGGAGCTGGATTTTTACCAAATACAATGGATATGAGCCTAGTTAGTGAAGTAGAAAAAGTAAGCAACGATGACGCACTAAACGCAGCTAGAGCGATCGCAAAGAGCGATGGTTTGATGATAGGCATAAGCGGCGGCGCTTCTTACGTGGCTGCAAAAAGAGTGGCTAAAAGACTTGGCGCTGGCAAAAAAGTGCTTTTCATTGCTCCAGATAACGGCGAGAGATACCTAAGCACAGAGCTTTACGGAGCGTAAAATTATGTGGGAGAGTCTAAAAGAGCTAGTTCAAACCGTCCGTGAAAAAGACCCATCGGTGCATAGTTGTTGCTTTTTGGCGATACTTATAAACACTCCTGGCATCCATGCGGTTTTGTTTCATAAAATTTCTCATTTTTTATATGAGAAAAAGTGGTTTTTTCTAGCTAGACTCATCTCACAAATAGCAAGATTTCTAACGGGCATCGAGATCCACCCAGGTGCTAAGATAGGTAGGAGATTTTTCATAGATCACGGCATGGGCGTGGTTATCGGCGAGACGGCCGAGGTTGGGGATGATGTGATGATGTATCATCAAGTGACACTTGGAGGCACTGGCAAAGAGTGTGGCAAGCGCCATCCGACCATTAAAAATGGCGTGACTATCGCCGCTGGCTCAAAGATACTTGGTGCTATAACTATCGGCGAAAATGCCAAGATCGGCGCAAACTCAGTCGTGCTAAAAAACGTCCCAGCAAACGCAACAGTAGTAGGCATACCTGCAAGAGTTGTCAGGGTAAATGGGACAAAATTTGAACCAGAATTTATCATTTAAAATTTAAATTTACTCTCACTACACCATAAAAATGCAAATTTTTGATACGGCAAATTTACTATCCACTATGCTGCCAGCGTTTTTTAGCTTTGCGCTGCCTATTATAATATTTGTCATTTTAGTAAATTTGATAACAAAATTTATCAGGCAAAAGTTATATCAAAAATCTTACGTAAAATTTAATCAAAGAAATATAGCTGATACGCTTAACGCAAACTTTTATTGATGGCATAGCCTACGCTTATAAAAAAAGAGTGCCGATAAAAGAAGATATATATTGTGATTTTATATACCAAATGCCAAGAGAGCTTTTAAAATTTGGTGTGAGTTTAAATTTGTAGAAAAAAGGGGCGAGCGCCCCTGTGATTATTTTAAAGTTTGGATGTATTCAGCTACTGCTTTTGCATCTTCATCGCTCATTGGAGTAGCGATAGGTTTCATCATAGCACCAAGACCAAAATTATTTGCTCCTGTTTTGTAGCCTTTTAGAGCTGCTTCGATAGCTGCTGCATCAAGTGATGTTAAAGCTGGAACTTTGTTATTGAAAACTTTTTCAGCTTTAGCGCCATGACAGGCAACGCATTTTTTATAGATAGTAGCGCCATCTGCAGCGAAAGCAGCAGTTGAAAGTAGTGCTGCAACACTTGAAACGATTAGTAGTTTTCTCATTTGTCATCCTTTTTAAAAAACGTGCCGGCATTATAATACAAAAATGTAAATTTGCAAGGGGCGGGTTAAAATATTTTGGCTATAATCACCAAATGATAAAAGAAACAGCCAACAAAGCACTTTTTTTAGACCGAGACGGCGTCATAAACGAAGACGCTGGATACGTTTGCGAGATCAAAGACTTTAAATTTATTGATGGTATTTTTGATGCGTTAAGAGAATTTGCTGGAGCTGGCTACAAGCTCTTTGTCGTGACAAATCAATCAGGCATCGGCAGGGGCTACTACACGCAGGAGCAGTTTGACGCTCTAAATAAATTTATGCTTGAAAGCTTTAAAAAAGAGCAAATTTTTATCACTAAGGTCTATTTTTGCCCGCACGCTCCAGAGCAAAAATGCACCTGCAGAAAACCAAATCCAAAAATGATACTTGATGCTTGCAAAGAGTTTGACATAGACCTTGAAAACTCGCTAATGATAGGCGATAAGCCAAGCGACGTCGAGGCTGGCAAAAGAGCAGGTGTAGGCAGAAATTTCTTGCTTGATGGCATAAATTTTAAAGATGTAAGAGATGTTTTAAATAAGCTAAAAAAGGAAAAATCACTATGAATTTAAACGGAAAAAAGATAGTTATAACTGGCGGCGCTGGCTTTATCGGCTCAGCTTTGGCGCACTATTTTGATGAAAACTATAAAGACGCTCACGTGCTTGTCGTGGATAAATTTAGAAACGACGAGACATTTAGCAACGGCAACCTAAAAAGCTTTGGTCATTTTAAAAATTTACTTGGCTTTAAGGGTGAAATTTACGCTGGCGACATCAACGACCCTAGCACGCTTGAGAAGATAAAGAGCTTTCGCCCAGACGTCATCTACCACGAAGCAGCGATCTCAGACACGACCGTAAAAGAGCAAGATGAGCTAATAAAAACAAATGTAAATGCCTTTGTAAATTTGCTTGATATCTGCGAGAGTCTGGGCGCAAAGATGATCTACGCTAGCTCAGGAGCGACTTATGGCAACGCAAAGAGCCCACAAACCGTTGGTGAGTGCGAAGCGCCAAATAACGTCTATGGCTTTAGCAAGCTAAGCATGGATAATATCAATAAAATTTACGCAAAACGCGGCGTGAGCGTGGTCGGACTAAGATATTTTAACGTCTTTGGCAAGGGTGAGTTTTTCAAAAATAAAACCGCCTCGATGGTGCTTCAGTTTGGACTTCAAATTTTAGCTGGCAAGACCCCAAGGCTCTTTGAGGGCAGCGACCAGATCAAACGCGACTTTGTCTATATAAAAGATATCATTGACGCAAACATAAAAGCGCTTGACGCGCCAAGTGGCGTCTATAACGCAGCTACTGGCAAGGCTAGAAGCTTTCAAGATATCGCTGACATCTTGCAGCGTGAGATCGGCGTAAATTTAGGCAACGAATATATCAAAAACCCATTTATCGGCTCTTATCAATTTCACACAGAGGCCGACGTGGCCCCAGCTCGTGAGGCATTTGGCTTTAGCGCGACTTGGAGCTTGGAAGAGGCGATAAAAGACTACTTGCCAGAGATAAAGAGAATTTATAAGGAAGAGCTAAATGGCTAAGAGAGTTAAAATTTTAGTCGTCGGCGATCTCATGCTGGACCACTATATCTGGGGCAGCTGCGAGCGCATCTCGCCTGAAGCGCCGGTGCAAGTTGTAAAGATAAATAACGAAACCTACACGCTTGGTGGCGCTGGTAATGTGGTGAGAAATTTACTCTCGCTTGGCGCAAACGTGAGCGTGGCTAGCGTCTTAGGAGATGACGAGGCTGGCAAAAAGATAAAAGAAAAGCTTGCTGAGCTAAATGTAAAAGATGAGCTCATCCTTACTGAAAAAGGGCGCGAGAGCTCGATAAAAAGCCGTATCATGGCATCACATCAGCAAGTTGTCAGGATCGATAAAGAGAGCGTTGTCAAGATAAATTTAGAAGATGAGCTAGTTTTAAAAGTAAAAGAAAATCTTGCAAATTTCAAGGCGGTCTTGCTAAGCGACTACGGCAAGGGCGTGCTTAGCGAAAAGGTCTGCCAAGAGATCATAAATGAGTGCGTGAGGCTAAAGATCCCAGTTCTCATAGACCCAAAAGGCAGCGACTACTCAAAGTATAAAAACGCAACTCTGCTCACGCCAAATAAAAAAGAGGCGAGCGAGGCTACAAATTTAAAGATAAAAGACAAAGCAGAGCTTGAAAAGGCGATAAAACAGCTAAAAGACGAGCTAAATTTGACCTATTCGATCATCACGATCTCAGAAGAGGGCATCGCGCTCTATGACGACAGGCTACACATCTTTGCTGCTAAGGCAAAAGAGGTCTTTGACGTCACAGGAGCAGGAGATACAGTGCTTGCCACACTTGGCTACATGCTAGCAAACGGAGCTGACATAAAAGAGGCGATAAAGATAGCAAACCTTGCTGCAGCCGTAGTCGTGGCAAAGATAGGTAGCGCAACGGCTAGTTTTAGCGAGATCGAGCAGCTGCTAAATAGCTCATTTGGGGCAAATTTCGAGCACAAGCTTAAAAGTGTTGAGGAGCTAGAAGAAATTTTGAGCCAAAAGGGCAAGAAAAAGGTCGTTTTCACAAATGGCTGCTTTGATATCTTGCACGCAGGACACGTAAAATACCTAGCCCGCGCAAGGGAGCTTGGCGATCTTTTGGTTGTTGGGCTAAATTCAGACGCTTCAGTTAAGAGGCTAAAAGGCGAGGCTAGACCTATAAACTCGCAAGATGATAGAGCCTGCGTGCTAAGCGGGCTTGGATTTGTTGATTACGTCGTGATTTTTGATGAGGATACGCCATTAAATTTAATAACAAAGATAAAGCCAGACGTGCTTGTAAAAGGGGCTGACTACAAGGGCAAAGAGGTCGTTGGCAGCGAGATCGTAAAAGAGGTCAGGCTGATCGACTTTGTCGAGGGCAAAAGTACAACAGGGATAATAAAAAGGATAAAAGATGCTAAAAACGATGATAAAAAATGAGCTCGAGGCTCATCAAAAGACCTTTAGCGAGCATGTAAATTTGCTAGGTAGCTTGGAGCGTGCTTGCCAGATGGTGGCTGATACGCTAAAAAATGGCAAAAAGGTACTGATATGCGGTAACGGCGGCTCTGCGGCGGACGCTCAGCACTTTGCAGCCGAGCTAACTGGCAGATATAAAAGCGAGCG
>CAUUZE010000030.1:0-17804 GCA_963549665.1 Campylobacter concisus | reverse complement strand
AGAAAGATAGTAGGCCTGTTTTTAGTTTGAGGATGATTTTTAGGAGGTAAGACGACATTAGAAGTGAAACTATCACAGAGATGATGATCGCTGCTAAGATAACGCCGATAGCTGAGTAAAATAGCGTATGCAAATCTTTTAAAAGCACATCCTCATCCATCTCACCAAATAGGTACCAATCAAGGCTTGGGATATATTTTGAGCCAATTATCAAATTTCTCGTGCCGTTAAAGTGACGGATGACGCCGCCATTTTTATTCATCAAGATATCAAATTTTTCTTTGCCAAGGACATCTTTTACATTTACTTTGCCGACCCTGTCGCTCTTTTCTATCTTTACGATACCACTTGAATCAACCATTAAGAATTTACTGCCCTCGCCCATGGTTTTTGAAGTGACTAAATTTACGATGTCATCAAGGTTCATGCCTATCGCGCTGACGCCATAAAATTTGCCGTCTTTTTCAACCTTACTATTTACATAAAGTGTTAGCGAGCCAGTAGCTTCTGAGACTTGGATGTTTAGAGAATTTACCTCTTTGCCATTTTTAACGTCAAAGTACCAGCTATCGCGTGGATTGTCCTTGCTAAGCTGCTTTAAAATTTTGTCGTTTGTGTAGTAGTTTAGAGTTTTATCAGAGACAAACATCGCCGTTGAGAGGTTAAACGCCTTCATAAGGTCGGTGTTGTAGTTAAAAAGCGTTGCTAATCCGTCCTTTGGCTCGCCCTCATCGATCCACTTAAGAAGATAGTCGTTTTTAGTCATCTGATAAGAGGTGTTGATGATCTTATCTATGGCATAGCCGATCTCACCTGCAACGTTAGAGACAGCTAGTGGTAGCTCATCTTTCACAACTTTTTCTGTATATAGGTTGCGAGCTATGTTGTAACTAATGAGGCTAACGCCGATTAGTAGTAGCACGATCACAGCTGTCAAAATAACAGAAATTTTAATCCTTAAAGACTTCATAAATCACTCCTTGATCAATATTTGCGTAATTATTCAACTTTTTATATAAAAGTAAAATTAATTTAAATAAATCTGAAATTTTGTTTTAACTATGTCACTTTGTGGGGTTATAATGACACAAATTTAAATCACTCCTTGTCATAAAGTGCTAAAAATTTCTAAGCAATTTTTCAAACTGCACACCATATCTTGTGCGATTATCATCTTTTAGCGTGATCTTGATGCTCTCAAGCACAAAATTTGCTGCCTTTTTGATAGCATTTTGCATGCTTTCGCCATTTATCAAAGAGCCAAAAAGCACTGAAGCGAAGATATCTCCAGTGCCACTTGCATGAAACGGTAAATACTCATGAAAATACTCCACTTTTTCTTTCGTCTTTGCGTCATATGCTATGATGCCACACTCATTTTGCCTATACCTAATGCCCTTTAAAACGATCTTTCGCGCACCAAAACTAGCCAAACCCTCAAGCAGCTCTAAAATGTAATCCTCGCCGTATCCCTCGCTCAAAAATGGCTTGCCACACATAAAACTTGCCTCAGTTATGTTTGGCGTGATGACGTGAGCCTTTGTGCAAAGCTCTCTCATCTTTGCCACAAATTTCTCATCAAAGCCGTGATAGAGTTTGCCATTATCGCCCATGCAAGGATCCACAAGCCTTAGCAAAGAGCCGCTATCAAATTCAGCAAAGACCTTCTCTATAAGCTCAAGCTGCCTAAAACTACCTAAAAATCCAGTGTAAATTCCATCAAAGCTGATACCCTCTTTGTGCCAAACCTGCGTTATAGCGTCAAATTCATCAGTTAGATCACGAAAAGTGAAATTTTTAAAGCCAGTGTGTGTTGAGAGCAGTGCCGTTGGTAAGATGCACGCCTCGATGCCTTGGGCGCTAATTATGGGAAGTGCGACGGTGAGCGAGCATTTGCCCACGCACGAGATGTCTTGTATAGTTAAAATTCGCTTCATCTATCATCTCAATTTATAAAATTTAACGCCAGCAACGTCAGTTTGATAAACCACGCCGTCTTGCAAAAGGCTGTTTAAAATTTGCTTTGAGTGCTCTGAGAAATTTTCTTCAACATTTGCCGTAGTTTGCGGACGGCGCTCTAGCATGGCTAAAATTTCACTCTTGCTAAATTCATACTTTTGCTCTATCTTGTGAGCCCTAGCTATGGTGACTGGCACGCCTTTTATCTTGCTTGCTAGCTCTTCAAGCCTACTAGCATCAACGCCTTTTACGTTGTAAGCTGGCGGGCGATCTATCGTACCCACATCCACTCGGTGTGGAGCTATCTCATTTATAGCCTCATTAAGCGCTATAAATTCCTCTTCTTTGTCGTTAAAACTGGCCACGACCAAAATTTCAAGCACAAGCTCACCCTTAAATTCCTTGCGAAATTTAGCCATTGCTTTTATAAGTTCATTTACTTCTATGCTACTTTTGTTGCGGTCTATCTTTTTAAATGTGCTTTGCACAGCGCTATCAAGGCTAAATTTAACTATATCAAGCCCTTGCAAGGCTTCACAAATTTTTTGATCTCTCGCGCCTGAGCCATTGCTTAAGATAAGAGTTTTTGCCCTGCCTTTTAGCTCATTTACTTTTGCCACCAGCTCTTTTAAGTGCGGATAAAGAGTTGGCTCGCCATTTGCTGTAAGCGTGATGACATCGATGTTTTGATGAGTTTTTAAAGCTTCTCTTAAAGCGCTTATGATTTCATTAACGCTTGGTGGATTTTCTATCTCTTCAACCGGCTTTGCACCCTTTAGCTCGCAATAAACACAGTCAAAATTGCATGATTTTTGCTTTGGGCTTAGATCGATGCCAAGGCTCATGCCAAAACGGCGCGAATTTATCGGCCCAAAGACCGGAGTGCTATCTTGCACTTTTTCTTTGAACCTCTTTTATAAAATATTTCGCGTTTTCAACTGGCACATCAGGCAAGATCCCATGACCAAGGTTGAAGATATGCGGCGCGCCTTTCATTGTGCTTAAAATTTTATCCACGCCCTCATCGATCGCTTTTTTGCTATATAGCCTTGTTGGCTCCATGTTGCCCTGAAGGACGTATCTTGGGCTAAGTTTTTCTTTTGCTAGCTCTATCGGCGTGCTCCAATCAACGCCAAAAACGTCAAATTTACCTGAAATTTTATCCAGATAGCCGCTGATACCTTTTGGGAAAACGATAACTGGGATCTCTGGAAATTCAGCCTTTACGCTATCAACTATCTTATTTATATAGTTAAATCCAAACTCAAAATATGCCTGCTCTTCAAGCGCAGCCGCCCAGCTATCAAAAATTTGCACTGCATTTACGCCTGCTTTTATCTGCTCTTTAACGTAAAGAATGAGTGCTTGCGTCACTTTTTCTAAAATTTGATGTAAAAATTCTGGATTTTGGTAGAGCATTTTTTTGCAGACCGCATAGTTTTTGCTGCCACCACCCTCTATCATATATGTAGCTATCGTCCATGGCGCGCCACAAAAGCCAATGAGCGCCTTATCTTTGGCTAAATTTTCTCTTGTAAGCTTGATCGTGTCATAGACGTATGCTAAGCCTTTAACCGATCTTTCGATACTAAGCGCATCGAGTGCGGCCTCATCACGCAAAGGCTTTGTAAAAACTGGTCCCTCGCCCTTTTCAAAGCGCAGATCCATGCCCATTTCAAGAGGCACGACAAGGATATCGCTAAACAAAATCGCCGCATCAACGCCTAGGATTTCAACTGGCTGAAGCGTGACCTCGTTAGCCTTTTTATAGTCTTTACAAAGTGATAAAAAGTCCCCTGCTTTAGCTCTTACAGCCATATATTCTGGCAGATATCTGCCAGCTTGGCGCATCATCCAAACAGGCGTATATGGAGTCGGTTTTTTAAGGCAAGCGTCTATGAAAATCATCAAATTTCCTTTAAATTTTTAAATGGATATTATCCAAAAATAGCTAAAGAAAAGATGTAGGAGAAATTTTAAGCGTAAAAACGCTTAAAATTTTAGTGATCTCCCTTGTGAAGGAAGTAAAGTCCAAGGCAAAGTGCGAGGATAGAGGCCGCAAGATAAGCCATCTCAAGTGGAGTTGTGAAGCTAGCGTGAAGCACTCTTTGGAAGAAATTTACGATTAAAACCATGACGATCACTTTGCCAAGCTTATCTTTTAGCTCATCAAGCGAATGCACTTCAAGCACCTTGCTCTGCTTTGACTGCTTTAGCTGTGTGATCTCTGAGATAAAAAGCTCGTAAATTCCGAAGCTAAATATATAAAGAACAAGCGCCATCAAGTATAGATCGATCGCTCCAACGACCTCACCAACGACCTCTGAATGGAAATTTTCGACGTGAAAGTCTGCAGCAAAGAAATATTTATAAACCTCTAAAAGCACCTTGCCAACATCATAACTTGCGATGATGAAAAGCACGATCGCACCTAAAAGTCCAAAGACTACTGGGAAAAGCGTGAAACTGTTGCTTGCAAGCAAAATTCTCTCAAATATTTTACGCAATAAAAACCCTTTTTGTGAAATTTAAAAAGGGGGTATTTTATAGTTTTTTCCTTAAAATTTAGGTGCAAAATCGCAATTAATTTTAGTGCAAACTACTCTTGCATCGTGATCCATTTTTGTGCGATCCTAACGGCATTTGTCGCAGCTCCGACGCGGATCTGATCAGCACTGCACCTTAATTACGACTTATTTAAATTTTAGTAGCTAGTATGTAGAAATTTAGTGGCGAGATTTCATTGTGATTTTTGTTTATTTGACTTTAAATTTAAGCTTGTTACAAGCAGGATTTTAAGTCTTTTGGGCTAGAAATTTAACCCAAAAGATAAATATCAATTAGCCAAAATGGATAAATTTAGCAGGCCAGAGCTCTAGCCTGCAATGATTACTAAAACAAGCTATTTACGCTTTCGTTGTGATAAACACGGCGTATCACTTCGCCAAAGAGTGAAGCCGTGCTTAGCACTTTTATACAAGGGAGTTCTTCTTTTAACGGGATCGTATCAGTTACCACTAGCTCGTCTAAAAAGCCAAGTTTTAGCCTATCATAGGCTGGTCCGCTAAGCACTGGGTGCGTGCAAAAGGCCATTACGCTAGTTGCGCCACGCTCTTTAAAAATTTCAGCTGCTTTTACGATGGTGCCAGCAGTGTCGATCATATCATCGACCAAGATCACATCTTTGCCTTTAACATCGCCGATCACGTTCATTACTTCGCTCTCGTTTGCTTTCTCACGGCGTTTATCAACGATGACCATATCTAATAAATTTAGATTTTTTGCCAAGGCTCTAGCACGAGCCACGCCGCCTACATCTGGGCTTGCGACGACTGGATTTGGTAAATTTTTAGCTTTTACGTAGTCGTTAAAGATGATGCTACCATAAAGGTTATCTACTGGGATATCGAAAAATCCTTGAATTTGTCCTGCGTGAAGGTCCATCGTCACGACCCTGTCGATGCCTGCTGTTTGCATCATATTTGCCACTAGTTTTGCAGTGATAGGCACTCTAGGAGCTGCTTTTCTGTCTTGTCTAGCGTAGCCAAAATACGGCACTATCGCTGTTATAGAGCTTGCGCTGCTGCGCTTTAAAGCGTCAGTTAAGATAAGAAGCTCCATTAAATTTATATTTGCTGGGGCACATGTTGGCTGGATGACAAAAACATCTTTCCCACGCACGCTTTCGCCGATTTGCACGCTGATCTCACCATCGCTAAATCTTTTAATGCTAGCTTCACTGAGTGGAAGCGACAAATATTGCGAAATTTTCTTCGAAAGCTCGATGTTTGCGGTGCCTGAGAAAATTTTATAGCCTCTCATAATAGTAACCTTTTTTAGTGATTTTTATGTTGGGATTTTATCAAAATGAGCTTTAAATTTAAATTTATTTACCAACTAATTTTAGCCAAATTTTATACTCCAAAAGGCAAAATTTACACCAAATTTTTAAACCATTTTATATTTATAAATTTATGAGGACTAAGATAACAAACATGTTTAAGATATGTAGAATTTACGACTTTATTAAAAGCGACGACGAGAGTTTTAAAGGTGTCTTTATCGATAGACTTTATCCTAGAGGCGTGAAAAAAGAGATCTTTTCTAGCTTTATCTGGCTAAAATCAGTAACTCCGTCAAACGAGCTAAGATCGTGGTTTCATGAGGATAAAGAGGCTAGGTTTGATGAGTTTTGCAAAAGATTTAGGCAAGAGCTAAATAGCAAAGAGGGGCAAGAGGGGCTAAAAGAGCTTAAAAAACTAGAAAATGAGTATAAAAACGTGGCGCTTCTAACTGCCGTAAAAGAGCCAGAATTTAGCCACGTCAAGGTGATAAAAGAGGCGCTTAGCTCTTTATAAAGCCACTTGCGATGACTCGCTCACCTTCATACATCACGCAAAGCTGGCCTTGTGCGACGCCAAGTGCGTTTTGATTTAGCGTTAGTTTTGCGGTTTTGTTAGCTTTATCAACCTCTACAAAAGCCTCAAGTTTAGGGCTTCTATATCTTATCTTGGTTTCGCACTCAAATTTATCTTCATCGATAAATAAATTTACATTTTCAAGCTCAACCACCTTTTGAGCAAGGTCGTCCTTCGTGCCGACAACGATCTCGTTTTTTTCGGCATTTATCTTGATGACAAAGTGTGGCTCATGAGCGCCAAAAACCTCAAAGCCACGGCGTTTGCCGATAGTGTAGTGCATGTAGCCTTGGTGGCGGCCGATGATATTACCGTCTTTATCGACCACATTGCCTGGTAAATTTGTGTTGTAGTGCTTGTTTAAAACCTCGATGTAGGTATTTTCCACAAAGCAAATTTCACTGCTTTCTGCCTGCGTAGCGAACTCTTCAAGCACTTTTACGCCTCTTGCTAGCTCTTTTATATCTTTTTTAAATTTATCTCCAAGTGGGAAAATGACATCTTTTAGCACCTCTTTTGGTACCTGAGCTAAAAAGTAGCTCTGATCCTTGCTAGGGTCCTTGGCGCGGGTTATAAAACCATCAACCACCTGCACGTAGTGCCCAGTAGCAAGCTTCTCGCAGCCATTTGCCTTTGCAAAGTCAAGTAGCGCTCCAAGCTTTATAAATTTATTACACAAGGCGCAAGGATTGGGCGTTTTACCCTCTTTGTAGAGCCTGACAAATGGATCATAGACATATTCGTTAAATTTATCCTGTAGGTCGAGGATATGCACCTTGATGCCAAGGTATTCGCCCACTTTTTTGACTTTTCTGATGTTTTCTTCGTGATATCCTGGCTTTTGATGAAGCATCATGTAGCAGCCTTGCACCTCATGTCCGGCCTCTTGCAGAAATTTAGCCGTCATCGTGCTATCTACGCCGCCGCTCATTGCAACCATTACTTTCATATTTTTACCTTTTTTAAATTTAAAGGCGATATTTTATATCTTATTTTTAAATAGCCAAAATTTCGCTTACAATAAGCTCTATATCATCGGTGATTTTATATAAATTTAGATCTTCTTCGTTTATCGTTTTTTGAGGGATCAGCGTCTTTCGTATAAACTCATCAAGCCCTTGCCAAAACTCGCATCCATAAAGAAAAATTTTCACTTTTTTGCTGCCAACATGAGCTAGCACCAAAATTTCAAATAGCTCATCAAGCGTGCCAAAGCCGCCAGGAAAGACGACAAATGCGATAGAGCTGTCAGTCAGGGCAAATTTTCTTGGGCTTAAATTTGAAAAGAGATATTTTGCGGTGACGTATGGATTTGTATTTTGCTCAAACGGAAGTCTCACGTTTAGTGCGACACTAGGGGACTTTGCACTGTCAAATGCACCCTTGTTTGCCGCTCTCATTATGCCGTCCCCACCGCCAGTTAAGATAGCAAAACCTAGCTCATTTAGCTTGTAAGCTAGCTCGTATGCCTTTTTGCAGTAGAAATTTTCTTCATCAAATCTAGCCGAGCCAAAGAAGGTTACATTTTTGTTTTTATACTTTAAAACGCTTGGAAATTTTAAGAGGTCATTTACTAATTCATTCATTATTTTAACTGCTGAAGCCTCTCGCGTTTTGAGCCTATCTGTGTGATCTGTATGCCAAAATTTCCGTCTATTATGACAACTTCGCCAAGGGCTATCACCTTATCTCCTATCAAAATTTCAAGCGGGTCGTTTGCGAGTTGATTTAGCTCGATGACTGAGCCTATATCCATAGTGAGCACATCTTTTAAGAGCATCCTTTTTGAGCCGATACGAACGCGCATAGGAAGTCTAACGTCCATGATAAGGCCGATATTTCTCATCTCTTCTGCGCTAAATTCGCCCTTTAGTGCATGAGGAGCAGCTTGAGCCTTTGCGCCATCTGCTGGCTCGCTTTTAGCAGGCTCGAAAAATCTCATAAGCGTATGATCGCAGACAAAAGCCACATGCTCATTTAGATCCTCGATCTTTATGTTAAATAAAAAAAGCTTTTCAAAAACGCTAAAATCAAGCGATGAGTTTTCATCTAAGAAATTTACATTTATCACCTCAAAGCTGATCTTTGGCATGCCTTTTTGCGCTCCAAGAGAGGTGCTAAATGCGCTAAAGAGGTTTGAAAATATCTCTTTTGCAGCGTCAAGCTCGTCACTGCCAAGGTTTTCATTCTTTGAAATTTCCTCTTCGCCCATCATCCACTCGCTAACTGCGCTTATGAGCACCGGCGTGCAAGCGATCTCAGCTTTTGCATTGATGTCGCCACTTAATGTCACGCTAGCCATGACAACTGGCGGTTTTATGCCATTTTGCGCTGGCGCGTCAAATTCATTTCTCTCGCCGATCTCTGGCGCTCTGCCAGTTAGCCCTTCGATGGTCGCTTTTAGTTCATTTGAAAAGATGTTAAAAAATTCATTCGTCATTATCTTCGCTCTCTTCTTCGTTGTTGTGTTCGTTGGCCTCGTCGTATGCCATTAGTTTTGCTTTTCGCTCTTCTTCGTATTTTTCTAGGATGTGTTTGATCTCGTCTTTGTCAGAGCGGATTAGCTGCTCGATCTTGATAGACTTTCTAAATCTATGAAGCCCAACTTCAGCCAAAAATACCTCTTTTTTATCGATGCAAACGATCGCCTTATCATCAGCGCCTCTATCAAGCCTTAAGATATCGCCCTCTTTTAAATTTAAAAACTCATTTACGCTAACGATTGACTTACCAAGGATCGCCTCATAAAGCACCTCGGCACGGCCTATTAGCGTTTTTAGCTCTTTATTTCTACTCTTTTTAGCGCTAGTTTCGCCAAGCATGATGTCTCTGTTTGCAAGGCGCGAAAGGATCGGCTCTAGGTAGATGACTGGATAGCATAAATTTATCATGCCGCTTGAGCCACCAACGATGATCTCCATGACGACCATGATGACGATCTCGTTTTGAGAGACGATCTGCACGACGTTTGGACTGCTCTCTTTTGCCTCGACGTTTGGATACATATCAGTTATCATCGACCAGCTCTCTTTTAGACGCTGCATGATCATCCTAAGCACCGCATCGAGTAAATTTACCTCGATGTCAGTTAGCTCTCTGTTTGCCTCGAAATTTTCGCCAGTTCCGCCAAGTAAGCGGTCTATCATAGGAAATGCTATGCTTGGATTTATCTCTAAGATGCAGTTTCCATCAAGTGGCTTTATCGAAAAGACGTTAAAGCTAGTTGGGCTTGGCAAACTCATCAAAAACTCGCCGTATGTCATCTGATCGACGCTGTGAAGCCTAAGCTCGACGATACTTCTCATAACGCTTGAAATTTGACTAGCTAAATTTCTAGCAAGCTTGTCGTGGATACCTTTTATCGCACGGAGCTGCTCTTTACTGACGCGGTTTGGGCGCTTGAAGTCATAGATAATGATCTGTTTTTGCTCGCCTTGTGGGCTCTCTTCT
The DNA here is from genome assembly GCA_963549665.1 of Campylobacter concisus. Classification (GTDB taxonomy): domain Bacteria; phylum Campylobacterota; class Campylobacteria; order Campylobacterales; family Campylobacteraceae; genus Campylobacter_A; species Campylobacter_A concisus_BN. The sequence goes on along the minus strand of CAUUZE010000030.1, from coordinate 7,977 downwards.
ATCTCGATATTGCTCGTATCGCCGTCTTCATCGACGACTTCAAGTAGCGCATCTATCTCTTCTTGACTTAAAATATCAGCCATTAAACCCCCAAGCTGCGTCTGATGCGATCAAGCAAACGTTTATGAATTTGTGAAATTCTACTCTCGCTGATGTTCATTATCTCGCTGATCTCTTTTAAATTTAGCTCTTCGTAGTAGTAAAGCTGAACTATCATCTGATCACGCTCATCAAAGTCTTTTAGCACACTTTCGATCTTTAAGATAAGATCCTCTTTCTCTACGCTTTTTTCAACATCGCTTTGTCCGATTAGCTCCATTTGCTCATCGATCGGCAAAATGGTGATGATGCCACTAACTCCCCTTGCCTCTCTTATCTTTTCGATATCTTCATTTAGTTTTTCAGCCAGATACTCGTCGCTTGGCTCTTCTTCGTGCGTGTTAAAGTAGTTGTCTATCTCGGTATTTATGCTCTTTACTAGCTTTCTGTCGCTTCTACTAACGACATCAAGCGCTCTTAGGTAGTCAAGCATCGAGCCATAAATTCTCTTTTTACCATATCCCCAAAATGAGTCGTTTTGCTCTTTGTCATACTTCCTGCTAAGCTTTATCATCTCTTCAACGCCAACACTTATAAGGTCGTTTACGTCGATACTTGAAGGCAAGCGCTCCTTTAGCCTAAACGCCATCGCGCGCAGAGCTGGCATGTATTTTAAGACGATCTCGTCTTGCTCTTTTTTAATGGTGCTTTTATAAGCGTTAAGCTGCTTTTGCTTTAGTTCGTACATTTTGCTTACCAGAGTCTAAATTTTCGGTGGTTACTTTTAGCATGATATTTTCCATCCGTTTTTCCCTAACGTTTAGCTCAGAGATGAGATAGTCTGCGATCTCCTCATGTCTTTGCTTGTCAAAAAATTTCTTCAAAGTCCTTTTTACATCGACGTAGTTCATTATCACGATGTGAATTATAAGGTAAAAAAACAAAGTAATAACTAGCGTATAAACGAGCATTTCGATAGGCTCACTCACCTTTAGTAAGGTAAAAACTATGCCTATGAAAAATCCACAAACCGTAAAAAATGCTATAAAATTTTCTGCACGCAAAGCTCAATCTCCATTAAAATTGTTCTATCAAACGCTTAAAGAAGCCCCCAAAGCTCCTGCTTTGCTCATCTTTAAGCACTTTTCGTTCCAACCTATAAAGCAAATTCGAAGCTATCTGCTTGATCTGCACGCTAGCAGAGCCGTAAGCTTCGTCATCTGTAAAGAGAGTCCTTTGCTTTATGCTCCTTGCCACGCTCTTATCAGAAGCCACGTAGCCAATTAGCTCTAAATTTAAATTTGGTCCGATATTTGCATTTGCCACTCGCTTTACATTTTCATAAATTCTAGTGGCCTCAGCCTCGTTTTTTACCATATTTAAAAGTAAAAGCTCATTATTTTTAAACCTTGAAACGATCTTTATGACAGCATACGCATCAGTTATCGCCGCAGGGTCAGGCACAGTCACCACGACAACCTCATCAGCCGCCTCTAAAAAGAGCTGCGTGCTGCCGCCTATGCCAGCACCGGTATCAATGATCAAAAAGTCAAGCTGATCAAGCTCACTCGCCTCATCTAAAAATCTCTCAAATAAAAATTGATTGTTAAATTTCAAAATTTCATCGCCGCTCTCGCCAGGGATGAGGATGAGATTTTTATTTATAGGTATCAAGATATCTTTTAAGCTGCACTCGCCTTTTAGCACGTGAAGCAGGTTTTTGCCCATTTTGACGTTTAAGATCACATCAAGGTTTGCAAGACCGATATCAGCGTCAAAAAGCCCTACTTTATAGCCATTTTGCGACAAGACATTTGCTAAATTTGCACTTATCGTGCTTTTGCCAACGCCGCCTTTGCCGCTTGTAATCGCTATAAAATGCGTATTTTTAGCCTTATTTTGAGACTGGACTAAATTTTGTAGTTTTTGCGCTTGGTTATTCATCGCTAGCCTTTTGCTTTGTAAAGCCGTCAAACACGCACTCTACTAAAAATTCGCTCTTTGCCTCCACAAGATCATCAGGCACCTCTTGACCCACGCTAAAGTAGCTAACTGGCGTATTTGTCTCATATATCAGCGAAAAGACGTTGCCAAAAATTTTGGTCTCGTCAAATTTGGTGATTATTAAAGTGTCGATCTGTAAAAATGAAAATCCATTATAAATTTCTATCAGATCCTCGACCTTTGAGCCAGCTGAGAGGACTAAATTTACATCGATCTTTGCGCCGCTATGCTTTAAAAATTTATCAAGTCTTTCAAGCTTTTCTTTGTCATACTGCGAATTTCCAGTGGTGTCGATTAGTATCACGTCGCAGTAGCTAAGCTGCTTTATGGCGTTTTGAAAGTCCTCGACCTCTATGACATCAAGGATCGGCAGCTTCATCATCTTAGCGTATTGAAATAGCTGTTCAACCGCTCCGATACGATATGTATCAAGCGTGATGATGCCCGTTTTATAGCGCTTTTCGTTGCCGTAAGCAAAACGAGCCGCGAGCTTTGCAAGAGTCGTCGTCTTGCCAACTCCGGTTGGGCCAACTAGCATCATTATGCGCTGTTTTTTATCGCCGAGCTCTTTTCTGCAAGGTAGCATATTTCTCAAAAGTGAGTAAAAGTACCTTTTTACCGCGGTTGGGTTACTTTTCATAGAAACTGGCAAATTTTCAAGCGTCGTTTGCATGATCGCCTCCAAATGCTCCTCTTTCATGCCGCTTTGTTTTGCGAGCTTGTAGATGCTAGCAAATTCTGGTGGGATCGAGAGATTGTTGCGATTTGGGGCTTTTTCGTCCCAGATCATGTCAGTTATCAGCCCTATTTTCTCGCTTAGCACGCTTACTTGCTTCGCCACATCGTCTATTTTTTTATTCATGCCATTTGTATTTGGCTCTTTTATCTCGTTCATATCGACATTTGCGATCGCGCTTATCTCTTTTGCGACGTCTGAGATATTTAAAAGCACACTTTCGTTTGGATCGTAAGGCTCAGGCGACGTCGTCTTTGCCTCAAATTTAGCAGGCTCCTCTTTTATCTCAAATTTTGGCTTTGGTGGCTCGTAGTTTTTACTAAATTTAGAGTAGGCATTTTCATAATTTATTGCTTTTACATTTGGCTTTGGTGGCTGCTTTACCTCGTCTTCTTCGACGCTTACTAAAATTTCATAAAGCGGCTTTTTATTTATCGTTTTGGCTTGAATTTGCTTTGTGGTAACGAGTATGGCCTTCTCGCCGCACGCCTCTTGAGCCTTTTTCAAAGCCTCGATAGTGCTCTCGCCTGTAAAAGTATGAAATTTTGTAGCCATTTATATCCTTTAACCTCTCATAAGCCCTAGTGGCACGATCACGCTGAGCCTCTTACTAGCCCCTGGGTGCGGGACGATAAGGCGCGGCGTCTTATAGACTTTTTTACTAAAATACAAAATATCCAGATCAAGCGTGCGTGGCGCATTTTTAAACGTCCTCACGCGCTTAAATTTACTCTCATAGTGCCCTAAAATTTTTAGCAAATTTCTAGGGCTCACAGATGTTTGTAAATTTATAACAGCGTTACTAAAATCATCCTGCGCTTCGTAGCCAAACGCCGCATTTATAAGGATCGGCGAGACTTCAACCACGTGAAAACGCCTATCTTCACTAATCGCTCTTATAAATTTATCAAACCTCTTTGCGCTATCGCCGATGTTGCCACCCATGCCAACTAGCGCCTCATACTTAAACTCATCTCTTTTATTAAAAAAACTAGGGCAAAAACGGCTTTTTACGATCTTTCTTGCTCCAGCTAGCCTCATAAGATCTCGCACCCACCTTCTCTTGCGACCACGACGTCCTCGATGCGCACGCCAAATTCATTTTCTAGATAAATTCCAGGCTCCACGCTAAAAACCATGCCCTCTTTTATAAGCGTTTCGCTCCTTGCTGAGATGACTGGAAGCTCGTGTATATCGACACCCACGCCGTGTCCTGTCGAGTGGAAAAAGGCCTTTTCATATCCAGCCTTTGCTATCACACTTCTTGCTGCAAGGTCTATCTCACACGCCCTAACGCCAGCTCTAGCGACCTTTATCGCAGCAGCCTGAGCCTCTTTTACGATCTCGTAAATTTCTTGTATCTTGGCGTTTTTAAATTTTTGCTCCTTTGAGAAGTTAAAATTTTCATCAAAGCAAGCAGTTCTGGTGCGATCAGAGCAGTAACGCTTAAATTTAACCCCAGCGTCAAGTAGCAGCAAATCGCCCCTTTTTAAAATTTTATCCCCAGGCAGTGCATGCGCCTTTGCAGCATTTTCATTTATCGCTACGATCGGATCAAAGCTAAGACCTAGCTCGTTTTTTTGCCTAAAGATGAGCGAGGCGTTAAAATGAAGCTCTTTTTCGCTCATCCCCTCGCCATTTTCACGCACAAATTTGGCAAATTCATCAAAGCATTTTGCTCCAAATTCGCTAGCTTTTTTTAAAATTTTTATCTCATCTTCGCTCTTGCAAATTCTTTTTAACCTAGAGAAATTTGCCTTTGGCTTGAAATTTATCTTAAAACCTTTGCTAAGCGCGTTAAACTCGCTTAGACTTAGCTCATCAGGGTTAAAAACGAGACTACTTGGCTTCATCTTTCTTAAAAATGCCCTCACCTCGTTTATTAAATTTCTCTGAGCCAAAAGAACGACCACGCCTGCATTTACGCAGCTTTTTGCCTCGAAATAATATCTCGCGTCCGTGAAAAAGTATTTCACGCCATCAACGCATAACAAAAACTCATTGTCGCAGCTGTAGCCGCACTCGTAAAATACGGCGTTTTCGTCCTTTAAGATGAAATTCATTGTGCTTTTTGATTTGCTCTTACTGCTTTGATTTGCTCAAAAATTTGAAGCATGCCTATCATCGCCAAATGATAGCCAACTGGTCCAAAGCCCACGATCTGACCTGCTGCAACTGGTGCGATGAGGCTTTTGTGGCGGAACTCTTCTCTTCTATAAACGTTGCTGATATGCACCTCGATAACTGGCAGCGCAACCGCACTTAGCGCGTCACGGATAGCAATAGATGTGTGAGTGTAAGCGGCTGGATTTATGATGATACCGTCAGCATCGCCCAAACACTCTTGGATCTTATCGACTAGCTCGCCCTCAAGGTTGCTTTGAAAAAACTCGATCTCAACGTCATTTTGATCAGCAACGATCTTCATTTGAGAGTGGATATCCTCCATCTTCATAACGCCGTAAATTCCTGGCTCTCTAGCGCCAAGCATGTTGATATTTGGGCCTTGGATAACCATTATTTTTAGCTTCTTATCCATGTCACTCCTTTTTGATTAAATAGCCCAAATTATACATTTTCGTTCCTAAATTTTCGCTACAATAACAAAAATTTAAGGCTAGAAATGGAAATTTTAAAAGCAAAAAAGATCATCACTGGCGGAGAAAATCCAAAAATTTTAAGAAATTCTTGTGTTGTCATCGAGAACGATAAAATTTTAGAAATTACAAGCGAAAAAGAGGCGCAAAAAAAATTTAAAGAGGCGAAAATTTGCGACTTTGGTGAGAGCGTGATCGCCCCAGCCTTTGTAAATACACACGTTCATTTGGAATTTAGCTCAAACGTTAGCACCCTAAAATACGGTGACTTTATAAAATGGCTTGGCTCTATCGTCGATAAAGGCGGTGAGCTAGCTAAAATGGACGCTAAAAAGGCGATGAATGAAGCTATAAATTCGCTGTTAAAAAGCGGAGTTTGTGCCATTGGCGAGATATCTAGCTTTGGTAGTGAGCTTGAAATTTTAGCCGCTAGCCCGCTAAAAGTCGTGCTTTTTAGTGAAATTTTAGGCTCAAATGAGCAGATGGCTCAGCAAAATTTGCAAAATTTCTTAGCTAAATTTGAAAAAACAAAGGGCTATAAAAGTAAAAATTTAACCCCAGCTATCTCACTACACTCGCCCTACTCTGTGCACCCAAAGCTCGCCAAGGCCGCCCTTGAGATAGCTAAAAAAGACGACCTTCTTGTTAGCACACACTTTTTAGAGAGCAAGGCTGAAAAGCAGTGGCTAGAGCATGGCAGCGGTGGCTTTAAAAAGCATCTTTTAAGATTTAACCCTGATCCAAAGCCGATGTATGACGCGGATGGCTATTTTGCGATGTTTCGTGAGATAGATACGCTATTTACGCACTGCGTTTATGTGAGCGATTTTGCTAAATTTAAGCCTCATCACAGCGTGACGTACTGCGCCGTTTCAAACAGACTGCTTGGCAAAAAGGCGCTAAATTTAAAAGAAATTTTCAAAAATAATGTCAGTCTAAACATCGGCACAGACGGCCTTAGCTCAAATATCAGCCTAAATTTCTGGCATGAGCTACGAGCTGCCCTATTTACCCACGCTAGCCTTGATCTAAACGAGCTTGCCACTAGGCTTTTTGTCGCTGCAACGCACGGGGGCGCAAAGGCGCTTAGGACAAATAACGGCGAGATAAAAGTAGGACGCGCGGCTGATCTTGCCGTCTATAACGACCTAGAGTGCGATGACAGCGAGCTAATACTTCAGCTCATACTTCATACAAACGAGGCTAAAAAACTATATATCGGAGGCAAAATTTGCAAATTTTAAGGCTTATTTTTAGAGGAATTTTGGGAATTTTTAAATTTATAAATAACTACTTTAAGGCGCTCATATTTTTACTCATATTATTTTTTATTTTCGCGCCAGATGGCAAGATGAAAGAGCCAAATTTAGCCCGCATAGACATCACCGGCACTATAATGGACACAAGCGAAATTTTAGAAGCGCTAGAAAAAGCAAGGCTGGATAGCAACATCAAAGGCGTGCTACTCTACATCGACAGCCCAGGCGGTGCGCTAAGTCCTAGCGTGGAGCTAGCCATGGCGGTCAAGCGACTAAAAGAGAGCAAAAAAGTGCTCGCATACGCAGCTGGTAACATGGCGAGCGGCAGCTACTACGCTGGCGTAAATGCCGACACTATCGTAGCAAACCCGGGCGCTTTCATCGGCTCCATTGGCGTCATCATGCAAGGGGCAAACATCGAAAATTTAGCCAAAAATTTAGGCGTGAGCGAGCAGGTGGTGAAGGCTGGCGAGTTTAAAGAGGCTGGCACCTTTATGAGGAGCTGGAGCAAGCAGGAGCGTGAGAGCTTGCAGGGGCTCGTAAATGACGCTTATATGCTCTTTGTAAGCGATGTGGCAGAGGCTAGAAATTTAGACATCAAGAAAAAAGACGAGTGGGCAAACGCAAGGGTCTTTTTGGCGCACAATGCCCTAAAAATGGGGCTAATAGACAGCCTTGGTAGCTACATAGACGCTCAAGATGAGCTAGCAAAAATAAGCCTCATAGATGAGCCCGTCTGGCAAGAAAAACCGCAGCTCGAAAAGATAATGGAGAAATTTACAAAGCAAGGCATAAACTCGCTTTTTGGCGCATTTTTTGAGACAAAGCTTAGATAGAAAAGCATCCAGCCAGGGCTAAATTTAACTGGCTGGCAAAGCTTTTTATAGCTAGCTTATCTGAAATTTCCCTCTCTATCTACAAAAAGATCTCGCTCTGCTATTTTTATCAAAAAAGTAGTTTCATTTATCCTTTGAAGCACCTCAAATTTACCATAAATGCTATTTTTGATAACGACACTAAAGTTTTCATCCAAAAGTCCAAATTTATCACCTAGTCGTGATAAGTAGAAAGTGTTATTTTACCTGTCTATAGCCTTATCAAACACCTCCACTATCTAATTTTTGCTTTTATCAAAAATGACAGGGTATCCTTTGGTGTTTATATATCCACATTTGCCATCTTTTTCAACAGGAGCAAAGCCTTCGTAAAATAACCAACATCATCAAATTTACACTCTATGATCTGCTCGCATTTGGTGTTTATATATCCCCATCTGCCATATTTTTTAACAGCAGCAAAGCCTTCGCTAAAGTCACGAGCATCATTAAATTTACACTCTACG
>CAUUZE010000029.1:0-17831 GCA_963549665.1 Campylobacter concisus | reverse complement strand
TATCGAGCAAAGTCCGATACCGCCGGGATTTTTCACAAATTTGGGCGTAAAAACACTAAGTCTTAGCAGCAAAGAGAGGATAGAAAATGCCCTTTCGTATAAATTTAGCGAGCTTAAAAACTACCAGATCATCGAGCTTTTATACTGCGAAAACGGCTGTCACAACGGAGATGGGCTGTGAGGGAGATTTTTAAAAAGAGCATTTTGATCCTAGCGATCTTTGCCATCTGGCAGGTCGTTTGCGAGCTAGAAATTTTCACGCCGTATATCTTGCCAAGTCCGCTAGCTACGCTAAAGACGATGTATAGTATGAGCCTAAGCGGCGAGCTTGCCACGCATACGATCATCAGCTTTAAGCGCATATTTGCAGGATATGCTCTCTCGTTTGCCTTAGCGCTCGTACTTGGCGGTATAGCGGCACTTTTGCCAAAGATCAGCGTTTATTACGAGTGGATACTGGAGTTTTTTAGAAACATCCCGCCGCTTAGTTTGATCGCCATTTTGGTGCTTTGGTTTGGTATAAACGAGATGCCAAAGATTATCATCATTATCCTAGCCTCGTTTTTTCCGATGTTTTTAAGTATCCAAAAGGGGCTAACGAGCTGCGATATAAAGCTCATCGAGGTTGGCAAAATTTTTGGCTTTAGCAAATTTGAAATTTTTTACAAGATCATCTTAAAAAGCGCGCTAAAAGATATCTTTGTCGGCATGCGAATAGGCTTTGGCTACGCCATGCGCGCGATCATCGGAGCGGAGATGATAGCGGCTTCAAGCGGGCTGGGCTACTTAATCCTTGACGCAGAGGAGCTTTCACGCGCGGATAGGATATTTGTGGGTATTTTTACGATCGGCATTTGCGGTGTGCTCATAGATAGGCTCTTTTTGCTTTTGATAGCGAAATTTAGCCTTTTGCGAGGTGAGAAATGATAGAAATTTTAAATTTATCCAAGCATTTTTTTATAGGCGAAAAGCGGATCGACGTTTTAAGAGAGCTAAATTTAAGCATAAAAAAAGACAAGATCACCGTCATACTTGGTAGAAGCGGTTGTGGCAAAACGACGCTTTTACGCCTTATCGCAGGCCTTGAGAGCGTAAGTCTAGGCGAGATAAAATTTAAAGAGCAAGCAAAGATCGGCTTCGTCTTTCAAGAGCCCCGCCTCATGCCGTTTTTAAACGTCTATGAAAACATCGTTTTTCCTCTTAAAAAGCATGAAATAGAGGCTGAAAAAATCGATAGTTTGATATCGATGATAGGGCTTAGCGACTTTAAATTTGCCGCAGTTTCGCAGCTCTCTGGTGGTATGAGCTCGCGCATTTCGCTTGCTAGAGTGCTTGCGTACGAGGCAAATTTGATCCTTATGGACGAGCCATTTGCCGCGCTTGATGCCTTTACGAGAGCTAGCATGCAGGCTGAAATTTTAAAAATACAAGCTGGCAAAACCATCATTTTTGTCACTCACAACATCGATGAGGCGCTATTTTTGGCGGACGAGATCATCTTGCTTGAAAAGGGTGGGATAAAGTCAAACTATGATCTATCAAATTTAGCAAGACCACGAGACCTGCTAAGCGAGGAGCTAATAGCTATAAAACGCAAAATTTTGAGTGAAATTTAGGCAAATAAAATGATAATTAAAACCAAAATGAAGCAAAAGATTATATAATCTTGAAAATTTTTAAAAGGAGTAAGTATGAGAAAGTTTTTTAAGGTTTTGTGTGCGGCCTCTTTGCTTTGTCTAGTCGCAAACGCAAGCGATGGCCTAGATAAGATCGGCATGACCTACGTCAAATCGCCGCTAAACGTCCCATCTATCGTCGATAAATTTAAAGGCTTTTATGCGAAGTCTTTTGGCGTGCCAGTCGAGTACTCCGAGATCACCTCAGGTGCCAAGCAAACGCAAGCGCTCGCTTCAAATTCGCTCCAATTTCTAAACTGCGTGGGCGGCACTTCGGTCATACTTGCGGCTGCAAATAAGGCTGATATAAAGATCATAAGTGCCTATTCAAGGGCGCCTGAAGCCTTTGTCATATTTTCTAAAGATAAAAACATCAAGTCGCCAAAAGATCTAAAAGGCAAAAAAGTAGCAGGCCCAAAAGGCACTATCCTAAACGAGCTTTTGGTTAGATACCTAGCGCTTGGTGGGCTTAGCATAAACGACGTAGAGTTTATCTCTATGGGTATCCCAGCTGCGCAAGCTGCAGTTGAAAACGGCAGCGTCGATGCAGCGCTTCTTGCAGGACCAGCGGCCTACAACGCTCAAAAATCAGGCCTAAATGTAGTGACAACTGGCAAAGGCGTCATCACTCCAGTTATCGTCACAGCAACAAGCGGGGAGTTTTATAAAAAGCACAAAGACGTAGTTGAGAAATTTAAAAAGGCTCAGGATGAAATTTTGGACTACATCAAAGCAAACGAGGGCGAGGCGCTTAAATTTACAGCCGAAGAGACCGGGCTTAGCATAGATGCGGTAAAGAGCATGTATCCTCAGTATGACTTTAGCTCAAAGATCACGGCTGATGATGTAAAAGCGCTTGAGGCTACACAAGAATTTATGCTTGAAAGCAAGATGATAGAGCATAAAATAGATATAAAATCACTTCTACTAAACTAAACTTAAAGGGCAAATTTGCCCTTTTTCTCCACAAAAAACCACCAAAATTTAAAGCAAAAATGCCCCCAGCAAAAGCCTAGAAAACGTTTGTTTGCACTTTATCTGCTATAATAGCTAAAAAATTTAAGGAAAAAATATGATCCCATTTAGTGATGAAGAGCTTTTAAAACCAGTGACTGCGAGTTTGCAAAAGGTGCTACCAATGCTTGAAAATGATGGTGGCGGCATGGAACTACTTGGCATAAAAAACGGCAAAATTTACGTAAGACTAACAGGACATTGCCACGGATGCGCAGCTAGCACAACCACGCTAAAATACGGCATCGAAAGGCAGCTTCGCATAGACATTCATCCAGAGCTTGAGGTCATAAATGTCCCAATAGGCGAGGAATTTGACATTGATAGATTATAAAAAAATAGGCATAAAATATTTCAAACGCTCTAAATTTAAAGATGCGATCTTTTACTTTTCACTAGCCTACGAAAAGACGCAAGAGAGAAATTTACTATTTTTGATACAAATTTGCTCTCTTGGCGAGGAAAATGCCGAGGAGGCAAAGCTCTTGTTTGACTACTATATGGCGAAGGTAAGAGCCGGCGAAGACGACGAGGGCGTGGAGGAAATTTTAAAAATTTTAGAGTCCAGAGACGAGGAGAGCGAGTATTTTGAAGAGCAAGACGCGATCAGCTACGAGGACTTTAAAAGGGCTGTTTATAAGGACGGCAGCTTTAAAAAGGTCTTTGAAAACATCATGTTCTCAACCAAGGTGATGATCTCAAACAAAGACGATTTTTTGGAATTTTTAGGAAATTTGATAAAAAATGACTTCATCGATATGAGCATGAACTACCTTGAGAGTGCGGCGGTGATGTTTGGCGGCGACGAGCGTATAGATCAGCTTTTTAAAGAGATACAAAAAAGACAGAACGATGAAAATATCAGTAGAAAATAGCTTCATAACAGATGACTCAAACGAGTGCGAGCAGGGTGCATACTTTGTGCAAACTACCGCAAATGCGAAATTTGCAGAAGCTGCGGCAAAAAAGGGCGCTAAGATAATCACCCTTGAAGAGTGCAAAAAGCTTTTAAAGATCGATGAAAGCTTAAAAATAGTTGGCATCACGGGCACCAATGGCAAGACCACAACGGCTGCGGCTATCTACGAGACCCTGCGAAATTTAGGCAAAAAATGCGGCCTAAGTGGCACCAGAGGGGCATTTATAGAGGATGAGCAGATAGATGACAAGGCGCTTACGACAAGTGCCATTTTAAAGACGTTCTCATACCTCAAAGCAGCCAGCGAGCAGGGCTGTGAGTACTTTGTGATGGAGGTTAGCTCGCATGCGATCGCTCAAAAACGCATAGAGAGTTTGAAATTTGCTCTAAAAATTTTTACAAATTTAACGCAAGACCATCTCGACTACCACAAGAGCATGGAGGAGTATGCGAGGGTAAAATCAAGCTTTTTTGACGATGAGAGCGTAAAACTCATAAACATTGACGATGGCGGAGTTAAATTTAACCCAAAAAACGCCTATACATACGCACTCAAAAAGCCAGCCAGCTTTGCACCGATAGTTTATGGGCTAAAGGACGGCATAGACGCAGTTATCAAGACGCCAAATGGCGATGTGGAGATAGACTCAAGCCTTCAAGGTGAGTTTAATCTTTACAATCTAATCGCAGCCCTTGGCGCCGTTTGCCTGCTAGAGCGCCCAGACGCAACCGCACTTTCAAAGGCGATAAGTAAATTTAAAGGCGTGAGCGGCAGGATGGAGGTCGTAAGCACCGATCCGCTAGTCATCGTGGATTTTGCCCATACGCCAGATGGCATAGAAAAGGTGCTAAATTCGCTTAGACATCTAAATTTGATCGCAGTCTTTGGCGCAGGCGGCGACAGAGATAGGACAAAGCGCCCAAAAATGGGAGCAATAGCCCAAAAATACGCAAGAATTTGCATAGTCACAAGTGACAATCCAAGAAGCGAAGAGCCAGAGAGCATAATCGATGAAATTTGCGCTGGCATGAGCCAAAATGAAAATTTGATACGAAACGCCAACCGCAAAGAGGCGATCGCTCTAGCCATTAGCAAGCTAGAACCTGGCTGGGCGCTTGTCATACTTGGCAAAGGTGACGAACCATACCAGGAGATAAAGGGCGTCAAGCACCCATTTAGCGATAAAGAAGTAGTAAAAGAGCTTTTAAAGAGGTAAAAATGAATATAGAAATTTTAGCTAGTAAGATCCACAGAGCCGTCGTAACAGATGCAAATTTAAACTATGTTGGCTCGATCAGCATCGGCGAGGAGCTTATAAAGGCTGCAAATTTGATAGAAAATCAAAAGGTTGAAATTTTAGACGTAAATAACGGCGAGAGATTTGCCACATACGTGATAAAGGGCAAAAAAGGCGAAATTTGCCTAAACGGCGCGGCTGCTAGAAAGGTTTGCGTTGGCGACGTGGTCATCATCGTAGCCTATGCTAGTATGAAATTTAAAAAGGCTAAGAAATTTAAGCCAACCATCGTGCATGTAAATAACAAAAACGAGATCATAAAGGAGTAGGCGATGTTTGAGGGATTTGACTTTTCAAAGATGGGGCAGATGCTTGAGGATGTGCAAAAGCAGGCCAAGCAGATGGAAGAAGAGAGCAAAAATAAAGAATTTGGCGCAAAAAGCGGCGGCGGACTAGTGAGCGTTAGAGCAAACGGCAGCGGCGAGATACTTGATATCAGCATAGATGATAGCTTGCTTGAAGATAAAGAGAGTATGCAAATTTTGCTAATAAGCGCTGTAAATGACGTGCTAAAATCCGTTGAGGCCGATAAGAAAAACACCGCTTCAAGGATGCTTGGCGGCCTTGCTTCGATGGGGATAAAATGAGACTAAATTATAAATTTGCCCTTGCTTTTTTGCTATCAGCGCTTTGCCTAAATGCCGATCCTAGGCCTACGCAAGAGGACTTTAACGCCTGCTTTGAAAAGAACAAAAACTCAATCGTCTCGGTAAATAAACACTTTGGCGTGGCTATCACTAAAAATTTGATCGCAGTGCCAAAAAGCGAGGGAGCTCCGCTTGGCGAATATGTCAAATTTGACCCATATTTGCAGCTTTTCTTAGTGCGCTCTAGTAAGGAGCTAAGCCCTGTCGTGATGGCTGATGAGACCAACGAGGAGCGCATCAAAAAGAGCACTTGGGTTGGCATCTTAAACGACTCTAATAACACCGTCATGGGTCACATTAAGTCTTTGGGACAAAATTTAGGCGATTTTGACACGCTAAGCTTCGAGTATAACGCAACTGGCGAGATAAACACGCCTTGTTGCAAGATGATAGGCATAGCTGTTGGCGGCGATAAATTTATACCAAACCGCTATTTAAAGCACTTTGTATCTTACGATGATGTCTATTACGGCGATATCGGCGTGAAATTCTTGCAAAAAGAGGATAAATTTTTTGTGGGTCTTGTTGATCCACTGGGCCGCGGCAAGATGATGATGGTAGATGATGAGCTTGTTAGTGTAAATGGCATCAAACCAAAGAGCCTAAGAGAGCTAAACGAGATGGTACTTTTTGCTCCAAAAGGCGCAAAACTGGACATCATCGTGAAGCGTGATAGGCAGGAGCTACTCTTTCAAGTGCCAGTAAGCGGGGATGTGAAATTTAACCAAAGCCTTGACATTGACGCTCCTTCAAGCCTTGATCTGCCAAATTTAAACGTCATGCCAAAGTCGCCTGAGAGCTTGCTAGATGATAAAGTTTTAGTGGATTATGGTATCACGGTTGATAAAAATTTAGTCGTTACTAAGGTCGAGCCAAAATCAAATGCTGACATCTTTGGCATTAAAATAGGCGATAAAATTTTAGGCTACAACAAAGAGAGTGTGAATAGCCGTGAGGAGCTTTTAGAAAAGATAAGCGATCTGCAAAATTTCGTGCTTTTATTTACCAGAAATGACTTTCAGTTCTTTGCAAGAGTGCCAAAATGAGCCTACTTGAGGACTTCGTAAAATTTCTAAATGCAAATTTGCCAAAGGCGCCTAGCTTTCATCCTTACTACGAGGAGGCGCTTGGCGTTATGCTAAAGGCTGGAGGCAAGCACTTTAGGGCGCTTTTGCTTCTAGGTGTGGTCCAAAACGTGGATAAAAGCCTCACGCAAAAGGCGATGAGAGTGGCTTTGGGGCTTGAAATGATGCATACATACTCGCTCATCCACGATGATCTGCCGTCTATGGATAATGCAAGCCTAAGGCGCGGCACACCAACGCTTCACGTAACCTACGACGAGACGACTGCGATACTTGCAGGAGATGCGCTAAATACGCATGCTTTTTATGAAATTTCATGTGCCGATTTGCCAGCTGACACTCGTATAAAGTGCGTTGAAATTTTAAGCCAGAATGCTGGCGTTAGCGGCATGGTGCTAGGGCAGGCGCTGGATTGTTTTTTTGAAAATACAAACAAAGAGGACATCAAAAGAGCAAAGGCTAGATTTGGCCTCTCTGGCAAGATGCTAAGCCTTGATGAGCTAGTCTTTTTGCATATCCACAAAACCGCAAAGCTCATCGCTGCTAGCCTAAAAATGGGTGCTGTGATAGTAAATTTAAGCAAAACAGAGTGCGAGAAAATTTATGATATCGGCTTAAAGCTTGGGCTTGCTTTTCAGATACAAGACGATATCATCGATCTTACAAGCGACGAAGCGGCCGCTGGAAAGCCCGTGCATAACGACTTAGCTAAAAACTCATTTACAAATTTACTTGGTCTATCTGGCGCAAAAAAGAAAAAAGATGAGCTTATTTGCGAGATAGAAGAGGCACTAAAGCAGATAGATGCAAATATCGCAAGGATGATCTTGGAGCTTACAGACAAGCATCTAAGATAAGCGCGTAAATTTCGTAAATTTATATCACTTTTTAGACATTTTAGGCAAAAATGCAAGGCAAGTTTTAATCACTTTTTTGTATAATCTGACGCAATAAAAGGAGATCATATGCTAAAAAAACAAGCCGATACTATAAGATTTTTGTGCGCTGATATGGTGCAAAACGCTAACAGCGGACACCCAGGTGCTCCTATGGGCCTAGCCGATATCATGGTGGTTTTAAGCAACTTTTTAAAACACAACCCTAAAAATCCAAAATGGCTAAACAGAGATAGGCTCGTTTTTAGCGGTGGTCACGCATCAAGCTTGGTCTATAGCTTCTTACACCTAAGCGGCTACGATCTAAGCCTAGATGAGCTTAAGAAATTTCGCCAACTTGGCTCAAACACCCCAGGACACCCAGAAATTCACACTCCAGGCGTTGAGGTGGCTACTGGCCCACTTGGTCAGGGTGTAGCAAATGCAGTTGGCCTAGCCATGGCAGAAAAATACGCTGCAAACGTGCTAAATGAGCCAGATAATAAAATAATCGATCATAAAATTTACTGCCTTTGTGGCGACGGCGATCTTGAAGAGGGCATAAGCTACGAGGCATGTTCGGTGGCTGGAAATTTAAGACTAGACAACCTTGTGCTAATCTACGACTCAAACAACATCACGATCGAGGGCGACACAGCGATCGCATTTAGCGAGGACGTCAAGGCAAGATTTGAAGCGCAGGGCTGGGAGGTCGCACGCATCGACGGACACGATTTCAACCAGATCGAATTTGCACTTGAGCAGGCAAACGAGAAAGAGTCGCCATATCTCATCATCGCAAACACACACATAGCACGCGGCGCAATGGAGCTTGAAGGCAGCCACCACAGCCACGGCGCACCGCTTGGCGAAGAGATCATCAAAAAGGCAAAGGCCGCAGCTGGCTTTGACCCTGAGAAGAAATTTGCTATCGATGAGGACGTGCTTTTAAGATTTAGAGGCGCAGTTGAAAAGGGCGATCTTGAAGAGGCGATGTGGAACAAAAAGGTTGAGGCGTTAAGCATTGAAGGCAAAAATTTATTAAACACACTTCTTAATCCAGACTTTAGCAAGATCGAATTTCCAGACTTTAGCGACAAAAAGCTAGCCACAAGAGATACAAACCACGTTATTTTAAACGAGATAGCTAAAAAACTTCCTGGCTTTATCGGTGGTAGCGCAGATCTTGCTCCTTCAAACAAGACTGAGCTAAAGGGCATGGGCGACTTCCCAAATGGCAAAAATATCCACTACGGCATCAGAGAGCACGCCATGGCAGCTATCAACAACGGTATCGCCAGATACGGCCTTTTCTTGCCATTTTCAGCGACATTTTTCATCTTCAGTGACTATCTAAAGCCAAGTGCGAGGATAGCAGCACTAATGGACATCAAGCACTTTTTTGTCTTCACACACGATAGTATCGGCGTTGGCGAAGATGGTCCAACGCATCAGCCTATCGAGCAGCTTAGCACATTTAGAGCGATGCCAAATTTTTACACTTTCCGTCCAGCTGATGGCAACGAAAACGCAGCTAGCTGGCAAGCGGCTCTAAATTTAAACGCTCCAAGCGCATTTGTGCTTAGTCGCCAAGGGCTTGACCCACTTGCAAAAGGCGAATTTGGCGAGGTTAGTAATGGCGCGTATCTTTTAAGCTCGGCAAAAGATGCGAAGATAACATTTATAGCAAGCGGCAGCGAGGTCTCACTCTGCGTAAAAGCAGCCGCACTTTTAGCTGAGCAAGGTATCGGTGCAAACATCGTATCAGCGCCTTGTTTTGATCTACTTTGCGAGCAGCCAGCTGAGTATGTGGCTAGAATTTTAGATAAAAACACAACCATTATCGCAGTTGAGGCCGCGACTGGCTATGAGTGGTATAAATTTGCTGACGCAGTTTATGGCATGAACAGCTTTGGCGCCAGCGGCAAGGCAAATGAGCTATTTGACCACTTCGGATTTACTCCGCAAAAGCTTGCAAATTTTGCTAGCGAACTTATATAAAATTTAACTTTGGGGAGTAAAATCCCCAGCTGCAATCTAAAATCAAAAAAGGCATTTTATGGAAATTTCTCACGTTATCGTTTTGGCCTTGGTGCAAGGCATAAGCGAGTTTTTGCCGATATCAAGCTCGGCTCATCTCATCTTGGTGCCAAAGCTACTTGGCTGGCCAGATCAAGGACTGGCTTTTGACGTGGCAGTGCATGTTGGTACGCTAAGCGCGATACTTTTTTATTTTAAAGATACGATTTTCAAGCTACTTCGCGACTTTTTTGCCTCGATAGCGCAACGAAAGATGGTGGGCGATAGCTTGCTTGTCTGGTGCGTGGGATTTGCCACTATCCCAGTTGGCATCTTTGGGCTTTTATTTAACAACGTGATCGAAGAGTACGCAAGAAGCGGCGTTGTGATCGCAGTTACAACGATCATCTTTGGCATCGCACTTTACTTTGCTGATCTTCGCTCAACAAACAAAAGCGAATACGAAATGACCATAAAATTTGCTCTCATCATCGGTTTAGCACAAGCTGTGGCGCTCATACCTGGCGTCTCAAGATCAGGCATAACGATGACAGCGGCACTTTTTTTAGGATTTAGTCACAAAGGCAGTGCAAATTTCTCATTTTTACTTTCGATACCTGTCATCATCCTAGCTGGCGGACTTGAGAGCATCAAGCTTATAAAAGATCCAAACGCTCTGCCTTGGAGCGACATCGCCCTTGGCGTCATCATAAGTGCAGTTAGTGCTTATATCTGCGTGAAGCTATTTATGGGGATCATCTCAAGGATCAGGATGCTACCTTTTGTCATCTACCGTTTGATCTTGGGTGCGTTTTTGCTATATCTGTTTTTATAAATTTAAGTTATAAAAGGGCTAGGCTAAGACCTAGCCAAAATGATAAATTTGCCAAAAAGCTTGGCAAATTTACTCCTCTTTTTTATCTTTTTTTATGACGTTTAAAAAGTCTTTTGCGGCTTGATATGCTCTGTCGCCAAATTTCTTAGCTTCTGATTTTATATCCATTTGTTTGATGTTTTCAAGCTTGTCGTTCGCCTTTTTCTCAAACTCTGCGATATCTTGTTTGAGACCTTCAAGCTTATCATTTGCGTCAAAATTTAGCTTTAGCTTTTTGCTCTTGTCGTTTAGCTCTTGTTTTAGAGCTTCAAATTTATTATTTGCTTCGCTCACAAGCTTTGCAACGCCGTTTGACTTTAGCTCTTCAAGCCTTGAGCTGATTTGCTCCATCGCTTGATCGCTTATGCGTTTAAATTTTGCTAGATTTGTGTCAAGCTCGCTATTTATCACGCTTTCGATCTCACTTTTAGCCACGCCATCAAATTCATTTTCAAGCTCTTTAAGAAGCGCTATAAACTCTTCATCCACGTTTTTTAAATTTAAAAGCTGTGAGTTTAGCCTTAGCTCATCTGGAGCAAATTTCGCCTCATCTTTTAGCTTCTCAATAGCTCTTAAGATGCCATCTCTTGTGCCATTTATCGCGCCTTTTATGAGCTCTTTTGCAAATATATGCCCCTCATTTGCTAAATTCCCCGCTGCACTGATGATATTTTTTGAAATTTCAAACATTCGCTCTTTGCTAAACTCCCCGCCTCTTATCGCAGCGTAGGTCATATTTTTAGCTATCGCGCCAGCAGTTTCTTCGACATCTTTTGCGCCTTCAAGTGTTGTTAAAAAGGCGATTTGAGCACTCTCTTTTAAGATGCCAAGCATCCTTGTTTCTCTGATAATGGCGTTATTTAAAAGCTCTAAAATTTCCTCTTTTTCGCCAAAATCTCTATCTTTTACGACCTCTTCAGCCGCTTCAAATGAAATTTTCAGCCTATTTTTTATCTCTTCTCGCTTTGCCTCGATCGCTCTATTTATCTCATCTCTTTTATCAAATAGCTCATAAAGCTCCTTCTCTTCGCCGCTAACTAGGGCTTGGTTTATCCCCTCCATAGCGCTTTTTAGGTTTTTAGCATTTATGAGGCTCTCTTTATCCATCTTGTCGTAAAGCTCGTTCATCTTTTGCTTCAAAAGATCAGGCAGTGTGTTTTCGTCTTTGTCTGAGATATCCTTAAAAAAGTCGTTGCAAAGAGCTTTTATGCTAGTTAGTAGCCCCTCACTATCTTTATAATCACGTAAATTTTTCTCAAGTTTATCCATATTTTTGCCTTATAAAACGTATTTTGCTTCGTGTTTTAGCGCTGAAAATATCTCCAGCCTCTCTTCTTCGCTCAAAACTAGCACAGCTAGGTCGTAGCTAGCGTATTTTTTATCTTTGCTAAATTTTGAAAAAACTAGCTTAAATTCTCTATCTTTTACTATCTCTTTTACCTTCTCTTCGGCATTTATGCCAGCGTCAAATATCACTTTATACTCCCAGTGTGTTGGGTAGTCGATTTTTGCTTTTTTATTATTTAGATCGCATATATTCGCCACTTTTTCCTCCTGTTTTGCTCTCTAGCACGATGTTGCCGATCTCCATACCCTTATCTATGGCTTTTACCATGTCGTAAATGGTTAAAAGTCCCACGCTCACGCCTGTTAGCGCCTCCATCTCAACGCCTGTCTTGCCCTCGATCTTGACGCTCACGTAAAGCTTAAAAGCGCAAATTTCAGGCAGCTCCTCGATGTCACAATCCACACCCAAAATGGCTAGTGGATGGCACATAGGTATTAGCTCGCTTGTCTTTTTAGCGCCCATTATCGCGGCGACAACGGCTGTTTGGATGACTGGGCCTTTTTTGCCGGTATTTTCTTTGATCGCCTTAAAAGCATCTTTGCTCATTTTGATGATCCCACTAGCAGTTGCTACTCTTTTAGTCGGATCTTTTGGGCTTACATCGACCATCTTTGGACGATCTTTTTCATCTAAATGTGTTAGCATTATCTCTCCTTTTTTTGGTGGATTATAGCCTATTTAAGCAAATTTAAGTTATCAGCAAATTTAAGCAAAAAAATATCAAAAATTTAAAAATTAAGCTTTGCTCAAAAGGCAAGAACGATTTTTCATTTCTTAATATAATTATCTAATTTAAATAATTTTTTTAAAAAAATATTTATAATTTAAATTTTAATGCATAATATGCCTAAAATACGAATTTTTATAGATAATAAATTTTATCAAAAGTATATTTCTATCCGTTAAATTCCAAAGTCTATTTATTGTAAATGGCAAAATTTAAAAAAAATTATTGATATTTTTCTTTAAAAGCTTAAGAAAACAAATTAACTTCTAATTTGCTTTTAAGATATGAATATGTATATTTTTGTTAATTTTAAATTTACGATGAAAGCAACCTAGATAATGAAATTTCTGCTATGTCTTAGCTTATCTTTGATAGCGCTTTTTGCTGAGAGTAAGGGCTGCTTCGTCGATGAAAATAGTCAAAACATCATCTTTGTAAAAGATGGCGAGACAAAAAGCCTAGGACTAAAGGAGAAAATTTACAAAGATCAAAGATGTGCTTTTGATGAGAGCTCTTTTTACGTTGCAAATTTAAACAACGAGATCGTAAAGGTAGCTAGCGAGAAGGAATTTTTATTTGCTCTGCCAAATGTTGGCTGTAAGGTTTCAAATATCTTGCTAGATAAAGAGAAAATTTACGTCGCTTGCGATATGGCAAATATCGTAATGATCGCTATTTTTGACAAGAGTTCTAAAAAATTTATATCAAAAAATTTTAACAATGTTTATAAAATTTCTAGCTTTTTACCGCTTGGTGAGGGAGTGTTTTTTACCAGCTTTAATGGCAAGGCATTTTTGCTTGATAGCAAGCTTAACGCAAAAGAGCAAAAAAGCGTTGGCTTTGCGCCGGTGAGTGCCTGTAAATTTAGCGATGATGAAATTTTCATAGGCTTTAGAAACGGAGAAATTTTAGATCTTAAAAGTGGAGCTAAAAAGCAAGTTTTAAGATCTAAAATTTCAGCTCTTGCTTGCGTGGGAGATGAGGTTTTGGTAGCTGGCGAGGACGGAGCGATCTATAAATTTGACAAAAGCTTTAAGCTAAAGGGCAAAAAAGAGCTTTTTAGCGGCGAGATAAAAGAAATTTTTATAGATAAAAACGTGCTTGTTGGCGTGGATCTAGGCAATAAGACAAAGAGTTTAGAGATAAATTCATTTTAAAAAGGAGAGTAAATGCAAAAGTTATTTTGTGTCGCAAGTGCTGCGTTGCTTGGGCTATCTTTAACTGCTGCTTGTGCTGCTAGTAGTGACCTTGAAAAAGTCATGAAAGAGCGCGGGCTAAGCGAAAAAGATGTTCTTGCAGCTGCTAAGACTTACCAGCCAAGCGGTAAAAAAGATGATTTCATCGTCTTTTCATCTGGCGGGCAAAGTGGTCAAGTGCTAGTTTATGGCGTTCCGTCGATGAGAATTTACAAATACATCGGCGTTTTCACCCCAGAGCCTTGGCAAGGATATGGCTATGACGATGAGTCAAAAGCTGTTTTAAAACAAGGCAACATCAGGGGCAAAGAGATAACTTGGGGCGATACACACCACCCAAATTTCTCTGAGAAAAATGGTGAGTATGTTGGTGATTATCTATTCATCAACGACAAGGCAAACCCAAGGATCGCTGTTATAAATTTAAAAGACTTTGAGACAACTCAAATGGTCGTAAACCCTATCATGAAGAGCGAGCACGGCGGTAGCTTCATCACTCCAAACAGCGAGTATGTCATCGAAGCTAGCCAGTACGCAGCTCCACTTGATGATAACTATCACTCAATGGACGACTACGAAGCCGTTTATAGAGGCGCTGTGACATTTTGGAAATTTGACTATCCAAAAGGCAAGATCGACGAGAAAGCATCTTTCTCTCTTGAGCTTCCTCCATACTGGCAAGACCTAAGCGACGCTGGTAAGGGCGAGAGCTATGGCTGGGGCTTTACAAACTCAATAAATAGCGAGATGTATACAGGTGGTATTGAAAAAGGTCTTCCTCCATTTGAGGCAGGTGCAAGTAGAAATGACACCGACTTCTTGCACGTTTATAACTGGCAAATTTTAGAAAAACTTGCACAAGACAAGAAAAACTACAAAGTTATAAATGGTCACAGGGTAGTTACGATAGAAGCTGCTGTAAAAGCTGGAGCACTATTTTTGATCCCAGAGTCAAAGAGCCCACACGGTTGTGACGTAACACCAGATGGCAGATACATCATCGTTGGCGGTAAGCTTGATACTCACGCATCAGTTTATGACTTTAAAAAGATCAAAGAGCTAATCGACAAAAAAGAGTACGCTGGCACTGACCCATACGGCATACCTATCTTAGATAGAGAAAAGTCAATGCACGGACAAGTAGAACTTGGCCTTGGACCACTGCACACATCATTTGACTCACAAGATGGCGTAGTCTATACTTCACTTTACGTTGATAGTCAAATCGTAAAATGGGACTACAAAAATTTAAAGGTACTTGACAAGGTAAATGTTCATTACAACATCGGTCACCTTGACACAATGGAGGGCAAATCAGCAAAACCAGTTGGCAAATATGCAATCGCACTTGATAAACTTTCAATCGATCGCTTCAACCCAGTTGGCCCACTCCATCCACAAAACCACCAGCTAATAGACATCAATGGTCCAAAAATGGAGCTAATCTATGATATGCCTATCCCACTTGGTGAGCCACACGACGTTGTCTCAATCGCTGCTAGCAAGCTAACTCCAGCACTTACTTACAACATGGGTACAAACTCAAGAACAGGCGAGGCTAGCCCATACGCAACTCTAGCTGGTCAAGAAAGAGTTGAGAGAAACGGCAAAAACGTAACTGTCTATGCGACAATGATCAGAAGCCACATCAACCCAGAGCACATCGAGGTAAATAAAGGCGATAACGTAACAATTCACCTAACAAACCTAGAGCGCGCTCAAGATGAGACTCACGGCTTTGGCATCGACCTTTACAACATCCACGCTTCACTTGAGCCTGGCAAAACTGCTTCAGTAAATTTCGTAGCTGATATGGAAGGCGTCTTCCCATACTACTGCACCGAGTTTTGTTCAGCACTTCACCTAGAGATGATGGGTTACTTACTTGTTAAAGATCCAAATAAAAAATATGAATCTGCAAAAAATAGCAAGCTAAAAACTCTAAGTCCAGAGGCGCTAAAAGCTGAGTACGACAAAGTAATCGCAACTAACAAAGCTACTGATGATGTTATCCAAGAGGTTGTTAAATACCTAAAAGAGAAACACTATGAGAAATATCCAAAAGTAAAAGCTTTGGTTGATGACGCACTTGATCAATACGGCCACATCAAAGAGGTAAAAGCTAAAGCTGACGAGGCTTACAAAAAAGGCGACGTAAATGGCGCTATCCTTTGGGAGTACCAAGTATGGCAATACATGGTAAAAACTGCCGACGTTGGCCTAAGAGCTAAAAACAACCTAGCTAAAGAGATCGCAACTCCGATGAGCCCAGCTGCTGCAAAAGGCGAAGAAGCTTATCTAAAAGGCGGATGCAATGGCTGCCACGTCATCGGTCAAGTAAGCTCAGGTCCAGATCTAACTGGCGTCTTGCTAAGACATGAAAACGGCGAAAAATGGGTAGCAGACTTTATAAAAGACCCTGCTAAATTCTATAACGACGACTACGTTAAAGCGATGATTGATTTCTTTAAACTTAGAATGCCAAATCAGCACATGAACGACGAAGAGATCAAAAATATCATCCAGTATCTAAAATGGATAGACGAAAACGCAGGTATGTAGTTTTAAGGGGCATTTTTGCCCCTTTTAAATTTTAAAATTTAACTTTTTTGCAGGCTAAATTTTAAAATTTAAAGGAGAGATTATGAGTAAATATAAAATTTATACCATTGTTGCACTTATCATCATGAGCGTTTGTTTTACTCTGCCAGTTCTTGGCTGGCACGGAGCTAAAGAGCGTATAGCTAACGGCGACGAGCTACCATCTTATGCTTACACTATCTACGATCTTTATAGCTCATTTCAGTATAAAAACCACCTTTTGCCAAAAGAGGTGGCGAGTGATCTTCATAAGATGATCGAGCAAAAAGCAGAGATCGGCACTCCATCTTTCCCTATCTGGTACGTATCTCTTGAAGCGCCAAACTATCCAAAGGCAGCCTTTCCAGATGGCATCCCAGTATATTTTCACGTAGATGGATATAGTGGCGACGTGCACGAGATGAATACGATAAACCACTACATCGGCATGTATCCTATGGAGCATGGCGGCAATGTCGAGCGAGCGATCGCACCTTATTATCTACTCATCGCCACACTTTGCATGCTTGCGTTTTTATACTATGACGGTAAATTTAACTCACTTCTTATGGTGCCAACTATCATCGCACCTGTGCTATTTATGAGCGCATTTGTGGGCTGGCTATACTGGTATGGACACAATATGCAAGAGTGGGGCGCCTTCAAGATCAAGCCATTTATGCCAACGGTCTTAGGCGATGGTAGCGTGGCGCACTTTACAACTCACTCATACCCAACTATCGGCTTTTGGGTGATGATGGTGATGAGCGTGCTTTGCATACTTGCGGTATTTTCAAAGAAAAAAGAGCTAAATGCGTAAATTTTCTAAATTTGCCCTTGTTTTTTTGCCGGTTTTTGCCTTTGCAAATCTTCTTCAAGAGGCGATAAATAACGCAAGTCCTGGTGACGTGATAAAGCTGGGGGATGCCGTTTATGAGGGAAATATAATCATTTCTAAGCCTCTTACCATCATCGGCGAGGGCAAAAATGCCCACATAAAAGGGGACGGCAAAGGCAGCGTTATAAAGATCATCGCTTCAAATGTGACACTTAAAAATTTAAAGATAAGTGGCAGTGGCAACGACCTTGGCGAGCTTGACGCTGGCATAGGCTGTGACAAGGCAAATAACGTTGAAATTTCTAAAAACGACATAAGCGATGTGCTTTTTGGGATTGATTTTAAAGAGTGCAGTAGCTCAAAGATCACTGAAAATAACATCACCTCAAAAAAGGGCGCTAGCCTTGGTTTTAGAGGCGATGCGGTGAGACTTTGGTATAGCCATGAAAATTTGATCGAACACAACAATATCCGCGACAGTCGTGACATGGTCGCATGGTACGCAAGTCACAATAAATTTCTAAGCAACAAAGCAGTTGGCAGCAGATATTCACTGCATTTTATGTATGCTAATCAAAATTTAGTAGAAAATAACGAATTTATCGGCAACGCTGTTGGTATGTTTTTTATGTATTCGGCTGGCTCAAATATAAAAAATAACCTCGTTATGGATAGCGACGGCGCCTTTGGCATCGGCATCGGACTAAAGGACGTGTCTGACTTTACGATAGAAAA
>CAUUZE010000028.1:0-18494 GCA_963549665.1 Campylobacter concisus | reverse complement strand
AAAAGACGATCTCAGGCGCAGAAAATGGCACGCAGATGATCGCTAGCTTCCTTTTGCTAAGGAAAAAATCGATCTCTTTTGTATAAAAAATCTGCTCTTCAAATTTAAATAATTCACAAAATATTACATTGGTAAAATTTTTGGTAAAGTCCTTTTTAAAGCTAAGAGCATTTCTTAGTGCAAAGTCTTCAAAGTATAGCCTTTTGGTTGCATTTGGCTCATTAAATTTAGCTACCAATGATATATATCCGCTCTCTTCAAGCTCGCCTAAAGAAGCATATACGCTATCTTTTGATATCTTTATTCTTTCTTTTAATCTTTTGTAAAGCTCATAGACACTTAAGCTTTGCCCTTGAAAAGCCACACACTCTTTAAGTAAATTTATATGCATATCATCTAAATTTTCTTTAAGTATATTTTGTAGATACGAATTTACTTCGCTAATATCTAAAAGTGCTGAAGTAACGCTTCTGCCACGAGATAAAAAATGGCTAAAAAGCGCGTCTTGATCTAGGTTTTTATGAAAAAATGCTATAAATTCCTCGTAATCTAAAAAGTGTAAAATTAAACTCTTAAATTCTTCTAACTTTATACTCTTTTTGTTTGTTGTAAATATTATATTTTCTACATTATCTTTTAAAATTTTATAAAAATTATCAGCGGTTATTTGTGAGTCAAGATTGTCTATTGCTACTATTTTTACATTACTATTTATTTTTAAAAAACTTATCAAATTTTCTAAAATCTCACTCTTATCGACCCTAATATCGTTTAAATTTATATATAAACTCTCTTCATTTTTAAATTTTTTTAGATAGTCAATTACTAGTGATGTTTTACCACTTGCATTTGCCCCTATTATGATAGTTTTTGATGAATCTATAGTTAATTTTCTATCTATAAATTTGATATTTTTGGGCGGATTTTGATAAAGCACATTTAGGATTTGCATTTTTGGCCTTTTAAATTTGAAAGATTATAGCGAAGTTTCCTTATAAAGAGGAAAAAAATGAAATTTGACGCCAAAAAAACGATGGCAAAATTTAACGATTTTTAAGTAGGAGGGGGTAGAATGTGTTAAATTTTTATTTGAAAGGCGGATATTATGAAAAAAATTACGGTTTTTTGCCTAATGTTAATAAGTGCTTTGGCGATAGACAATCCGATGGCAGATATACTAAAGGACTATGAAAACAAGTGTAATGCCGGAGACGAGATGGTGTGCGGTGTGGTGGGCGGAGTTTATGATTTTGCCTTTGAAGTGTACGGGGTAAAGCAAGACTACGGCAAGGCGATGAAATTTTATAAAAAGGGCTGCGATAATGGAAACTACAGGTCGTGCAATAATCTAGGCTTTATGTACGAAAATGAAAAAGGCGTAAAGAGGGACTACAAAAAAGCGTTTGAGTTATATACTAAGTCTTGCGACATCGGAAACGACGCGCTCGGTTGTAGAAATCTCGGATTTTTGTATATCAATAAGCATGTTTCAGGCATAAATGAGAAGCAAGCGTTTTTGGAAGGATTTGGGCGTGTTAAAAAAAGTTGCGACATCACGCCGGATTTTACTGCTTGCAGCTTTTTGGGCGATGCATATTTAGGAATAAATGAGAAAAATGACGCAATGAAATATTATCAAAGAGCATGCGCTGCCGGGGCTACCGATAATGTTGTTCAATCTTTTGAAGGAGGCGTTAAGCTTTGGCAACTAACCTGCGGAATGTACGAACTTTTAAAGCAAGGCTCAAGGTGATTTTGAAATTTGGACATGACTTTAAACTGTCCAAATTTATCCCAAATCAAATTTAAATATTTCTCTTCAAATTTTCAGCCAAATTTACAAAAGCTTCCTTATAAAAAGGAAATAAATAGTACAAATTCTATAAAAAAATCCCAAATTCTTGACTTTATATACACTTTTTTGTAAAATCGCAGTCTCTTTACGAAAGACCTATGTCTTGCTCGTACGATCGCTTGATCCTATGCGAGTTATTTTGATGTAAAGAGGTCGCGAGTTTGCGACAAGTTCTTTTTAAAGGAAAACACATGGAAAGAATCAGGTTAAAGCTAAAAGCTTACGACCATAGAGTTCTAGACCGCACTGTTGCAGCAATCGTAGAAGCTGTCAAACGAACAGGTGCCGACGTTCGTGGCCCGGTACCAATGCCTACAAAGATCAAACGCTATACAGTCTTAAAATCTCCACACATCAACAAAGACTCACGTGAGCAGTTTGAGATGAGAATACACGCTCGTATGCTTGACATCGTAGCTGCTACTCCAGAAACTGTAGATAGCCTAACAAAACTCGACCTAGCTCCAGAAGTTAATGTCGAAGTTCGTGCGATGAAGTAAGCGGACAAAAGGATAAGAGTATGGAATATATTGTAGAAAAAATAGGCATGAGTAGAACGATTGCCACGAAGAGTACGCCAGTTACACTACTTAAGCTAGTTGAGGCTAAAGTATGTGAGATCGACGAAAATAAACGTGCTATCGTAGCGTATGCCCACACTAAAGCAAACAACAAAGCTATCGCTGGTCAGCAAAAGAAATACAATCTGACTGCAGAATTTAACAAATTTGCTACGCTTGAAGTAGCTAATAGCGAAGTTGGAAACCTAGACTTTACACCATTAAATGAGGCTAAAATTTTAAAAGTTAGCTTTAACTCAAAAGGTAGAGGCTACCAAGGTGTGGTAAAAAGACATGGTTTCGGTGGTGGTCCAAAAAGCCACGGCTCACGTTTCCACAGACGCCACGGTTCAATTGGTAACTGCGAATGGCCAGGCCGTGTTCAACCAGGTATGAAAATGGCAGGACACATGGGTAATGAGAAAGTTACTGTTAAAAACGAGCTAATAAGCTTTGACGCTCAAAATGGCATCGTAGTTGTAAAAGGTTGCGTTCCTGGTCACAATGGTGCAATGGGTAAAATAAGGATTGTAAAATGAGTAAAATTCACGTACTAAACGATAAATTTGAAAATTCAGGCGAGTTAGAGCTTCCTGCAAGCTACGCTGAAGTAAATCCGCACAACCTATATCTTTATGTAAAATCTTACCTTGCTGGTATAAGAGCAAATTCGGCTCATACTAAAAGCCGTGCTTTTGTAAGCGGTGGTGGTAAAAAACCATGGAGACAAAAAGGACGTGGTGGTGCAAGAGCAGGTTCAACTAGAACTAACGTTTGGGTAGGTGGTGCAGTTGCATTTGGTCCAACAAACGAGAAAAACTATTTTCAAAAAGTCAATAAAAAACAAAAAAGACTAGCTCTTGAGTACGCTTTAGCAGCAAAAGCACAAGATGGTAAAATTTTCGCAGTAGATAGCATCTCAATCGAGTCTGGAAAGACAAAAGATGCAGCTAATATCATCAAAAATTTAAAAGTAAAAGATGCGCTTATCGTTAAAGATTTACTAGACGATAAAACACTACTTGCTTTTAGAAATTTAGCAAACTGCTATGTAGTAGATGCAAATGAGGTAAATGCTTATCTTGTCTCTACATTTAGTTCGGTTATCATTGAAAAAGCTGCACTAAAAACTATAACAAAAGAGGGCTAAAATGGCGGATATAACTGATATCAAAACAATTATTTATACAGAAAAAACTCTAGGCCTTCAAGAACAAGGCGTTGTTGTTATCCAAACTTCACCAAGAGTTACAAAAAACAGCTTAAAAGCGGTTTTACAAGAGTATTTTGGAGTAACGCCTGTTCGCGTAAATTCACTTAGAATTAGCGGCAAGGTTAAGCGTTTTAGAGGAAGAGCAGGCCAACGTGACGAGATAAAGAAATTCTACGTTAAGTTACCTGAAGGCGTAAGCCTAGAAAATACGGAGGCGTAAGATGGCTATAAAATCATATAAACCATATACACCTAGTCGTAGATATATGACTGGACTAAGCTCTGAAGATATAACAGCTAAACCAAGCGTTAGAAGCTTGCTTGTTAAACTACCTGCATCTGGCGGTAGAAATAACAATGGTCGTATAACTTCAAGACATAAAGAAGCAGGTGCAAAAAAACTTTATCGTATCATCGACTTTAAACGTCGCAAATTTGGTATAGAAGGTAAAGTTGAAGCGATCGAATACGATCCAAACAGAAACTGCCGTATCGCTCTTATAGCTTACAAAGATGGTGAAAAGCGCTATATCATTAGACCAAATGGCCTAAATGTTGGTGACGTTATCGCATCTATCGATGAGGGCTCACTAGATATTAAACCAGGCAACGCTATGAAATTAAGATTTATCCCAGTTGGTACTATCGTTCATAACGTAGAGCTAAAACCTGGCAAAGGCGCTCAGATAGCTCGTTCAGCTGGCGGTTATGCTCAGTTAATGGGTAAAGAAGAGAAGTATGTTATCTTAAGAATGCCAAGTGGCGAGATGAGACAAGTGCTAGCTGAGTGTATGGCAAGTATCGGTGTAGTAGGCAACGAAGACTGGGCTAACATCACTATAGGTAAAGCTGGACGTAATCGCTACCGCGGTATCCGCCCACAAACACGTGGTTCTGCTATGAACCCAGTTGATCACCCACACGGCGGTGGTGAAGGTAAGAAAAATTCAGGCCGTCACCCAGTTACTCCATGGGGTAAACCAACTAAAGGTGCTAAGACTCGCCGTAAAAAAGCTAGCGATAAGCTTATAATTTCAAGAAGGAAAGGAAAATAGAGATGGCAAGATCACTCAAAAAAGGTCCTTTCGTAGATGATCATGTAATGAAAAAAGTTATTGCCGCAAAAAATGCAAACGATAACAAACCAATCAAGACTTGGTCAAGACGTAGCACGATTGTACCTGAAATGATTGGACTAACATTTAACGTTCATAATGGCAAGAGCTTTATTCCTGTATATGTTACAGAAAATCATATAGGCTATAAACTTGGCGAATTTGCTCCAACACGCACATTTAAGGGTCACAAAGGCTCAGTGCAAAAGAAAATCGGCAAGTAAGGGGAGATAATATGAGTAAAGCAATTATAAAATTCGTAAGACTTTCTCCTACAAAAGCAAGACTTATAGCAAGAGAAGTTCAAGGTATGAATGCCGAGCTAGCACTTGCAAGCTTGCAATTTATGCCAAATCGTGGTGCTAAATTTATAGCAAACGCTATTAGCTCAGCAGTAGCAAATGGCGGATTTGAGCCAGAAGAGGTTGTAGTAACTAGTTGCCGCGTTGATGCTGGTCCTGTATTAAAGAGATTTAGACCAAGAGCAAGAGGAACAGCGAGCAAAATTCGCAAACCTACTTCTCATGTAATGGTAGAAGTATCTAAACCTGAAAAGAAGGAAGCATAATATGGGACAAAAAGTAAATCCAATAGGTCTTAGACTAGGAATTAACCGCAACTGGGAATCTAGATGGTTTCCAACCAAACAAAGTCTTCCTGAAAATATCGGTGAAGATTACAAAATTCGTGCATTTTTAAAGAAAAAACTTTACTATGCAGGAATTAGCCAAATTCTAATCGAAAGAACGGCTAAAAAACTTCGTGTAACCGTAGTTGCAGCTCGTCCTGGTATCATCATCGGCAAAAAAGGCCAAGATGTTGAAAACCTAAAGAATGAAGTTAGCAAGCTTATCGGCAAAGAAGTAAATGTAAATATCAAAGAAGAAAGAAAAGCTCAAGCTTCAGCTCAACTTGCTGCTGAAAACGTAGCTATGCAGCTTGAAAAGCGTGTCGCATTTAGACGTGCTATGAAAAAAGTTATCCAAGGTGCTCAAAAATCAGGCGCTAAGGGTATCAAAATTTCAGTTGCTGGTCGTTTAGGTGGCGCTGAGATGGCAAGAACCGAGTGGTATCTAGAAGGTCGCGTTCCGCTTCATACTCTTAGAGCAAAGATAGATTACGGTGTAGCTGAGGCTCATACAACTTATGGAAACATAGGTATTAAAGTATGGATTTTTAAAGGTGAGGTTCTTCAAAAAGGTGTTCAACCTGAGAAAACTGAAGAAGAGGCACCTAAGAAAACACGTAGAGCAAGAAGAGGTAAATAATTATGTTGATGCCTAAAAGAACGAAATTTCGTAAGCAAATGAAAGGTCGCAACCGTGGTTATGCGACTCGCGGAGCATCTTTAGCAACTGGCGAATTTGCACTTAAAGCTGTTGAGGCTGGTAGAGTAAATTCACGCCAAATAGAAGCTGCTCGTCAAGCTCTAACTCGTCACGTAAAGAGACAGGCTAAAATTTGGATTAGGGTTTTCCCTGACAAGCCACTTACTAAAAAACCTCTACAAACTCGTATGGGTAAAGGTAAGGCAGGAGTTGAAGAGTGGGTTATGAACATCAAACCTGGTCGTATAATATTTGAAATGGCTGGTGTTGACGAAGAGTTGGCTCGTGAAGCTTTAACTTTGGCTCTACACAAACTTCCTTTCAAATCAAAATTTGTAACGCGAGAGAGTGAAAATGAAATATACTGAGTTAAAAGATAAGAGCGTTGCAGAATTAAACGCGTTGCTAAAAGAGAAAAAGGTGCTTTTATTTACATTGAGACAAAAGCTAAAAACTATGCAGTTAAGCAACCCTAATGAGATTAGTGCTGTTCGCAAAGAGATAGCTCAGATCAACACTGCAATTAGTGCAACAAGACAAGGGGCGTAAAATGGCATTAAAAAGAGAAATTCAAGGTGTTGTTTTACAAAAAGCTGGAGATAAAACAGCTACTATTTTGGTAGAAAGACGCGTTATGCACCCAAGATACCATAAATTTGTAAAACGCTTTAAGAAGTATTTAGTTCATGATGAGAAAAATGAGACAAGAGCGGGCGATACAGTTATTGCAGTTGAGTGCAGACCACTTTCAGCTCGCAAGAATTTTCGCTTAAAAGCTGTATTGGCAAAGGGAGTTGAGTAATGATTCAAAGTTTTACAAGACTTGCAGTTGCTGATAACAGCGGCGCAAAAGAGTTAATGTGTATAAAAGTTCTTGGCGGCAGCAAAAGAAGATACGCTACACTTGGCGATATCATAGTTTGCTCTGTTAAAAAAGCTCTTCCAAATGGTAAGATCAAAAAAGGACAGGTTGTAAAAGCTGTTGTTGTAAGAACTAAAAGAGAGGTTCAAAGAGATAATGGTTCGCTAATTCGCTTTGACGAGAACGCAGCTGTTATACTTGATAGCAAAAAAGAGCCAGTCGGCACTCGTATTTTTGGACCAGTTGGACGTGAAGTTAGATATGCTAACTTTATGAAGATTGTTTCGCTAGCTCCGGAGGTTTTATAATGGCTAATGTAAAATTTAAAGTCAAAAAAGGCGATACTGTAAAGATTATCGCTGGTGACGATAAAGGCAAAACTGGTAAAATTTTAGCAGTTCTTGCAAAAAAAGGTCAGGTTATAGTTGAGGGATGCAAAGTAGCTAAAAAAGCTATCAAACCAAGCGAAAAAACTCCAAATGGTGGTCACGTAAATAAAGAGATGCCAATTGACATATCAAACGTCGCGAAAGTTGAAGGATAAGAGATATGAGTAGATTAAAAGATAAATTTAACGAAACTATCAAGCCAGCTCTCGTAAAAGAATTTGACATCAAAAATCCAATGCTTATCCCTGCGCTCGAGAAGATCGTGATCAGTGTAGGTGCTGGAGACTCTGCGAAAGATCAGAAAGTGCTTCAAAATATGGCTGATACCATTTCACTTATCGCTGGACAAAAAGCAGTTATCACTGATGCTAAAAAATCAGTTGCTGGCTTTAAAGTTCGCGAAGGTTTCCCTGTTGGTATCAAAGTAACTTTGAGAAAAGAGCAAATGTATGCTTTCTTAGATAAGCTAATCAGTGTTGCTCTTCCAAGAGTTAAAGACTTCCGTGGTCTTCCAAAAAATGGCTTTGATGGACGTGGAAACTATAACTTCGGTCTTAGCGAGCAGCTAATGTTTCCAGAGGTTGAGTATGATAAAATTTTACGAACTCATGGTATGAATATTACGATTGCTACTACGGCTAAAAACGATAAAGAGGCATTCAAATTGCTAGAGCTATTTGGTGTGCCGTTTGCAAAAGGAAAGTAAAATGGCAAAGAAATCAATGATAGCAAAAGCTGCACGCAAGCCAAAATTTGCGGTTCGCGGCTATACTAGATGCCAAATTTGCGGTCGTCCGCACTCTGTTTATAAAGATTTTGGAATTTGCCGTGTTTGCCTAAGAAAAATGGCTAACGAAGGCCTAATACCTGGTCTTAAAAAAGCAAGTTGGTAAGGAAGAGAAATGTTGAACGATTTAATATCAGATGGATTAACACGCATTAGAAATGCAAGTATGAGAAGACTTGAGACTGCGAAATTGCTTCATTCTAAGGTTGTTGAGGCTACTCTTTCTATCCTTGCAGCAAAAGGCTATGTAGAGAGCTACAACGTTATCGAAGAAGGTAACAAGAAATTTATAAATGTAGTTTTAAAGTATGATGAGTACGGCAGAAGCGTTATAAACGAGCTTAAAAGGGTTTCAAAACCTGGTCGCCGCGTTTATCAAGGTAAAGACGACATTAAGCGTTTTAAAAATGGTTACGGAACAGTTATCGTTAGCACAAGTAAAGGCGTTATGAGCGGTATTGAGGCAAGTAAAGCTGGCGTTGGCGGCGAGGTTCTTTGCACAGTTTGGTAATAAACTGCGTTAAAAATGCTATTTTGACCTTATAACTTAAGGTTAAAAATTCTTTTTAGCTAGGTGAAATTTTATATTTCGCCAAAGCTAAATTTAGAAATTCAAATGAAGGTTTCGTCAAATTTGACGATCAAATTTACGGCATTGTGGTGTTTATTCGTAAATGTAGGAACACCCTAGACAAGTAAAGGAAAAAAATGTCACGTATTGGAAAACAGCCTATCGCTATCCCAAGTGGTGTAGACGTTAGCGTTGAAAATAATGTCCTAAAATTTAAAAAGGGCAATCACTTAAAAGAGCTTGACACAAAAGGTCACGTTGATGTCAAGATAGAAAATGGTCATATAGTTTTTGCTCCAAAGGGCGAAGATCGCCAAAGCAGAGC
Organism: Campylobacter concisus; assembly: GCA_963549665.1. GTDB lineage: Bacteria > Campylobacterota > Campylobacteria > Campylobacterales > Campylobacteraceae > Campylobacter_A > Campylobacter_A concisus_BN. Next base: position 9,489 of record CAUUZE010000028.1, on the reverse strand, counting down.
TTACTGGGGAACATATAGAGCACTTGCTAATAATATCGTAACTGGTATCACTCATGGCTTTACTCGCCAGCTTGAGATCAACGGCGTTGGTTACAAAGCAGCTGCAAAAGGTAAAATTTTAGAGCTTTCTCTTGGTTTTTCACACCTTATCAACTATGAGCTACCAGCAGGTGTTGAAGCTAGCGTTGATAAAAATGTTATTACTATCAAAGGTGACGACAAACAAGTAGTAGGTCAAGTGGCTGCTCAAGTTAGAGGATTTAGACCACCTGAGCCATATAAAGGCAAGGGCGTTAAATATCTAGAAGAACGTATCATCCGCAAAGCGGGCAAGACATCTAAGAAGTAAGGAGCGGTAAATGACAGCAAAAGTACTAAAAAGAAAAATCGCTCTTAGAATTAAGAGAAAAAGAAGAATCAGAGGTAAAATTTCTGGTGTTGCAACTTGCCCAAGAGTTTCTATTTTCAAATCAAACAGAACTCTTTATGTTCAAGCGATTGACGACGTTACAGCTACTACACTAGCTGCAGTTGATGGTAGAAAAATAGGCATAAAAGCAAATAAAGAAGGTGCGGTCACTTTAGCTAAAGAATTTGCTAAGGCTTTGAAAGCTAAGAAGATAGATGTTGCAATTTTTGATAGAAATGGTTATTTATACCATGGCGTTATCGCAGCATTTGCTGAAGCTTTAAGAGAAAATGGCATCAAGCTATAACCCAAAGGAAAATCGATGGAAAAATATAATAGAGAAGAATTTGAAGAAGTAATCGTCGATATCGGTCGGGTTACAAAGGTTGTTAAAGGTGGTCGTAGATTTAGATTTACAGCTTTAGTTGTTGTTGGTAATAGAAATGGCCTAGTTGGCTTTGGATATGGCAAAGCTAAAGAGGTACCAGATGCGATGAGAAAAGCGATTGATGACGCATTTAAAAATATTATCCACGTTAAGATCAAGGGCACAACTATCCCTCATGATGTAGAGGTAAAATACAACGCAAGTAGAATGCTACTTCGCCCAGCTAGCGAAGGTACCGGTGTTATCGCTGGTGGTAGTGCGCGTCCTATTATCGAGCTTGCAGGCATTAAGGATATCCTTACTAAATCACTTGGCTCAAACAACTCAGCAAACGTCGTTCGTGCTACTATAAAAGCACTTAGTTTGCTAAAAAGCTAAGAGAAAGGAGTTAAGATGGCATTAGAAAAATTAACACCTGCTGCAGGTTCAACTCATGCAACTAAAAGAATAGGTCGTGGTCAAGGCAGTGGCAATGGTAAAACTGCTGGCAAAGGTAACAAAGGTCAAAGAGCAAGAAAAGGCTACAATGAAAAAAGAGGCTTTGAGGGCGGACAACAACCACTTCAAAGACGTCTTCCAAAGGTAGGCTTTGCTTCTAAATTTGAAAAACCTTATGTTATCAATGTTGAAAAGATCGCAGCTATAAAAGAGCTTGCTGAAATTTCAATAGCAACAATAGCTAGCGTTCATAAAATTTCAAAGAGCGTTACTAAGATAAAACTAATCGGTGCAAGCGCAAAAGCTCTTGCTTCTAAGATTAAAGACGAGAACGTTAGCGTTAGCGGAACAAAATAATGGATAAAACACTGACCAACAAGATTTTAATCACGTTGGCATTTTTGTTCGCATACAGGATACTGGCTTATGTGCCAGTTCCTGGTGTTAATGTCGACGTAATTAAAGAATTTTTCAATTCAAACAATAGCAACGCCTTGGGTCTATTTAATATGTTTAGTGGTAAAGCCGCTGAGCGTTTAAGCATCATATCTCTAGGCATCATGCCTTACATCACAGCTTCGATCATCATGGAGCTTCTAGCAGCGACATTTCCAAAGTTAGGTCAGATGAAAAAAGAGCGCGACGGTATGCAAAAATATATGCAAATCATACGTTATGCAACCATCGTTATCACTCTTGTACAATCAATCGGCGTCTCTATCGGACTTCAAAGCTTAAGCGGTCGTGGTGGCGAGCAAGCTATCATGATAGATATGAATTTATTTATCGCGATCTCTGCTGTGTCTATGCTAACTGGCACCATGCTACTTATGTGGATAGGTGAGCAGATCACGCAGCGCGGTATAGGCAACGGTATAAGTCTTATCATCTTTGCGGGCATCGTCTCTGGCATACCTAGTGCGATCGGCGGAACTGTAAATTTGGTAAATACTTCTGAGATGAATTTCCTAACAGTCATCGCTATTTTGGTGATCATTTTAGCGACCATCGGTGCTATTATCTTTGTCGAGATGGGCGAAAGACGTATCCCTATTTCTTACTCAAGAAAAGTGATAATGGAAAATCAAAACAAACGTATAATGAACTATATACCGATCAAAGTAAATTTAAGTGGCGTTATCCCACCGATATTTGCTAGTGCGATTTTGATGTTTCCAAGTACTATTTTGCAGGCTAGTACAAATCCAGTAATCCAAGCTATCAACGATTTTTTAAGTCCAAATGGCTATATGTTTAATGTTTTAACATTTTTATTTATCATCTTCTTTGCGTTTTTCTACGCATCTATCGTGTTTAACACAAAAGATATAAGTGAAAATTTAAAGAAACAAGGCGGATTTATCCCAGGTGTTAGACCGGGCGAAAGTACAGCTAGCTATCTAAATGAAGTAGCTGGCAGGCTAACTTTAGGTGGTGCTTTATACTTGGGCATCATTTCAACATTACCTTGGGTACTTGTAAAGACTATGGGCGTACCATTTTATTTTGGCGGTACATCTGTTCTTATCGTAGTTTCAGTAGCACTTGATACGATGAGACGTATAGAAGCTCAGTCTTATACAAATAAATACCAAACTCTAAGTGCAGTAGGTCTGTAAAATGGCTATCACGCTAAAAAGACCAGCTGAAATAGAGAAAATGAGAGCGGCGAACAAGATCGTCGCTCGAACACTTGACCATGTTTCTACGATTATAAAACCTGGAATTTCACTTCTTGAGATAGATAAAATTTGCGAAGATATGATAAGAGCCGCTGGAGCAAAACCGGCCTTTAAAGGGCTTTATGGCTTTCCAAATGCAGCTTGCATAAGCGTCAATGAAGTGGTGATCCACGGAATTCCAAATGAATACAAGCTAAAAGAGGGCGATATCGTTAGTGTAGATATTGGTTCAAATTTAGATGGTTATTTTGGTGATTCAGCTAGGACATTTGGAGTCGGTAAAATTTCAAAAGAAGACGAGGCTTTGATCGCTTGCTCAAAAGACGCGCTATATTTTGCGATTGATTTCATAAGAGCTGGTATGCATTTTAAAGAGATTAGCTACGAGCTTGAGAAATTTATTCTTGGTAGAGGATATGTACCTTTGCGCGGATATTGCGGTCACGGCATAGGCAAAAGGCCACATGAAGAGCCAGAAATTCCAAACTATCTTGAAGGAAACAACCCAAAAGCTGGACCAAAGATAAAAGAGGGAATGGTTTTTTGTATAGAGCCGATGATCTGCCAAAAAGATGGCACGCCAGTTTTAGGAAGCGATAACTGGAAAGTAACCTCAAAAGATGGTTTGAGAACTAGCCATTATGAGCATTGCATGGCGATAGTTAATGGCAAAGCCGAAATTTTAAGCCAAGCGTAAAATTTATAGCAAATTTAAAGAAAGGAGAGTTTGTGGCAAAAGACGATGTCATTGAGATTGATGGAAATGTTGTTGAAGCACTGCCAAATGCAACTTTTAAAGTTGAGCTTGACAACAAACATATAATTTTATGTCATATCGCCGGAAAAATGAGAATGCATTATATAAAGATAATGCCTGGCGACCGCGTAAAAGTAGAACTTACGCCATATAGCCTAGACAAGGGCAGGATCACTTATAGATATAAGTAAATTTGATTTTGTGGCAAATATGCTAAGTAAATTTAAAGCTGGTTTTGGGTAAAATCCAAGCTTTGCGAAAAGCTGTATGAAGAATTATTTTCAAAGTTCCCCACTTATTTTGAAAATAGTTGGTTTAAATTATTTCTTTAGACCTGATGCAGCCCCTAAAAAAGTGGAATAAATTTTTAGGAGACTAAAATGAAAGTTCGTCCTTCTGTAAAGAAGATGTGTGACAAATGTAAAATTGTCAAACGTAGTGGCATAATTCGTGTTATCTGCGAAAATCCAAAACATAAACAAAGACAAGGATAAGGCATGGCACGTATTGCAGGTGTAGATTTACCAAACAAAAAGAGAATAGAGTATGGTTTGACTTATATCTATGGTATAGGTCTTTATAAATCTCGTCAAATCCTTGACGCAGCTGGAATTTCTTATGATAAGAGAGTTTATGAGCTTAGTGAAGACGAAGCAGCAGCTATCCGTAAAGAAATTCAAGAGCACCACGTCGTTGAGGGTGACTTGAGAAAACAAGTTGCTATGGATATCAAAGCTCTTATGGATCTTGGAAGTTATAGAGGTCTTCGCCACAGAAAAGGTCTTCCTGTTCGTGGTCAAAAGACTAAAACTAATGCTAGAACCAGAAAAGGCAGACGTAAGACTGTCGGTGCGGCTACTAAGTAAGGCAAGGGTTAAAGGATAATAAATGGCGAAAAGAAAAATTGTTAAGAAAAAAGTAGTTAGAAAAAGCATAGCCAAAGGTATCGTTTATATCAGTGCAACATTTAACAATACTATGGTAACTGTAACTGATGAGATGGGAAATGCTATTGCATGGAGTAGTGCAGGTGGCTTAGGCTTTAAAGGTAGTAAAAAATCAACTCCTTATGCAGCTCAACAAGCCGTAGAAGATGCTTTAAATAAAGCAAAAGAACACGGCATTAAAGAAGTTGGCATCAAGGTTCAAGGTCCAGGTAGCGGACGTGAAACGGCTGTGAAGAGTGTAGGTGGTGTTGAAGGCATAAAAGTAACTTTCTTCAAAGATATCACGCCTTTACCACACAATGGTTGCAGACCGCCAAAACGCCGCCGCGTATAATTAGAGAAAATTAGGAGAAATTATTATGGCTAGATATACAGGACCTGTTGAAAAATTAGAAAGACGTCTTGGTGTGTCTCTTGCGTTAAAAGGCGAAAGAAGACTTGCTGGTAAAAGTGCTTTAGAAAAAAGACCTTATGCGCCAGGACAACATGGACAAAGAAGAGCAAAAATAAGCGAATATGGTTTGCAACTTCGCGAGAAGCAAAAAGCTAAATTTATGTATGGCGTTTCAGAGAAACAATTTAGAAGATTGTTTCAAGAAGCAGCACGCCGCGAGGGCAACACCGGTGCTCTTTTGGTTCAACTATTAGAACAAAGATTAGACAATGTTGTTTACAGAATGGGCTTTGCAACGACTCGTCGTTTTGCTCGCCAGCTAGTAACTCATGGACATATTTTAGTAAATGGCAAGAGAGTGGATATCCCATCTTACAGAGTGGAGCCAGGCTCTAAAGTAGAAGTTGCTGAGAAATCTAAAAACAATCCACAAATCGTTCGCGCGATCGATCTTACAGCTCAAACTGGCATCGTTGCTTGGGTAGATGTGGAAAAAGAGAAAAAATTTGGAATTTTCACTAGAAATCCAGAAAGAGAAGAGGTTATCATTCCTGTTGAGGAAAGATTTATAGTAGAGCTTTACTCAAAATAATAGAGGGTATAAAGATGAGAAAGATTACTACATCAGCTTATATGCCAACTGAAATAGAAGTTAAAAGTGTTAGCGAAAATGTCGCTAACATTACAGCATATCCTTTTGAAGCAGGTTATGCTGTTACTTTGGCTCATCCACTACGCCGTCTTCTTTACACAAGCACGGTAGGCTTTGCTCCTATCGGTGTAAAGATAAAAGGCGTTAGTCACGAATTTGATAGTATGCGCGGTATGCTTGAAGACGTGGCATTTTTTATTATAAATTTGAAGAAGATCAGATTTAAATTAAAAAGCGGCAGTGAGCGTGAAGTTATAGAGTATAGCTTTAAAGGACCAAAAGAGATAACTGGAGCTGACCTAAATAACGACCTAGTTGAGATCGTTAATCCAGACGCATATCTTGCAACTATTAACGAAGATGCTGAGTTAAATTTCTCAGTTATCATCCAAAAAGGTATCGGATATGTTCCTAGTGAAGAGATCAGAGAAGAGATCGAAGACGAGTATATCGCACTAGATGCTTTCTTTACACCTGTTAAAAAAGCAGTTTATGAGATACAAAACGTCTTGGTTGAAGATGACCCAGACTATGAGAAGATCGTATTTACGATAACAACAGATGGTCAAGTTGGTCCAGTAGAAGCTTTTAAAAATTGTTTAGAAGCTATGTATCAACAAATGTCAGTATTTAAAGGAATTTTGGATATTGATGTTAGCGCCCCAGTTGCTAGTTCAAGTGCAAGCGGCGAGTTCTCAAAGCTACTTTCTAGTGTTGAAGATCTAAATTTAAGCGCTAGAAGTTTTAACTGCCTTGACAAAGCCGATATTAGATTTATTGGTGAGCTTGCGTTGATGGACGAAAATGAGCTTAAAGAGCTTAAAAATTTAGGTAAAAAATCTCTTGAAGAGATAAAAGCGGTTATGGAAGAGATAGGCTATCCAGTTGGTGTCGATGTGTTAAAAGATAGCAAAGAGCAACTCAGAAAGAAAATAACCGAGCTAAAATCACAAATGAGTGCAAAAGAATAAAAGGACAATAGATGAGACATAAACACGGATATCGCAAACTTGGTAGAACGTCATCTCATAGATCTGCATTGCTTAAGAATTTAGCGATAGCTATCATCAAAAGCGAAAAGATAGAGACAACTTTACCAAAAGCAAAAGAGCTTAGAAGCTATGTTGAAAAGCTTATCACAAGAGCTAGAAAGGGCGACTCTAACGCTCACAGAGCAGTATTTGCTTCATTGCAAGACAAAGAGACTACAAATAAGCTAGTTACTGAAGTAGCTCCAAAATTTAAAGAGCGCAACGGTGGCTATACAAGAATCATCAAAACTCGCGTTCGCAGAGGTGACGCAGCTGAGATGGCTTATATAGAGCTAGTAGCTGAATAATACCCAGAGAGCCTATCTGGCTCTCTTTTCTTTCTAAATTTATCTTTTTACGTTTTTTTAAAAAATTTTTGTTTTAAATTTATCCATCTTGGACTGTGGCAAATTTACAAGTTGGAGCATTGTAAATTTTATTTTGTGGCTTTTAGATGAGCTGCTGCGATAGGTTAAAATAGTTGGTGTAAGTAAATTTATAGCAGTTTTAAAGCACAAAAAACAAGCAGACGCTTTTTGATTTATGCCAAAAACCTCAAAAATGAGGTTTTAAATTTCTAGCTCAACTTATCTATTAAATTTCAAAGCTAACACAATAAATTTCTAAATTTAGATCTAGTTGGTTTTTTAAATTTTACTTCGGTAATTTTTTGTGATATTTGCTTTGGGTGGGTTATTTCTATTTTGAGTGTTTCTGGGTCAAATTTATAAGCTATTTTGCGAAGTTTTAGGATTAAGGGCTATATGTTTAAAATGCAAAAAGCAGGGCAAATTATCTATACGAACTATCTCAAATTTAAATTATTCAAAAAAACAAATTTAAAATTTATAATCCAAAAAGTTGCAAAATTATAAATTTTGATAGACTACAAAAAGGGCTTGGCTAATGTAGCTAGGGTGGCGGATAAGATGACATAAATTTGATCTGAAATAGCCTATGATATGATAAAAGAGTTGTATATGATAAATCCAAAACCGAATATATAGACTAGATATGATAAAGCTAAACGAGATACAATCAAAAACCGATAGATGCAAATTTCTACAAAGTAAATTCTAAATTCCAGCCTTCTAAAATGTCTAAATTTATCCGGTCTCAAGCTAGCCTAAATTTGCAAGTCAAACTCTACAATTTCTAAATTTTACTCTAAAAGAGACGATATTTGTTTTAACTATCTTACAAAGGATTTGAGATGATAGGTGGCGTAAATGGAGCTAATGTAAATTTATATAGCGGCTTTCAAAACATTAGAGAGCAAAGCGCTAGCCGTAGTAAGCCTAGCACAGACGAAAATTCCTTAAATTTATCATCTCAAAAATTAGTCAAAAACGCCAATCAAAGCAGCGAGCAGATAAATTTAGGTCGCACAAACGAGAGCAAATTTAACAAAGATGATGAGCCGCTAAAATTTGCTAGAGATAACTCACTCACAGGCATAGCCGCTAATGGCAAGATAAGCATCTGGGGCAAACTCATGGGATACGACAAGCAAATGAGCCAAGATGAGATAAACGAGCTTAAAAGCTTTGTTAGTCAGACCGAGGCGCTTGGTTTTGGAAGGCTTTACGAATCGATCATCGGATACTATCCAACAAACGTCGATCTCTTCGCGAAAGAGTACACATCAAAAGATGATAGCGGCACCTTGCTCGGACTTAGACACAAGAGCCACGTGGAGGGCTTTGAGATACTTGATAAGGACATGAGCGTAGAAGAATTTAAAGATAGGTGGCTGGACTATGCGCTGAGGCAATATCTTGGCGAGAGGGTCGGCGTGGAGAGCATTACAATAGGCAAGAAGGCCATCTCAATGCTAACTAGCACGAACAAGCCACCGATCGAATATGAGACAATGCAAAGCATAAATTTCACTGACGATGAGAGCAGGCAGAGATTTTTAACGCTGATGAAGGCTGGCATGAAGAGCGGCGCGAAATTTAAAGAGGTGATAGAGGGCGTGCTGTCGCTTTACAATGTGCAAAATACCGACAAACTTGACGGCAACAAGGTCTATGCTTCGGTGATCGGCCGAAGCGAGAAACTAGCGACCTACGACATCAATAAAGATGAGAAATTTGCCTACCTTAAGGAGCTAATGCGCCTTGAAAAAAGCGGCATAGACATACTAAAACTGATGGAGAAAAGCCAGAAAAAACGAAATTTAGACGTAAAAGTCTAGCCGTTTTCTTCTAAATTTAACCTCCAAAGCCATTTTTTTAATTTCAAATGATACAATTTTGATTTTAATTATTACATTTTGCTTTTAAATTTGACGGGAGCTCTTATGAAAAAAGTGGTTTGGTTAAATCCTGTTGTAAAAAACATCTACGACTTTGCCGCACTTAAAGAAATTTTGCAAGACAAAGGCTTTAGCGTAGTAGAGTGCGAAAAAGACCACGTTAAAAGCGTAAAAAACGCATACAAAAACGCTCTTGTGAAAAATGAGATCATCTTTGATAGTCGCTGTCCGAGGGCTGTAAATTTCATCAGGGTAAATTTCAAAGAGCAGGCCGCATTCATTTCAAATTTAAACCCCATTTTAATAGAAAGCGCGCTTGAGCTAAGCACAAAGCTAAAAGAGGACGAGTGGCTTTATGTGACGACGCCTTGTGAGGAGTTAGCCCAGCTTGGCATGGGGCTAAATTTAGCGCGAACTACATTTTTGACATGGAGAAGCTTTAGGGAGCAAAACGCTATAAATTTAAAGATGCGCAATATCGAGCAAAGTCCGATACCGCCGGGATTTTTCACAAATTTGGGCGTAAAAACA